>CAVGTC010000027.1:0-21493 GCA_963632255.1 Lachnospiraceae bacterium | reverse complement strand
AGGGACATTCCTCGCGGCATGTCCCTATCTTGTAGTACAAAGATAATACATTTTTGGGCGGAATGCAAATGGGCGAAAATGCGGCCGTTTTTTCAAAATGTCAGAAAAAAGCCGCTTTTGCTTACACTCCGGTTTTGCGTCTGCGGGCGGATTTCCGCAAAACGCCGGGGAGACGCTTCCGTTTGGTCAGAGCGAGCGGGCGAAGATTTCCGCCTGCCGCAGCGTGTCCTGCTTCCCCACGTCGAGGAGCCGCAGGCCCGGCTGCACGGCCGCCCTGATGCGCAGGCGGTCGCAGCGCGAGAGGTAAAAGTCCATAATGGGGAACTTCTCCGGGAAGCCCTCCATCTCCCCGAAGCAGCGCGGCGCGAAACAGTGTATGCCCGAGAAGGCCAGGCGGTGCATCCTCTCCACCGGCAGGGAGGGGTAGGGGCTGCGCACCTCACCCGTGGCCGTGTTGGTCCAGCCGCGCAGCAGCATGTCGTCGTCAAAAAGCAGGTAGCGCTGCGTCTGCCTTTCGCTCACCAGCAGCGCCACGTCGTCGCCGCTCCCGGCGCAGGCGGCGTGCAGCGCGGGGAGGTCGGCGTTTGAGAGAATGTCCACGTTGTGGATGAGTATGGGGTCGTCGCCCGGCGTGAAGAGCGGCGCGGCGCGGCGCAGCCCCCCGCCGGTGTCAAGCAGGGCGGCGCTCTCGTCGGACACGCGCACGGCGAGGCCGTAGTGGCGGGAGGCGATGTGCGTCTTGAGCTTGGCGGCGAAGTGGTGCACATTCACCACAGCCTCGGTTACGCCGGCCTGTGCGAGGCGGCGCAGCGTGATGTCGATGAGCGGCTCGCCGTTGACCGGGACGAGGGCTTTTGGCATTGTGTCGGTGAGCGGCTTGAGGCGTGTGCCCAGTCCCGCCGCGAAAACCATTGCTTTCATTCTTTTCTCTTTCTCTCTCTCTCTAATCTTTTCTCCTTTCCTCCCGCCCCGGCTTTTCCGCAGCGGGGCGTGCGTGCGGCGCAAAGTTAGCCACTTTCCGCGCTTTCTCCGCCGTGCGGCATGACGAAGGCGGGAGCCGCGCCTTTTTCTTGCGCAACCCCCGCCTTGCCGGTGCCGTCCCGCGCCCGTCCCCGCCAGCGGTATGGCGGCGGATGGGGCGGGGCGGAAAAAGTCATAAGGACATTAGTACACCCTCTTTTTCCCGTTCACGATGTGCACGCCGTGTCCCGGGCGCTGCACGCGGCGGCCTGAGAGGTCGTATATGGCGGACGGGCGCGTGTCGGCGGCGGTGGCGGCGGTGGAGACACCTGTCTTCTTGTCCACCACGTCCACGCGGAAAAGGTTGGAGAACTTGTCGGAAAGGCCGGCCACCGCGCTGTAGGAGTCGAAGATCCCCGTCGCCATCAAGATGAGCGAGCCGTCCGTCGTGCCGTTGCTGCGCTTGCTCACGAGATAGTACGTGCCGTCGATGCTGCCGCTGGCGTCGTTGGCTGTCCAGTCGCAGTAGGTGGCGTCGTAGCTTTCAAGCGTGCCCGTGTTGCTGTTGTAGCCGTAGTTTTGGCTGTCGCCCGCGCGCCATATCATGTAGCGCGAGGCGGCGGCGTTGAAGAAAGTGTACTTTCCGCTTGCGGTCTTTGTGCAGTCAAACTGCGCGGCCACCCCAAGGTCATTTGCCGTGGAGGAGGAAACCTTCAGCTTGTTGTCCGTGTCCACGTAGAGCGCGTACTCCGTGCCGCTTTTCTGCACGTTGGTCAGCGTCACGGTCTGGCCGTCCCACGGGTCGGCGGGCGTTTCGCCGGCTATGAGCGAGTAGATGCGGTCGACGCTTTCCGTGGACGGCTCGTCGGAGAGATTGGCGGCGGCGGCTTTCACCCGCGCCTTCGTTTCGTCGGAGAGCGAGGCGCTGGCGTCCGCAAGGCCGGTGAAGTAGTCTTTCAGGAAGGCGCCGCGCGACACGTCCGCATTGAGGGTGTACTGCCCGCCGGTGATGTACTCAAGCGGGAAGGGCGCGTAAAGGTTGTCGTACCCGTCGAAGTTGTGCGTGCCGTCCCCTGTGGGGAAGCTCGTCGTGACGGGGTTGGCCCGCTTTCCCCAGCCCGTGAGCGTCTCCTCCCAGATGAAGCCTATGTTGCCGTCTTTCTGCCACTCCATCGAGCTGTAAGCCGAGGCCGTATTGCTCACTTGGCAGAAGCCGTTCCAGTCGAGGGCGAAATCGGTCACCTTGTCAAGGTCGGCCACGTCGGTAAGCTCCTTGTAGTAGATGCCCACGTTGGTGCGGCTGTCGCCCGTGGGGATGGACTGCAGGGCGAGGTACATGTCCTTCTTGTCACTGTTGCGCTGTACGGGCAGCACAAGCATCTCGCCGTTGCAGTCGTTTTTGCCCGGCGTGAGTCCGGAGCCGGGGAAGGTGCATTTCACCGCGCTTTCCCACTGCCCCTCGCCGCTTCCGGTGTCGGTGTAGGTGTATATGTTGAGGTAACGCCCCCCGCTCGTGCGGCTCGTCACGACGACGCGTCCGTCGGGCAGCTCGTCGCACTTCGCCTCGTTGCCCTCGGGCACGGGCAGCGCGGCTGCGCCGCCGAGTGCGTGCCATGTCGCGCCGAAGTCGTCGGAGTAGATGACTCGGTTGCCGCCCGGGCGCGCGCAGAGCGCGGCGTAGAGGCGGTAGTACTTGCCCGTCTTCACGATGCGGCTCTGGAAGATGCGCCCGCCCGCCACGAAGGCCGCCTGTATGGTGCCGTCCTCGTCAAAGAGGCTGTACACCTGCTCGGTGATGTCGGTGGGGGTGTCCCATGTCTCGCCGTTGTCGTGGCTGCGTATGAGCGCGACGAGGTTGGGGTTGGAGCGCGTGGTGTTGGCGCTGGGGTAGTAGGTGCAGCCCGCCACGGCGATGATTATCGCCTCCTGGCTGGTGCGGTCCGCCACCACGGCGGGGTCGCCGTACGCCGTGTCAAAGTAGTTTTCCGTGGCCGAAGTCTTTCCCGTGCCCACCGCCACTTCGCGTATGTCGCTCCATGTCTTTCCGTTGTCGTCGCTGGTGCGGCACACCACGTCCACCTGCCCGAAGCCCGGGTCCGTGCCGCAGACAAGCCGCGCGGCGGTGGCGATGAGGCGGCCGTCCTGGCACACCGCCACGCCGGGGATGCGGTAGGGCGGTATGACACCGTCGCCCTTGCTCGTGTTGAAGAGGTCCTGGCTCTCGGGAGCCACGGGCGTGACGATATGCGTCACCTTTACCGTATCGTCCTCCACACTGATGTTTGCGCTGGTCAGCGTGCCCGAGAGAATGCCCGCCGTGAGCTGGGCGGCGGTGATGTCGCCGTCGGCGAGGAAGAAGCCTCCGTCAAAGGCTTTCTCCGTCACGCTTCCGTGCTTGTAGGCCACATAGACATCGGCGTTGTCCGTGATGGAGACGGCGTAAACCTTCTTACCCACCGTGTCGGCGGGCTCGAAACGCCAGAAGTTGTCGTCGGCGGTTGCCCCGCCGTCCTCCCACGTGGTGAGGTAGTCCACGCCGTTAACCTTGTAGTAGCTGCCGCCGTTGGTGCAGTTGAGCGCCTCGGCGAAGTAGTAGTAGCGGTACTCGCCCGCGTCGGTGGTCTGCGCTATGTTGAGCTCGGAGAAAGTGCCGGCAATGCCGCTGTTGTTGCTGTTGCCTGCCACGATGGGCTGGCCGTCCCCGTTCACCACGCCGAGTTTGCCGCCGTCTTTCACGGTGACGCGCCAGATGCCGTTGTTGGTGTTCACCTTCGTGTCGGACTGCAGCGTGTACTTGTACGTGTTGCCCGAGAGGAAGGCGTCGTTGTAGAGGTTTTCCGTGCGGCTTGTGGCCTTGCTCACAAGGTGGTAGTAGCCTGTGGTGAGGTCCTTCTGCTCGTTAATCTCCACTTCCTGCCCGTTGAGGAAAGCCTCGATGTCGTCCACGTAGCCCCCGCAGTCCGCGCCCGTGGCGGGACTTGTGAAGCGTCCCAGCAGTATGTTCAGCGTGTCGAGTTTCGCCGCGTTGTCCTTGTACTCCTCTTTGAGTATCTGTACTTTCTCGTACTGGTGTATGCCCTCGATGAGACGCTCGAAGCGCACGCTGGAGCGGTTGCCGGGGTAGTAGCAGTAGGTGTCGCCCGCGCCGAACATGGTGTAGCGGCTGTCGGTGAGCGGGTGCTCGTCCCAGTTGATGAACGACCAGTGCAGGTATCCGTCAAGTCCGTTTGCCGCCGCGTAGAGCGGGAGGAAAGCCGCCTCGGCGGGATAGGAGTTGGAGAAGATGTTGGGCTCGGCGTCGGCGCAGCTTGTGTAGAAGGTGGTAATCTGCCCCTTGGCCTTGCGGGCGGCGAGCTGCGCGGTGGTGAACTTCTTGTCCTGTCCCAGTGCCACGCAGAAGTCCTGCAGCTTGTCGGTGAGCGAGGCGTGGTAGTTGCCGGCCAGCGCCATCTTGAAGCCGAGCGAGTTGGCTATGTTGTACGCGTTGAGCATGTCTGCCTCCTGCCGCTCGTCCATGGCGATGTTGGTTTTCTCAAACCAGCCCTTTTCCGTAAGGTGCGCCTTGAACTGCGTGAGGAAGTCCGTCCAAAGCTCCTTGTAGTCGTCGGCGCTTGTGGTGGTGGTGAGGCTCACGTACGAGGACGATGCCTCGTCCCAGTAGCGGAAGGACATGTCCCACGGCACCATAGAGAAACAGTTGATTTGCTTGTCTATGCCGTACTCGGCGCAGAGCTCCACGTACTTGTCGAAGATGGTGTAGTCGTAAGCCCACGTGCCGTCCGCTTTCTTCGTGGTCTGCACCATGGGGTCGAACTTGTCGTGCGACTGCGCGCCCCACGGCTCGTAGAACATGATGGCCGAAACGGTGGTCTGCCCGGCACGCCCCAGCGCCGCGAGGTAGGGGCGCAAAGCCTCGATGTGCTCGTCACTCCAGCGCTCGGCTTCGTAGTAGCGGCTTACGGAGTAGGGCTGCTGCCAGAGGTCGAGGTGGAACTTCTGGTCTTTCACCTCAGGCAGTGAGTGGCTGTCCACGCTCACGGTGAGTGCGAGTGTGCGCACCACGCTACCGGAGGCGTTGACCACCTCGAGCGAAGTGGTGTAGTCGCCCGCCTCAATGTCGCGCGGCACCTCGATGGAGCACCATACGGGGCGTGTCTCCATGGCCGGCACGTCGTGCGCCTTGTCCTGGTCGATGACATCGGCGGAGAGCCATGTGGGAAGCGAGGAGGGGTGTGTGCCGCAGGCGTCGTAGTCGTCGGTGATGACATAGTTGACAAACCGTGCCGAGCCCGCCGTCTTCACGCCGGTCGTCGCGCCGTCTTTCTTCCACTCGGTCATGCGCACGGTCATTTTTCCCTGCTCCGTATTGCTGTAAAGCAGGGCGAGGATGTTGGCGCGCTCGCCTTTCCAAGCGTGCAGGGTGGCCTCGTACTTTTCCTCCACGTCGGGCACCTCGTGGAGGAGGTAGTGCGTGTCGCGCGAAGCCCATGTGGCGTGGAGACCGGCGGCAATGGCGTTCCACTCCGCTGCGTCGGGTTCGGTGCCTGTGCGCGGCTCGGTGTAGTCGTCAATGGGGTACTGGGTGACATTTTCCGCCTTGCCGGTGATTTTCAGCGTCACGTCTATGATGCTGCCGCCGTCGGAAATGAATTTGTCGCCGGCGCCGGTGGGGTCGGTGCTGTTCCACTGCACCACGTAGCGCATGCGGTAGGTGGAGCCTGTGGCGAGGGTGTCCGGCACGCGGAAAGTGCCGGGGGAGAGCGCGATGTCGCCGCTTACGGCGTCGCCCGTGCTGTTGTATCCGCTGTTGCCGTCGCCCGTCTTGCTGTACAGCGACCAGCACATCAGCTCATTTCCGCCCCCTTTCGTGTAAGGACCGTCGCCCGTGAGGTTCACCTCAAAGGATTTGCTGTTGTCCCAGTCCACATAGACATAGCTGTGCATCCAGCTGCCGTTGATGGTGACGTCGGGCGTGACGATGTCGCCCGCCTTCACCTCGAAGACTGTGGCTGTTTTGTCAAAATAGGCGGCGCACTTCGGCGCGGTGGCGATGTCGCTGATGGTCTGCTTCTCGCTTTGCGTGCCGTAGATGCTCACTGTCTTGGGGTAGTGCGTGGAGTGCGTGATGTTGACGTCCGCGCCGTGCGCAACGGCGTAGTCGGCGCTTTGCGCCCTCGCCGCTGTTCCACCCGGTGTCCATGCCAGGAGTGGCAGTAGCAGTGCCGCCGCTCCCCGCAGGATGGTGGGGAAGAGTCGGTTTTTCTTCATAGTAAATATATTTTGTAAGGTAAGTTATCAGTGCGGGCGACACCTGCTTTACATAGGTTTCCCCGTTTTTCCGCCTCAAAGTTGGTGATTTTAGCCCGAATTCCCCCCAAAAAGCTATTTTGTTGGATTTGCAAAATATTTTCCCTTTCTTGCCGTGTATTTCCCGCCGGACTTTTGTGGCGGGCGGTCGGGATTTTTGGGGGACGGCGCATAAGTAAGGGCTGACACTTCTTGCGAGGTGTCAGCCCTTTGCGGGTAGGGGGTATTGATTGCTCGGGTGTCCTGTCTTTTTGGGTGTCGTGTACTCAAAGCAGGGGCAGCAGCCGCAGTGCCAGAAGCCATGCCGCCCGTCCGCCGTGCGCGGTGTAGCGGGTGCAGAACGAGAGGGCGAGTTTTGCCGCCCGTCCGCCGCCCGCCTCTTTGCATAGGGCGCGGGCTTCCTCCGCCACCTCGGTGGCGTGCGCCGTGTCGTCTTCGCGGAGTAGTTGCCCTGCCAGAATAGCCGAGCGCAGCGACAGGGCAAGCAGGGCGCGGCGCGGAGAGTCGTTGTTGTGCTGCCACGGCGTGTTGTGGGCGGTTGGCGTGGCGGTGAGTGTGCGTATGTCACGGGCGGCGGTCAGCATGGCGGGGTGCAGCTTTCCGTAGGTGGGCGCGAACCCCGTACCAGTGATGCTTTCCGTGTGCTGGTGGATGGTGTGCCACGCCCGTCCGCGCAGCCATGCCACGCCCGCGCCGCGCAGCAGGAGGCGCAGGGCAAACTCCCAGTCGTTCCATTTGGGCACATCCTCGTCCCATCCCCCCGCCGCGCGGGCAAAGTCCGTCCGCAGCAGCATACCGTGCGTGGCGATGTGTCCGGCGAGAATTTGCGCCGAGACCGAGGCCGTGTAAGTGGCCGCCCGTGCCTTGGTGCTTCCGTCCGCCCACATCATCCTTGTGGCGAACGCTATGATGTCTGGGGGGCATGCCGCCTCGCACAGCGGGCGGACGGCGGGGAAGAAATCGGGGGAAAGCTCGTCGTCGGAGTCGAAGAAGTACACCCACGGGGTCTCCACCCTCGCCAAACCCGCGTTGCGTGCGGCGCACGCCCCGCCCTGCGGGCGTGAAAGCAATGTCACGCTCAGGTCGGTAGAGGAGAAGCGGGCGGCAAAGCGCGAGCACAAGTCGGCCGAGCCGTCCGTGCTGCCGTTGTCCACAAGAATGAGGCGCAACGGGCGGAAGGGTTGGGCAAGAAAACTCATGAGCGTGCGCCCGAGGTACTTGCGGCGGTCGCGGTAGGGTATGACGACGGTTATGTCCATTGTGTCAGGGGCGCGGTGTGCGTGATATGTAGGATATTCCCTCCGCCATGTGGGTGAAAAGCGCGGCTTTGTCCGTCAGCGGGGCGCGAAGCAGGGCGGCGTATTTCACGGCACGCAAGAGTGCGCCCGCGCGGCCGTGAATGACGGCGTGCAGCGCGCCCACCGCCCGCTGGGCGGCAGTGTCGGTGCGGAAACGTGTGCCGGTGGTGGCCGCCGGAGTGCTGACAACGGTGGCGGGGTAGAGCCATACGGATTTCCCCGCCCGCTGTGCCTCGTGCAGGAAGAGTTCCTCCTCGCAGCAGCCGAGGAAAGGCGCACCCAAACCGAAGCGCGTGTCAAACGCCGGCAGGGGCAGGGCGGCGCGGCGCAAGGCTATCTCCACGCTGCTTGCGTAGAAGCCCTTGGGACGTTTGGTGTAGGGAACGGGTGCGGCGGGGTAGGGCTTTGGGAGAAGTTCCCCGTCTGTTTCCTCCGCACGCAGTACGAGGATGTCGGCGTGCGGCAGGGCGGCGAAAGCGTGGCGTATGGCGGCGAAGTGCTCGGCGCGGTAGCGGCAGTCGTCGTCGGAGAGCAGGAGAAGGTCGCCCGTGGCGCAGGAAACGGCGTGGTTGCGGTTGGCGGAAAGACCCGTGCCGTGCAGAGCGGTGACGGAGAAGTCATCACGCGCGGTGATTTCGGCGGGCGGGGCGGGCGTTTCGTTCGCCTTTAAGAAGTCCGCGCTTTGCTGCCACGACACGAGGTAGCGCACGCCGCTTTCGCGTGGCGGCATGTGGCGGGCTATGCCTTCGATGCGCCCGTCTATTGTGCAGAAAAGTACTTCTATGGTAGGCAAAGGGCGGCTTTTTATGGCGGAAAAAGCGGTGGTGTCGTAGTGGACGCTCTGTGGCGCACGCTGCATGAAGCGTGGGAAGAGCCCCCCTTATTTCTTGTTGCGCTGCATATAGCGTATGCCCTCGGTGAGGTGGCGTATCATAGGCAGGAAGTGGCAGTAACCTTTCCGCGTGCCGTTGACGGCGAAGCGAAGGCAGTCCCACCACGCCCCCCGGCCGTGCAGGTAGTAGGTGATGGCGCCGCGGCTGCGCTGCACGCCCGCGTCGACATATACAAGCGACTTTTTCAGCATGGTGGAGGTTTCTATGACCTTCGTGGGGAAGTAGCGCATCTTCAACCCGGCCCGCAGTGCGTCCTCCAGCCATATCTCGTCCTCGCCGCAGGTGAGAAACTTGGTGCCGAGGCCGAAGCGTTCGTCAAAACGCACGCGACCCTGCACGCTTTCGCGCCGGCACACCATCTCCAGTGCCGAGACGGTGTAGCCTGTGGGGGCGGCGAGCAGGTCGAAGCTCTCCTCCGGGTAGTTTTTCAGGGGCTTTCCCGTGTAGGTGGTGGCGCAGAAGAAAGCCACGTCAAGGGCGGCGTTCTGTTTGAAGGGCGTGCACACCGTCTCAAGCGTGCCGGGAAGCAGGTGCGAGTCGTCGTCGGCGTACATCACGAGGTCGGCGCGTGCCTTGTCGAGCGCGAGGTTGCGGTTGGCGGAAAGTCCCTGCCCCGCGTAGGTGTACAGCTCCACGTCCGTCCTCTCGCGCAGTACGGCGGGTATGAGGTCGAGGTATCGCTCGTCGGTGTATTGGTAGGAAACGATGTAGCGCACGCCGTCCTCGGGCGGAAGCAGCACGTCCTGCACGCGCACGATTCCCTTGTTGAGCGAGCATATCAGTACGTCTAATGTCATATCGGGATGTGTTGTTATCTTGGGTTGATGTGTGAGGTGGGGCAATGGGGTGTCCCCTTGTGCCGTTTGCGCCCGTTGTATGTGTATATACGGGTGCGTCACGCAAGTGGCACGAGGTACTGGTCGTAGCACACGGCACGCGCGCCGAAGCCCTCCTTCTGGAAAATCAGTCCCTCGTTCAGCACGCGCCCGCCGTCCTCGTTGGATGTGCCGAAATCAAGGTAACGCGCAGGGTGCGGCCGTTGCCTCTCGCTTTCCGCCAGTCTGTCAGTGAGCCAGTCCAGGGCGCAGCGGTCGTAGCCCGCGTCCGTGCAGGCTATGTACTGCAAGTGCGCCACAAGCGGCGTGCGGTAAACCAGACATCCCGCCAAAAGCGTGTCGCGGTTGCCGGTGCCTGTTTCTCCGCTCGTTGCGTCGCTTCCCGTCTGGATGGCGGCGTATAGTTGAATCTCTTCGGGAAAGAGCGCGGCGAGGCGGGTTATCTCGGCGAGCGTGTGTACTGGCTTCGCGTTGTGCCGTTTGCGAAGCACCTCTTCCAATGCCGCCCAGTAGGCGGGAAGCCATTCCGCTCCCGTTACCATTCGCAGCGGCGGGTTGAGCCTTTCCGCGCGGTGCATCTTGCGGCGGCGCAGTGTGCTGTAATGCGGTTCCGCCGCAAGCGTCACCATGGTAGACACGTTGCGTGCGGAAAGCTGCGCCCCACGGCGGAAGAGCCAGTAAAGGTCTTCTTCGGCGGGTGTGTCGTGATAGATGTGGGGGACGCACTTGTAGAGCAGTGAGGTGAATCCCGTGCGGGCGAAGTGGGCGGCCGCCGCGTCAAGCATAGCCATGCAGTCCGCCGTGCCGCAGTCCTCCGCAGTGAGCAGTCCGCCGTAGGTCAGTCCTCCGTGCGACTCCACGCGCCGCGCCACGGTGTTGGACACATTGGCGGGGAAAAGTCCGCGCAGCCGCCCTTTGCCGTCGTACAGCATAAGCGAGGCGTCGCGGAAACGGTCGGCGTGGTAGTCCATGTAGTCCCTCCGGAAGAGAAACGCCCGCTGCCTCGCGCCCGTCGCCGCCTTGTCCCATTCGGTCTTTGCGGTGGGGGAGTAGGGTACAACGTCAAACACTTTGTTTTCCATAACTCTCACTCTAAGGGGCAGACCACCTCGTCCATCCTTACATCAAACTCGCCGGCGGACACTTCCTCCACCAGTTGGCAGGAAAAGCAAACGCCGCATTTGTGCGCCTGTGCAAGGGCGGGCTGGGAGAGAAAGCGGTCGTAGTAGCCCGCGCCGCGTCCCGTGCGGTTGCCGTGGCGGTCAAAAGCGCGTCCCGGCACAGCGATGAAGTCTATTTCGCCGAGTGCGGTGAACGCCGCGCCCTCGGGTTCCATAATTCCGTAAGCTCCCGCAGCCATACCACCGTCTTTGTCTCCGCAGTAGCGGCGTATCTCCAGTGTGCCGTTTTCTTTCACTACGGGCAGCACCACGGTTTTCGTGCGTGCCGCGCGGCGGATGAGCTCGTGGGTGCAGGGCTCGTCGGGGAGGGAGTGGTAGAGCAGCACCACGCGTGCGGCGCGGTAATGCGGATTGGCTTCAATAAGTGCCGCCACCTCGCGGCTCTCCTTTGCTTTGTCCGCTTCGCCCATCGCCCGTACGCGACTCTTTATGAGCGTCCGCAGATGGTTTTTCTCTTCGTCAAGGGACATAACGCGTAGATGGCTTGGGCGTTGCGGGACTTTGCGGCGCGTGGCGCGTGGGCAAGGGCGGGCTGTGTAAGCCATTCGTCTGCGCGGCGCGACATACCGGCCATTGCGAGGGCGAAAGGTGTGTGTGCCTGTGCGGTGTGGAAGAGCGCGGCGCTTTTGTTTCCATTTTTCCCCGCGTCCGCTTTCGGGAAGGCATCGCCTTTCAGCAGCGTCTTCACGGCGCGTAGCACGGCGGGGTCGGTGAGGTTGGCAAACTCCGTGGCATCGCCGTCGTCAAGTATGTCGGAGATGATGCCCGTCATAATGCTTTGGTACAGCCTTTCGCGCGAGGTGCGTATCATCAGGTTGCGGCGTTTCAGCCCCGCCTTGGCGGCAAAGGCGGCAAAGTTCTCCACGAGTGCCTTCTTGCCCGCCCACTTCACCACATCGGCGTAGTCTTTGAAGGCGGCGGTCTCTTTGCGGTGCTTGTCCACATACTCGTAGGCGAAGCGGTAGAGCAGTCCGCCGAGGTACGCCTCGCGGTAGTAGGAAGTTATGCCCGTGGTGTCGCGCGGTATGAAGATGTCCGGCACGATGCCGCCGCCGCCGTATACCGTGCGGCCAAGGCGCGTGTGGTATTTCTCCCCGCTTGTGCGTATGCTGTCTGCGCTGAGGTACTCGCCGTGGTCGGCACGCAGCAGCAGTTCCGACTCGTACTCCTCCTCCTCGCCCGGCTTGTAGGGCTTTTGCACGCAGCGGCCGGAGGGCGTGTAGTAGCGTGCGGTGGTGAGGCGCAGCATGGAGCCGTCGGGAAACTCAATGGGCACCTGCACCAGACCTTTCCCGAAGCTGCGGCGGCCGATGACGGTGCCGCGGTCGTTGTCCTGTATCGCGCCGGCGAATATCTCGCTTGCCGAGGCCGAGGTCTCGTCAACCAGCACCACAAGCGGCATGTCCTGGTATGCGCCGCGCCCGTCCGTACGGTATTCTTTACGCGGTGACTTGCGTCCTTCGGTGTAGACTATCAGCGAGTTCTTTGGCAGGAACTCGTTTGCCAGCTGCACGGCGGTCTCCATATAGCCGCCGGGGTTGCCGCGCAAGTCCACTATCAGTTTGCCAAAGCCCTCCGTCTGCAGGTGGGCGAGAGCGGAGAGAAACTCGGCAAACGTGGTGTCGCCGAAGCTGTTGACGCGGATGTAGCCTACGCCCGGCGCGGCCATATACGCCGCACTCACCGTTTTTACCGGCACATCGCCGCGTGTGACGGTGAACGTGAGCGGCTTGGGAATCCCGGCGCGCACTACGGTGAGCCGCGCCTCCGAGCCTTTCGGTCCTTTCAACCGCCTCATTGCGCCGTCGCTGGTGATGGAGTCACCCGTGTAGGCACTGCCGTTCACCACCGTGATGCGGTCGCCCGCCTGCAGCCCCACGCTTTCCGACGGGCCGCCTTTCACCACTTTCACCACGCGTATCGTGTCCTTGTAGATGGTAAACTGCACCCCGATGCCCGAGAAGCTGCCTTTGAGGTCCTGCATCGAGCTTTCCACGTCCGCCGCGCTGATGTAAGTGGAGTGGGGGTCGAGCTCGCGCAGAATTTGCGGCAGTGCTTTCTCCACGAGCGAGGGGAGGTTGACCGAGTCGACATACTGGTCGTCAATCAGGTGGAAAAGGTCTATTACCTTGTTGCTGCTGTTATTGATGATGCTGAGCCGCTTTCCCGAGAAATGGTTGGCGAAGAAGCTGCCGAGCAGTATGCCCACGGCGACACCAAGTGAAACGAAAAGGGGGACAAGGCGGTTTTTGTATATTCTCTTCATCTGGGTTGCCGGAGGCTCTGCCTTTCCGGCGGTCGTTTTAGTGCGGGGCGCCTGGCGCGCTCCTTATATATATGGTGTGCAGCGGTTGCGGCGGTGTGCGTGCGCCGCGGTTGTCCCGTTGCGGGGCTGAGGCTCTTCGCGCCGGCTGTGGGGCGGGGGGGTGTGGCGGCAGTCTGCCTTCGGATATAAGTAGGCGGACGGTCAGTCCGTCGCAAGTTCGTCCTCCTCTATCTGCTCCAGCTCTATGTCCGCCTCGCGCAGGAGTTCGATGCCGTCGGTGAGACGGTAGCTGCGGGTGTATACCACGCGTTTAATGCCCGCTTGTATGATGAGCTTCGCGCACTCAATGCAAGGCGCGTCGGTCACATAAAGCGTCGCTCCGTCCGAGTTGTTGCCCGAGCGGGCAATCTTCGTGATGGCGTTGGCCTCGGCGTGCAGCACGCAGGCTTTCGTCAGTCCGTCCGTGTCCTCGCACACGTTGGGGAAACCCGAGGGCGTGCCGTTGTAGCCGTCGCTAATTATCATCTTGTCCTTGACGATGAGCGCGCCCACCTTGCGGCGCTGGCAGTAGGAGTTCTCCGCCCAGATGCGCGCCATGCGCAGGTAGCGGCGGTCGAGCAGCCGTGCCTTTTCGTTTGCCGTCATTGGTCTACTCCTTATATATAATGTCTGCGTGCGGGGATTCGTCCGCGCCGAGCCTTTATCCGCGTGTTATCCCGTCCCGCGCCAGCAGTGCGTCGATGCTCGGCGACTTGCCCCGGAAGCGCGTGTAGAGCTCCATCGGCGGCTGCGTGCCGCCCTTTGACAGCACATTGTCGCGGAAGCTCCGCGCCGTGGCGGTGTCGAATATGCCGTTCTCCTTGAAGAGCGCGAAAGCGTCGGCGTCCAGCACCTCCGCCCACTTGTAACTGTAATAGCCGGCGGCGTATCCGCCCGACATAATGTGACCGAACTGCACCGTCATGCAGCACTCCTCCGGCTGCGGAAGCAGCTGCGCACGCTCCCACGCCTTGCGCTCGAAGGCGCGGATGTCGGCGGGCGGGGCGGCGGGCAGCGTGTAGTATGCCATGTCAAGCAGCCCGAAGGACACCTGCCTTATGCAGGCGTAGGCGGCGTTGAAGTTGCGGCTCTTGCGGATGCGCTCCACGTACTCCGCCGGCAGCGGCTCGTGAGTCCGGTAATGTTGGGCAAATGTACTTAAAAAATCCGGCTCGCTTGCGTAGTTCTCCATAAATTGGGAGGGCAGTTCGACGAAGTCCCAGTAGACGGAAGTGCCGCTCAGCGCGGTGTAGCGCGTCATGGCGAAAATGCCGTGCAGCGCGTGCCCGAACTCGTGCAGAAGCGTTTCCACCTCGCCGAGCGTCAGCAGCGCGGGTTTGTCGCCTGTGGGGCGTGTGAAGTTGGTGGTGACGCTCACGTGCGGGCGGGAGGAGTTGGCCGCCGTGACGGGCTGCCCCTCCGGCGCGTCGCAGTACTCGTCCTTGTAGTTGGTCATCCACGCGCCGCCCTGTTTGCTTTCGCGCGGGAAGAAGTCCATGTACAGCACGGCGAGGTAGCTTCCGTCGCTGTCGCGCACCTCGTAAGCCTCCACCTCGGGGTGGTAGACTGGTATTTTGGGCGCGGGGCGGAAAGTCACGCCGTAGAGCTTTTCCGCCAGACCGAACACCCCCTGCTTCACCCGCGAGAGCTCAAGGTACGGGCGCAGCGCCTCCGGGTCGTAGTCGTACTCGCGCTTCTTCAGCTTTTGCGCGTAGTAGGAGAAGTCCCACGGTTGCAGGCGGAAGTCCTTCCCCTGCTCGTCCTTGGCGAGCTGCTCAATGGCCGCCACCTCTTTCTCGGCCTGCGGCTTGTAGGCGGCAATCAAACTGTCAAGCAGACTCTCCACAGCCTTTGTCTCGCCCGCCATGCGGCGGCGCAGCGCGTATGCGGCGTAGTCGGGGTAGCCCAGCAGCCGCGCCATCTCGCCGCGCAGCTCCACCAGCTGGCGCACGGTGGCGAAGTTGTCCGCTTTGTCGCCGTGTGTGCAGCGCGTGTTGTATGCCATATACAGTTGGTGGCGCAGGTCGCGGTTGTCGGCGTAACTCATAAAGGGGGCATAGCTCGGGGCTTTCAGTGTGAGCACCCAACCCTCCAAACCGCGGCTCTTGGCTTCGTTGGCCGCTGTGTCGATGTGCATTTGCGGCAGTCCGGCAAGTTGCGCCCCGTCGGTGATGTGCAGTGTGAAGGCGTTGGTGTCACTCAGCACATTCTGCGAGAATTGCAGTGAAAGCTGCGAGAGCTGACGGCTTATCTCGCGGAAGCGCGTCTTTTTCCCCTCGTCCAGCGTGGCGCCGGAGCGTTCGAAGCCCTCGTAAGTCTTTTCAAGCAGCATCAGCTCCTCGCCGGAGAGCGTGCCGCGCTCGTTGTCGTACACGGTTTTCACACGGCGGAAGAGCGCGGCGTCAAGCATAATGTCGTTGCCGTGGTCGGCCAGCACGGGACTGAGGCGGTTTGCCATCTCTTCAAGCGCGTCAGAGGTGTTCGCACTTAAGAGGTTGTACATCAATGTTGTGGCGGTTTCAAGCAACGCGCCGCATTTTTCCAGTGCGGCGATGGTATTGGCAAAGTCGGGCGCGGCGGGATTGGCTTTTATTGCCTCTATTTCCGCCTTTTCCCGCGCCATTCCCTCCTTTACAGCCTCCTCAATGTGGCTTACCGTGATTTCGGGAAAGGGTATCGTGTCGTGTGGCGTGCCGAAAGGTCTCAGCAGTGGGTTTGTCGTGTCCATATGTGTCGTGTCAGTATGTGTGAACCCCGGCAGTGCGGGGCGTGGTGTCATTCTTCCAGAATTTTCTCTATTTCAGCAAACTTCGCGCTTTTGTTCAAGGCGAAGTAAGTCTTGTAAAGCAGCGGTGCCCAGCGTTTGCGCTCGTCGGGGGCAAGCTGCCGGTAGCGTTCGAGGTATGGCAGAGCCTCGGCGTACAGTTGCTTCCGCTGTTTCACCGCCGTGCGGTAGGAGCGCGAGTTGATGTTGTCGGGCATAACCACCTGCATGGCTTTTCCCGTGTACGCCGCGCCGGTGTAGTAGTATGCGTTGGCAATGGTGCTGTCGGCGGCGGCGAGTGCCTTCCCGCTTTCTGCGCACTCGTCAAGCCGGTTGAGGTGGAACAGTGCGAGGGCGCGTGCTTCCATAGCCTGCGTCGAGCCGCTGTCGGCGGCGAGCTGGTTTTCGGCAAGCCGCAGTGTCGCGGCAAAGTCGCCGCGCTCTATATAATAATGCGTGAGGCGCGTGAAGAACGGGGCGGTCGTGGGATAGCTTTCCCATCCCCGTTGCAGCCATTCGCGGTAGCGTGCCGTGTCGCCCAGTGCCTCGTAGGACAGCGCGGCGCACTCTATGACGAGGGGGCGCGTCTTCTTCTCCTCCACGGCCGTGGCGAGGTAGCGTGGAGCCTCGGCGTACTGTCCGCTGCGGTAGGCGGCGGTGAGGTGCAGCGCGGCGTTGGAGCGGGTGACGTGCGGGGGGAAGAAACCGCTTATCCCGGCATCCCGTCCCAGACTGTCGGCGGGCAGGTCAAGGCACAGGCGGAGGTAAGGCAGCGCCTCGGCGTATTTTCCCCGGCGGTAGAGGTAGCGCGCGCCAGAGTTGAGGTTGGGGCAGTACTGGTGTACGGTGGCGCAGGCGCGGCGGTATGCGCTGTTCTTCGCGTTGGCTTTCCCTTCACGGCGCAGTACGCGGGCGATGTGGGCGCACCCTTCGATGATGTTGCGCGTGGTGGAGTAGAAACTCAGCGTGTCGTAGCTTTTCTTGAGGTAGGCCTTTGTGTTTTCAATGTCGTTGAGTCCCTTTTCGGCGCGTATGCCCATTTCGCACACCTCGATGTTGTCGCGCCAAAGCGAGTCGGCGCGTAGCGCGTCCGCCTGCTTGCGTGCCTCGGTGTAGTTGCGCTCTTTCAGTGCGTTTTTTAGCGGCTTTAGCGCCTTTTGCCCCAGACAGCCTGTGGCGGCGGGGGCGAGCAGCAGCGCGAGGGCAAGTCTTTTTGTCAGTGATGCCATCACTTTGCGTCGGTCTTAGTCTGTGTTTCCGTCTTTGTGCAAGGGGAGGCCCCATCCGCGCCGCTTGCCGGCTCGGTGAGGCCTCCCCTTTTTTGTGTGTGATTGCCCGACGGGAGCGGGGCGGCCTGCCGTGGTGTCCCGCCGGCAGTGGTGTCCGCCTTACTTCGCGAGGGCGGCCTTGTTGGCCTCTTCCTGTATCTTGTCCATCTCGTCAGCTTTCTCTTTCATACCAAGGCTGGAGTAGATGTTTTGCAGAGGGGAGGCCCAGAGACGCGGGTTGTCGGGCTTCAGCTCGCGCAGGTGCTCGAAGTAAGGTTGCGCGTCCTTGTAGTACTGGCGCACGGTGGCCAGCTCTTTCTCGTAGATGGCGTTGTTGCGCTGGAAAGAGCCGTCGGATTTCTTGCCGGTGATGGCGCGGTTGGTGCCGATATACTTGAACTTGCCCGAGTGGCTGAGGTCGAACACCTCGTTGAGGTATGCCGTGCCCATGTTGTAGAGTGCCTCCTGGTAGTCGGCGTCAATGGCGAGCGCCTTTTTGAAGCTCTCGCGCGAGGCGGGGTAGTCCTTCTTTACGTTGAGCTCTATCGCGCCTTTCATAAACCACGATGCCTTGTTGTCCGGCGACTCTGTCACCATGCGCTGCGCAAGCGCCTCCGCGTCGGCAATCTTGTTGTTCTGCATGTAGTAGTACAGCAGTGTCTGCGAGAAGTTCTGGCTTCCGGTGCGCTGCGCCGCCTCGGCGAGGGTGTTCTGCCATGCGAGGGAGTCCTTCTTCTCGCCAAGGGCCTGTATCTTTATCACGTAAAGGTCGTGCGTGCCCATCGTGTCCTTCAAGGCCTCGTCACAGGCGGCGATGGCTTTGTCCCACTGCTTGGACTGGTAGGCCAGGTAAGCAAGGTTAAGGCGCGTCTGCTGGTAGTTCAGCTTTTTGGCCGCGTAGATGGAGTCGGTCTCGTCCTGCGTGTACACCACGTTTTTGGGCAGTTCGGCGTACTTCTGGAAGTACTCCACGCTCTTCTCCTTGTTGCCCGCCGCGTTCATGAACATGCCCGCGTAGTTGTAGTAGTCGAGCATCTGCGTGATGTACTGCTTGTTCATGAACGAAATCTTGCTGTCGGGCTTCACCCTGCCCTTTGCGTCGGGCGCGTTGTTTGCCTCCTCGCTCTTGGTGAAATACTCCACCGCCTTGTCGAGGTGCGTGCAGAAGGCCAGGGTGTCAAACGGCTGGCTCTGCGCGGCGCGCAGCAGCTGCGGGTTGAAGATGCGTTGCTGCACCGTGCCGGCGAGCTGGTATATCTGCGCGTACTTCGTGGTCTTGGGGTTGGCGATGGCCGCCTCAAGCACCTGCTCGGCCTGCGTGATTTCGTTTTTCTGTATCAGGTCCTGCGCCTTGTATACGGCGGAGTTCTGTGCCGTCGCACCCATTGCGAGCAACGAAGCGGCGAAGCATAAGATACTGCGTTTCATTGTATTGCGTTTATTGGTTTGTTTTAGGCTCAAAGGGGCGGTCTGCCGCGCTCTCTTCCTTTGTGGAAACCCCTCCGCGTGTCCTGACGGACGGGGGGAGGGTGGCGTCACGCTGCCCCTTTGCCTTTTTCCTTGCTTTTACTCGTCCGCGCCGCCGGCTGCGTTGCCGTCCGTGTTGCCGGCTGCGTTGTCAGGCGTTTCGGGCGTGGCGTTGTCCGTGGCGGTGCCGTCGGCGGGTGCGCCGTCCGTGGCGTCCTCCTCGTCGGTCTCCGTGGAGACGAGGCATACGCTCGATATCACGTCGTTGCGTTTGCCGAGGTTGATGAGGCGGTTGCCCTGCGTGGCGCGTCCCTGCATGGACACGTCCGCCACCTTGAGGCGGATGGTGATGCCGCTCTTGTTGATAATCATCAGGTCCTCTTCCTCGGTCACCGTCTTGATGGCCACCACGCTGCCCGTCTTGTCGGTCACGTTGAGTGTCTTCACGCCCTTTCCGCCGCGGTTGGTCTCGCGGTAGTCCGTCACGGCGCTGCGTTTGCCAAGTCCCTTCTCGCTCACCACCAGCACGGTTTCGCGCTCGGGGTCGTGCACGCATATCATACCCACCACCTCGTCCGGGCGGTCCTCGTCAAGGCGTATGCCGCGCACGCCGGTGGCCGTGCGTCCCATGGCGCGCACCGCGTTCTCGTTGAAGCGGATGGCGCGCCCGTTGCGGTTGGCAATCATCAGCTCGTCCTCGCCGTTGGTGAGCACCACGCTCACCACGCGGTCGTCCTCGCGTATGTTGATGGCGTTGACACCGTTGGCGCGGGGGCGCGAGTAGTCGGCGAGGGAGGTCTTCTTGATGATGCCCTCCTTGGTGCAGAATATCACGTAGTGCGACTTGCAGAAGTCGGCGTCGGCCAGCTTGCGTATGTGGAGGCAGGCGTTGATGCTGTCGTCCGGCTCGATGTTGAGCATGTTCTGTATGGCGCGCCCCTTGGAGGTCTTTGTGCCTTCGGGTATCTCGTACACCTTGAGCCAGAAGCAGCGGCCCTTCGCCGTGAAGAAGAGCATCGTGTTGTGCATCGTGGCGGGGTAGATGTACTCTATGAAGTCGGAGTCGCGTGTCGAGCCGCCCTTCGAGCCCACGCCGCCGCGTCCCTGCGCGCGGAACTCGGCCACGGAGGTGCGCTTGATGTAGCCCAGGTGGGAGATGGTTATCACCACCTCGTCGTCGGCGTAGAAGTCCTCGGGGTTGAACTCCTCGCTGGAGAGGCGTATCTCCGTGCGGCGGGGGTCGCCGTACTTCTCTTTCACCTCCGTCAGCTCGTCCTTCATCACCTTGCGGCAGAGGTCGTCGTCGGAGAGAATCTGCTCGTAGTACGCAATTTTCTTCTCCAGCTCGTCATACTCCTGGTGCAGCTTCTCCTGCTGTATGTTGGTGAGCTGCGCGAGGCGCATGTCCACAATGGCTTTCGCCTGCACGTCGTCAAGCCCGAAGCGTGCCATAAGTCCCTCGATGGCCGCCTGCGGCGTGCGCGAGGCGCGTATGATGCGCACCACCTCGTCAATGTTGTCGGAGGCGATGATGAGGCCCTCGAGTATGTGCGCGCGCTCCTGTGCCTTGCGCAGGTCGTAGCGCGTGCGGCGTATCACGACGTCGTGGCGGTGTTCTACAAAGTTCTTTATGCAGTCCTTCAGCGTCAGCAGGCGCGGGCGTCCGTGCACCAGCGCGATGCAGTTGACGGCGAAGGAGGTCTGCATGGCGGTCATCTTGAAGAGCTTGTTCAGCACCACGTTGGCGTTGGCGTCGCGCTTCACGTCCACCACGATGCGCATGCCCTCGCGGTCGCTCTCGTCGTTCACGTTGGAGATGCCGTCGATGCGCTTCTCGTTGACCAGCTCGGCGATGTTTTTGATGAGCTCGGCCTTGTTGACCCCGTACGGAATCTCGGTCACCACGATGGTGTCGTGCTGCTCGCCGCTCTCTATCTCGGTGCACGCGCGCATCACCACGCGTCCGCGCCCCGTCTCGTAGGCGCTTTTCACGCCCTGCATGCCCATGATGTAGCCGCCGGTGGGGAAGTCGGGCGCCTTGACATACTGCATCAGCTCCTCCACGGTGATGTCGGGATTGTCGATGTAGGCCACGCAGCCGTCAATCACCTCGCCGAGGTTGTGCGTGGGCACGTTGGTGGCCATTCCCACGGCTATGCCGCTCGCGCCGTTGACGAGGAAGTTGGGGATGCGCGTGGGCATCACCGTAGGCTCGTCAAGCGTGTTGTCAAAGTTGCGGGCCATGTCCACCGTCTCTTTCTCGATGTCCTGCATCATCGCCTCGCCCACGAGGGAGAGGCGTGCCTCGGTGTATCGCATGGCGGCGGCCGAGTCGCCGTCCATCGAGCCGAAGTTGCCCTGCCCGTCGACGAGGGGGTAGCGCATGCTCCAGTCCTGCGCCATGCGCACCAATGCGCCGTACACCGAGCTGTCGCCGTGCGGGTGGTACTTACCCAGCACGTCGCCCACGATACGGGCCGACTTGCGGGTGGGCTTGTCGTGAGTGATGCCAAGTCCCATCATGCCGAAGAGTATGCGGCGGTGTACGGGCTTGAAGCCGTCACGCACGTCGGGGAGGGCGCGTGCCACAATCACCGACATGGAGTAGTCAATGTAGGAGGATTTCATCTCCTCCTCGATGTTCACCTTTATAATCCGGTCTTCGTCTGCTACCATCTTCTTTTTTTCTGTCTCCCGCCGTATGTGCGCGGGTGGCGTAATTAAGTTATTTGCAATGCAAAGTTACGTTTTTCCCGTTTCACGTGGCTCCGCTTTTCCCGTCATTTTTTGGAGCGGCACGCGCGGAAAGGCTGTTTTCGCGCCCTCTGGCGCGTTCCGCCCCCTCGTGTCGGGGTGGCTGGCGCGGGTGTCGGGCGGCGGCGGCGAGGGCGGCTGAGGGAAAAACGCGCAGGGACGGTGGTTTCGCCCGGCGGGGTGGCGTGCCGGTGTTTGGGGGATGGGCGGGTGTCGAGCTTTTTGGTGCGGACTTTTGTCGCCCGCGCCGTGTGGCTTGGGGTGTCACGGCGCGGGAGTGGGGGGCTCTTTGGGGAGGGGGTGGCGTGGAGTGTGCCGATTTGACATTTTGCTACTTTTCCGGGCGAAAACATTGCAAAATAACAAAATGCGCCCGACGCGATTTTAACACTTCCGCACCCCGCAGGAGGCGGAAACGGGCTCCGTCGCGACACGCCGCCGACCTGTAGCGCCGATGCCG
>CAVGTC010000026.1:0-22785 GCA_963632255.1 Lachnospiraceae bacterium | reverse complement strand
TACCGTGGTATCGGGTCACTGAAGTGCGGCTTGGCCTTCAAAGTACCGCGGCATCCTGTCACCGAAGTGCAGGCTTGGCTTCAGAAAGGGTACACCGGGCCGCTACAGGCCGCCGGCACCGTTAAACTTTCCTAAAAGTTTCGCTTTTTTCGCGGCGGCGCGTTTTGACACTTTGCCATATTTTTTGCCGAAAAACTGACAATGCGAATTTTTCGCCGGGCGGCGGGCGCTTGCGCTGTGTGCCGGATGAATATTGCGCCCTTCCCTATGCTTCTCGCGCAGTGTCAGTCCCGTCCTCTGCCGCGTCAGTCCCCGTCCTCAGCGGGCGGTGCGGCATTGGAGACGATGCGCCGCCACTCCTGCTCGAAGTTGGGCGTGAGGAAATCCTTTCCCAGCGCGGCGGCTATTTCGGCGCGCGTGAAGAATCGGCCTCCGTCAAGCTCGGCGGAGGGGACTGGCGGCATGTCGCTGACGGCAATGAAGACATGCACCAGCTCGCGCTCCACCGCGCTCTCGAAAACATAGCGCGTCACGAAGCGCGGGGCGAAGTGTGTCAGACCAATCTCCTCGCGCACCTCGCGCCGCAGCGCGTCCTCCACACTCTCGCCCCAGTCCACGTGCCCGCCCACGGCAGTGTCCCATTTCCCCGGCTGTATGTCCTTCCACTCAGGGCGGCGCTGCAGGTAGAGCCTGCCGCGCGTGTCGAAGAGATGCAGGTGCACCACGGGGTGGAGCGGTTTGCCGCCGCCGTGCGCCTCGCCGCGCGTGATGCGTCCCAGCACGTTGCCCGCCCCGTCGACGTGCGGGAGATACTCCTCTGGGGTGTCTGCCATTTCCGTAAACGCTTTTTTCCCGTTTCTACTTAAAGTACGCTTGCGCCTGTCTTGCCGTCTTCACTTAAAAAGCCGCCCCTTGTGAGCAGCGAGCTGTCGCCGTAGCTGAGGAAGCGGAAACCGTGCGACAGCGCGTAGTTGTACACGCGCCGCCAGTCCTCGCCGATGAAGGCCGAGACAAGCAGCAGGAGTGTGCTTTTGGGCTGGTGGAAGTTGGTGACGATGGCGTCCACCACGTGGTACTCGTAGCCCGGCGCGATGATGATTTGCGTGGAGGTGTGCAGCACCGGCAGCGCGTTGCGGTCGAGATAGTCCGCCACCTCCTGCAGTGCCTCAGCCGTGGTGAGCTTCGCGCCCGGCGCGGCGGCGTACTCGTAAGGCAGCCACTGCGGCACGTGGAGGTCGTCCTGCGCGGCGGCGGGGTTGGCGCGCAAAAGCACACCTATGTAGTAAAGGCTCTCCAGCGTGCGCACCGACGTGGTGCCCACTGCGATGCAGCGCCCGCCGTGCGCCAGGAGCCGCGCCAGCGTTTCGCGCCTTACGGCTATCCACTCCGAGTGCATGGCGTGCCCGCCAATCTCCTCGCTTTTCACCGGCTTGAAGGTGCCCGCCCCCACGTGCAGCGTTATCTCCTGCCGCTCTATGCCTTTCGCGTCGAGCGCGGCAAGCACCCCCTCGGTAAAGTGCAGCCCCGCCGTCGGCGCGGCCACCGAGCCCTTTATCTTGCTGTACACCGTCTGGTAGGTGCTGAGGTCGCTCTCCTCCGTGGCGCGGTTGAGGTAAGGCGGGATGGGCAGCTCGCCGATGGCCTCGAGCACCTCGGAGAAAGCCACAGCGTCGTCGCCCCAGTCAAACACCACTTCGTGCCCCGTGCCGCTCACGCCCACGCGCTCCGCCGTCAGCGTGAGCGGTTTGCCGCCCACCGTTATCTCCCTTTCAAGCCGCCCCTCTTTCCATTTCTTGAGGTTGCCCACAAGGCAGGTCCAGGTGACGCGTCGCGTGGCGGCGAAATTCTGCTGGTAGTCGCGCGGCGTGTGCGGATCGAGGCAGAACACCTCAATCAGCGCGCCGGTGGACTTGTGGAAATGCAGCCGCGCCTGTATCACCTTTGTGTTGTTGAACACCATCAGCGCGCCGCCGGGCAGGTGGGCGGGCAGGTTGCGGAAGATGTCCTCGCCAATGTCTCCGCCGCGGTAAAGCAGCAGCTTTGACGTGTCGCGCTCGGCTTTCGGGTATTTGGCTATCCGCTCGTCGGGCAGGGGGTAGTCGTAGTCGGCGATGTGTATCTGTCTCGGGTCTTTCATCGGTGGGGGGAGTGTGGGGTTTAGAAGCCGTAGGGGTTCATGCTGCGGTAGCGGTCGTTCATCTGGTTTTCCACGCTGGTGTAGCTGCCGTCCAGCTTGGCCGCGCTCTCCGGCGCGAGCTCGAGCGAGCGTTTGAGGTCCTCCGCCGCCCCCGCGTCATCTTTCAGGTGGTGTTTCACGCCACCGCGCCGCTTGTAGGCCTCCGCAAACGAGGGCATAAGCTCCACCGCCTCGTCATACAGCGCCAGCGCCTTGTCCCAGCGGGCGGTCTGCTCGTAGAGCTGGCCCAGCCCCAGCACGGCCTCCGTGCCGAAGGGGTTCAGTGCGCGCAGCTTCCCGTAGTCCGCCTCTGCCTCATCCACCTTGCCGGTCGCGGCAAGCAGACCGGCGCGCAGCAGGAGGTATTCCTCGTTTTCACCGTCGGCTGCGACAAGCGTGCCGGCGTCGTCGAGAGCCTCGGAAAACTGCCCCATGCCCGTGAGTATCTTCGCCCGCAACAGGCGTGCCGCCTGGTAGTCGGGGCGGGTCTCAAGACACTGTGTGAGGTGCGCGATGGCGGGGAAGTGGTTTTGCAGCCCACTCTCCGCCTCGGCGAGGAGGTAGAGCGCGCGCGGCTCGCCGGCGTGCTGCGACAGAATTTTGCCGCACGTCTCCTGCTCCTCCTCAAAGAGGGAGAGCCGCCCCTCGGTCTGCGCCTGCAGCAGGGCAATCTCAAGGTCGCCGCCCGCCGCGTTGAGCTGGCGCAGCAGCGGCAGAGCCTTGTCGTGCTGTTGCATGCGAAGCTCCACCTCGGCAAGCAACCCCTTTGTCCTCAGGTCGTCCTGAAGCTGAAGTGCCGCGAGGAGGCATTTCTCGGCGTAGGGCAGTTCGCCCATCTGCATGGCGCGCACGCCGTCGTCGCGCAGTGTCTCAAATTTACCTTTCTCTGAAAGTTCGCCCTTGCCGAAGACGGCGGAGAAAAAGCCCATGGTGTGACAGTGTTTTGCACGGCTGCCGTCCGCGCCGCCCGCCCCGTGCCTTTCGTGGTGCGGGGCGCGTGCCGGCGGAGGTGTCCGTTGGTGGTGTGTTTCATAAAGGGAGGGGAATGCGTGCCGTCACACATCCCCCTCCGCGCTTGTGTTTCCTGTAAGAAGTCCCGTCCCGGGACGCTGTGGCTTACGCCTGGCGGTAGTCGGAGAGAGCCTCCGGCGTGAGGTTCATCACAAAGGTGTGGTGTTTTGCCACCTCAGCCTCGGCGAAGTTGGCGTAGACACGCAGGCTCTTCGCGAAGAGCGCGGCGTCGGCCGTGGCGTTGTGCAGCAGGAGGTGCAGCATAATCACGTCCGCCGCCATCTCCACAAGGTGGCGCGCGCACACATCGTGGAACTCCTGGTCGCCCGCCTCTTTCACGCGTGCCGTGGCCTCCTCGTACTTGTCGGCCATCGCCTTGGCACGTGCCAGCACGCCGGCAAACTCGGGAGCGACCTCAGCCTTCTCAAAGTCGCGCATCTGCGCGAGGTAGGAGCCGTTGGTGACGTAGCGTATGGCCGCCACCACCTGCAGCTGCGTCGTGCCCTCGTAGATGCTCGTGATGCGGGCGTCGCGGTAGTAGCGCTGTATGGGGTAGTCCATCATGAAGCCCGAGCCGCCGTGAATCTGTATCGCGTCGTACGTGTTCTGGTTGCAGTACTCCGAGTTCATGCCCTTTGCCAGCGGCGTGAGCGAGTCGGCCAGCTTGGCGTAGGTTTTCTGCTCCTGGCGCTCCTCCGGCGTGAGCTTGCGCTCGCGGGCGATGTCGTCAAGTGCCTTGTATATGTCCACGTAGCGCGAGCACTGGTAAAGCAGGGCGCGGCCGGCGTCGAGCTTGGCCTTCATCAGGGCGAGCATGTCATACACGGCGGGGAAGTTGACGATGGCCTTGCCAAACTGCTCGCGGTCGCGGGCGTAGGCCAGTCCCTCGTTGTAGGCCGCCTGCGAGATGCCCACGCTCTGCGCGGCGATGCCGAGGCGCGCGCCGTTCATCAGCGCCATCACATACTTGATGAGGCCCAGCTTGCGGCTGCCGCAAAGCTCGGCGTGCGCGTTTTTGTACACCAGCTCGCAGGTGGGGCTGCCGTGTATGCCGAGCTTGTTTTCGATGCGGCGCACGTTGACGCCGCCCTGCTTCTTGTCGTAAATGAACATCGACAGGCCGCGACCGTCCGTCGTGCCCTCCTCCGAGCGTGCCAGCACGAGGTGCAGGTCGGCGTCGCCGTTGGTGATGAAGCGTTTCACGCCGTTGAGCAGCCAGCAGCCCTCCTCCTCGGAGTAAGTTGCCTTAAGCATCACGCTCTGCAGGTCCGAGCCCGCGTCAGGCTCGGTGAGGTCCATCGACATCGTCTCGCCGGCGCAGATGCGCGGGATGAAGCGGCTGTGCTGGTCCTCGCTGCCAAACTCGTACAGCGTCTCGATGCAGTCCTGCAGGCTCCATATGTTGCCGAAGCCCGCATCACTCGCTGCCACCAGCTCGGCGCACATGGTGTACGGCGTGATGGGGAAGTTGAGTCCGCCGAAGCGGCGCGGCATCGTCATTCCGTTGAGTCCCGCCTTCACCATCGCGTCGAGGTTGGCCGCCGTGCCGCTGGCGTAGTGCACGCGGTCGCCCTCGTGGTGCGGTCCTTCGAGGTCGACACCCTCCGCGTTGTCGGCTATGGTGGTGCCGGCAAGCTCGCCCGTGATGTCAAGCACGCGGTCGTAGTTGTCCATTGCGTCCTCAAAGTCAAGCGGCGCGTAGTCGTAGCTGTCCTTGTCGCGGAAGCCGCGCTCCTTCAGTTCCACGATGCGCCCCATGAGCGGGTGGTTAAGCTCAAAGCGCAGCTCTGCGTGGTCAGTATAGTTGTTAGCCATTTCTTACTTGCTGTTTTGCTTGTAGTACTTAATCATCTTGGGGACTACCTCCTCCACGCTGCCGGTGATGACATAGTCGGCAATCTGGTTGATGGGCGCGTCGGGGTCGGTGTTGACGGAGATGACTATGCCGCTCTCCTTCATGCCCGCCACGTGCTGTATCGCGCCGCTGATGCCGCACGCGATGTACACCTTGGGACGCACGGTGACGCCCGTCTGGCCAATCTGTCGGTCGTGCCCGCAGAAGCCCGCGTCGACAGCGGCGCGGCTTGCGCCCACCTCGCCGTGCAGCTCCTCGGCCAGCTTGAAGAGCAGGTCAAAGTTCTCCTTGCTGCCCACGCCGTAACCTCCGCATACCACGATGGGCGCGCCCTTGAGGTTGTTGGCGGCTTTCTCCACGTGGCGTTCGATTACTTTCACCACGTAGTCCGTCTCGGGGACGAATTTCGCCACGTCCTCGTAAACCACCTCGCCCTTGTGCCCGGCGGGAGCTTTCTCCGCCTTCATCACGCCAGAGCGTACGGTGGCCATCTGCGGACGGTGGTCGGGGTTGACAATCGTCGCCACGATGTTGCCGCCGAAGGCGGGGCGTATCTGGTAAAGCAGGTTGTCGTAGTGCTTTTTGTTTTTCTTGTCGTCGTAGTCGCCAATCTCAAGCGCGGTGCAGTCCGCCGTCAGTCCGCTGGTGAGGGACGAAGACACGCGCGGACCGAGGTCGCGTCCGATGACTGTCGCGCCCATGAGGCAAATCTGCGGCTTCTCCTGCTTGAAGAGGTTGACCAGGATGCTGGTGTGCGGTTTCGAGGTGTAGGGGAAGAGCCCCTCGGCGTCGAAGACGTGCAGCTTGTCCACGCCGTAGGAGAGAATTTCCTCCTCCACCTTGCCCGTTATGCCCGTGCCGGCGGCGATGGCTTCAAGCTGCACGCCCAGCCGGGTGGCGAGCTTGCGCCCTTTGGTGAGGAGCTCAAAGGAAACCTCCTCCACCGTATGGTTGTCTATTTCGCAGTAAACGAATACGCTGTTCATCTGTATAGTATGGAAAGTGGGAAATAAGTGGGTGGGGAGCGCTTACCCTATGGTGTGGCTCTCCAGAAGTTCGGTCACGAGAGCCTCTACGTCGGCGTCGGAGCCGGTGAGCCGCTTGCTCTCCTTGGCCTTGAACACGATGTTCTGCACGGCTTTCACCTTGGTGGGCGAGCCGGCGAGCCCGCACTGCTGCAGGTCGCCGTCCACGTCAGCCACGCTCCACTGCGCCACGGTGAGGTAAGGCTTCTTCTCGTACTCCTCGGCGTGAGGCAGCGTGCCGTCGGCGGGTCGTTCCATGGGTGCGCTGGCACGCTTGTACTTCATGACGAGCTTAGCGTTGCGGGGGCGGCAGGGAGCCGCGTTGCCGTTGACGGTGAGCAGGATGGGCAGCGGAGCCTCCACGCGCTCCATGCCGCCGTCAATGTGGCGCGTGACCGTCACCTTGCCGTCCTTCACTTCGTCCACGCTCGTCACGTAGGTAACCTGGTTGATGCCGAGCTTCTGCGCCACCTGCGGTCCCACCTGTGCGGTGTCGCCGTCAATAGCCTGGCGGCCGCCCAGCACGATGTCGGGCACGCCTATTTTCTTTATGGCCTGCGAGAGGGCGTAGCTGGTGGCCAGCGTGTCGGCTCCGGCGAAAGCGCGGTCGGTAAGCAGGTAGCCGCCGTCCGCCCCGCGGTATAGCCCCTCGCGTATCACGTCAGTGGCGCGCGGGGGACCCATCGTGAGAATGTGCACCGTCGAGCCCGGGTGCTGGTCCTTTAGGCGCAGCGCCTGCTCGAGGGCGTTGAGGTCTTCGGGGTTGAAAATGGCGGGCAGGGCGGCGCGGTTTACCGTCCCCTCGGGGGTCATGGCGTCCTTGCCCACGTTTCGCGTGTCCGGCACTTGCTTGGCAAGTACGATTATCTTCAGACTCATATATATTATTGTGTGTGTTTGTTTTCCTTGCTCCCCCGTACCGCCGCGCCCCGCGCGGTTTCCCGGCGGCGCGTTTTGCACGGAACGGCGTGCAGTGTGCGGCAAAATTACTTTTTTTCTCGGTGGTCGCAAGGCGTGCCCGCGCAAAAGTGGCTTGCGGCGGGCGGTATGCGCGCGGTGTGCTTGCGCGGTTTCAGCCCGCGTTGTACGGCTTGTCCGCCTTGTTGCGCTCGTTGAGCGCAGAGAGGATGTAAAGCTTCATCATCGCCACGGCACGCTCGTTGTCCCCGCCGTTGGGAATGATGATGTCGGCGTACTGTTTCGTCGGTTCTATAAACTCTTCGTGCATGGGTTTGAGGATGTTGCGGTACTTGGCGATAAGCATGTCAAGCGGGTGGCCGCGCTCCACCATGTCGCGCTCAATCACGCGCAGCAGCCGCTCGTCCGAGTCCGCCTCCACAAATATTTTCAGGTCCATCAGGTCGCGCAGTGCCTTGTCGTACAGCGTCATGATGCCCTCCACTATTATCACGTCGTGCGCCTCGACGTGCACCGTTTCCGGCAGGCGCGTGCAGGTGATGTACGAGTAGGTGGGCTGCTCTATCGCGCGACCCGCCCGCAGCTCGGCAATCTGGTGTGCCAGCAGCGGCCATTCAAAGGCGTCGGGGTGGTCGAAGTTGGTGCGCTTGCGCACCTCGAGCGGCAGGTCGCTCTGGTCGTTGTAGTAAGAGTCCTGCGGGATGACCGCAACCGTGTTGAAGGGCAGGCTCTCCACTATCTTCCTCACGACGGTGGTCTTCCCCGACCCCGTCCCGCCTGCTATACCGATGATGAGCATATCCTGGGTGTATATGATTTAAGGTCAAAAAAACAGCCCGGCGGCGGCTGTTGCCCGTCGGGGTGGTGCAAAGGTAATTAAAACCAACGCTGTACGACCTAAAAGGGCGGAATGTTGTACTTTTGCACCGCTCCGGGTACGCGGCGGCAGACGGCAAATCCGCGCCGCCGCGCCTTTTGCCCGTCCCTTTCCCGATGGACGCCTTAGACCTTATATATAAGTATTATCCCGAGGACAACGCCCTGCGGCGGCTTCTGCTGCACCACAGCCGGCAGGTGGCGGACCGCGCGTTGCATATAGCCGGGCAGCGCCCCGGGCTGGGGGTTGACACCGGCTTTGTGGAGGAGGCCTCTCTGCTGCACGATGTGGGCATCTTCCTCACCGACGCGCCCGCCATACACTGCCACGGCACGGAGCCGTACCTTGTGCACGGCTACCTCGGCGGCAAGCTGATGCGTGCCGAGGGACGCCCCGACCTCGCCCGCGTGTGCGAACGGCACACCGGGACGGGGCTCACGCGCGAGGACATCACCGCCCGCGCCCTGCCGCTCCCGCCCGCCGATTACCTGCCCGAAACAATGGAGGAGAAACTCGTGTGCTACGCCGACAAGTTCTACTCGAAGAGCCATCCCGAGCGCGAGCGCACCATCCCGCAAACGGCGAAAAGCCTTGAGAAATTCGGGACAGAGGGAGCCGCCAAGTTTCTTGAATGGGCAAGACTTTTCGAGCCCGCACGCTACGCCGCCGAGATGGGGCGCTGAACCATACCGCTGACCCACGCGGACAGTAGCGCCGCGTTTCCCCCACAGAGAGAAAAATTGAGAAACCACCTCCTACTACTGCTTGTCACGCTTTCTGTCTGCCTCACCATCGCGGCGGGCGGGCGCGGCGTGTCCGCGCGGGTTGGGGAGGGGGCACTCCCCGCTGGGGACAGCGTCACCGCCAGCGGAAAAGCGCAGGCACGAGGCGGCGCAGCAGACACTGCACGCGCGGCGGACGGAAAGACGGCACTGGCCGCCGGCACGGCCTCACTTGACACCTCCGCGCCAGACAGCGCGTCGCTTGTCGCCTTGCGGATGCCCGGCGGCGTGGCGGCGGACACAATGAGAACGGACACACTGGCAGCGGACACTGCGGCGGCTGACACCGTGCGCCGCAAGGCGGGCATAGAGTCGCCCGTCGAATATGAGGCGGCGGACTCCATCGTCTACGACGCCGCCACCGGCCTGGCCTACCTCTATGGCAAGGCCAACGTGAAATACCAGGGCATGGAACTCACCGCCGCCAAGATTTCCATGAACATGGACAGCAGCATGGTGCACGCCGAGGCGCGGCGCGACACCCTGCACAAGGACTTGCAGGACCGCCCGCTTTACAAGCAGGGGAGCGACCAGTACGAGAGCGACCGCATGTCGTTCAACTTCAAGACGAAGAAAGGCTTCATTTCCAACGTGTCCACCACGCAGGGCAACGGCTTCCTGCGCAGCGAGGACTCCAAGCGCACCGACGACGGCACGCTCTACCTGCGCCACGCCCGCTACACCACCTGTGACGACAAGCACCCGCACTTCTACCTGAAAATATCGCGTGCCAAGGTGCGCCCCGGCAAGGAGATAGTCTCCGGCCCGGCCTACCTTGTCGTGGAGGACGTGCCGCTGCCGCTCGCCATACCCTACGCGTTCTTTCCGTTCAACAAGAAATACTCCAGCGGCTTCGTCATGCCCACCTACGGAGACGAGACCGCGCGCGGCTTCTACCTGCGCGACGGCGGCTATTACCTCGCCATCAGCGACTACCTCGACCTCAAACTCCTCGGAGAGGTGTACACGAAAGGCTCGTGGGGCGTGAGCTTCGAGACCAACTACAACCGGCGTTACAAGCGGCGCGGCAACGTGTACTTCAGTTTCCTGCATACCGTCAACGGGGAGAAAAACATGCCCGACTACTCCGTGGCGAAGAGCCTCAAGCTGCAGTGGACGCACACCAAGGACAGCAAGTCCAACCCCAGCACCACCTTCTCCGCACGCGTCAACTTCGCTTCCGAAAACTACGAGCGGTCCAATCTCACGAGCATGTACAACCCCATCTCGTACACGCAGAGCACGCGCGCCAGTTCCGTCAGCTTCAGCCACACCTTTGACAACATAGGACTCACCATTTCCGGCTCGGGCAACCTCACGCAGAACATGCGCGACTCGTCCATCGCCGTCACCCTCCCCGACCTCAGCATCTCTCTCAACCGCTTCTACCCATTCCGCCGCAAGCACCAGGTGGGCAAGGAACGTTGGTACGAGAAAATATCAATGTCCTACACGGGACAGCTCTCCAACAGCATCACCACAAAGGAGAACCTCCTTTTCAAGTCAAACCTCATAAAGGACTGGCGCAACGGCTTCCAGCACCGCATCCCCATCGACGCCACGTTCCAGCTCTTCAAGTACATCAACGTCTCGCCCTCCTTTACCTTCCGCGACATAATGTACGCCCAGCGGGTCAACCGCTCCTGGGACCGTGAGGCGTTGCGCGAACTGTGTGACACCACCTACGGCTTTTACAACCTGTACGACTGGAGCGTGGGTGTGTCGGCCAACACCACGCTCTACGGCTTCTACAAACCGTGGAAAAAGCTCTTCGGCGACAAAATCATCGCCATACGCCATGTCTTCAAGCCTACGGTGACCTTCAGCTACGCGCCGGACTTCACCGCCTCGCGCTACGGGTATGTGAAGGAATACGAGCGCACCGACGCCAACGGGGCGGTCTCCACCGTGCGCTACTCGCCCTACTCGTCGGGTCTCTACGGCTACCCCTCCGGCACAAAGCAGGGACTCATCACAATGTCCGTCTCCAACAACCTCGAGATGAAAGTGAAGAGCGACCGAGACTCAACGGGCGAGCGCAAGATTAGTCTGATAGACGAACTCTCGGGCACGCTGTCATACAACCTCGCGGCGAAGACACAGCCGTGGAGCAACCTTAGCACGCGCCTACGCCTCAAGTTGACGAAAAACTACACATTCTCCCTCGCGGCGGTCTTTGCCACCTACGCCTACAAGTTCAACGAAAACGGACAGGTGGTCACCTCCGACCGCACGGAGTGGAGCTACGGGCGCTTCGGACGCTTTCAGGGCATGTCGCAGAACCTCTCCTACACCTTCAACAACCAGACGCTGCGCAAGTTCATTGACTTTCTGCACGGCAAGCGCGGAAAAGACAGCGGCAAGGACGAGGACGCGGAGCGCGACTTCGGCAGTGACGACGCCGAGGACGCCAACGTCGACCCCACCCTGCGCGCGGCACGCGGGAAGAAGGACAAGAAAGAGAAAAAAGCCACCACCGACGCAGACGGCTACATGGCTTTCAGCATGCCATGGAGCCTGACGCTGTCTTACGGCATCACGATGGCCGAGGACAGACAGAAGCAAATCAACGTGCGGCGCATGCGTTACCCGTTCTCGTTCACGCAGTCGCTCAACGCTTCGGGCTACCTGCGCATCGCCGAGGGCTGGAACGTCTCATTCTCCTCGGGCTACGACTTCACGCGACACAAGCTCTCGATGACCACCATGTCGCTCTCGCGCGACCTGCACTGCTTCGAGATGTCGTGCTCGGTGGTGCTGAAGCCTTACACCTCGTTCAACTTCTCTTTCCGCGCCACAGCCTCCGAGCTTGCCGACGCGCTCAAGTGGGACAAGCGCAGCTCTTATTCCACCAACGTGGAGTGGTACTGACGTCCGGCATCGGCGGGGCGGTGAAACCTTACGAGCGGAAACGGCGGCACGCGCATTTTCCTCTCTCCCGCCGCAATATAAAAGGCGTTCCTCCGTTTTTAGAAAGGAAAAATAACGACACAAAAGCACGCAGACTATATGAAGAAGCACATAACCTCCGGCGTGTACGCCGCCGCAGCGCTTGCCGCCGCAACAGTCTTCGCCTCCTGCGAGGGGGGGAAGGACGAGCGCCATTACACAGCAGTGGGAAAGCAGTACATCGAGACTTTCGCCGACCAGGTGACCGACTCGCTCAAGGTGCAGAGCTACGACAGCTGGACGCTCACCAACCAAAACGACTGGTTCAAGGTGCTGTGCGGCACGCAGACCGACAACATCTCCGTAAAGGTGCCTGCCTCCACGTTGATGCAGAACACGCTTTACATCTCCCTCACGCCCAACACCACGGGGCAGACGCGCTATGCGTCGCTGCAGGTGAGCAGCTCGTACGGCAGCACGGTGTCCACCACGCTGATGCAGTACCCTTTCCTCAATGTGCAGCGCCCCGCGCCCGTCACCTCGTCGGCCACGCACACCACCACCTTCACTGCCACGCTGGCGGCGAAGCCCACCGGCACGCAGACGGTGGTGTTCACCGTCTACACGGAAGGTGCGACGCTTGCCTCTTCCGACGAGAGCTGGCTGAAGCCGGAGAAGACGGAGGGCTTCAAGGCGGGCGAGCAGACAACCGTATCGCTCAGCGTGGAGGAGAACACCTCAGCGCAGGAGCGCACGGCCACGCTGACGCTCACCTCGGGTGGCGTCGCCACCCCCATCACCGTCACGCAGCAGGGCACGGGCGAATGAGGCGCGACGCGCGGCAGGCGTAAAAGACGAATAAAACCGCCGCCGGTGGCGTGTTACAGCCTTTTTTCTTAACTTTGCACCGCGCTTGGCGCGGAAGGCCCCGTAGCTTAGCTGAATAGAGCGTCAGATTCCGGTTCTGAAGGTCTTGGGTTTGAATCCCAACGGGGTCACACACATCACAGATAGGTAAAGCCTTGGTTGCTGGTAGGGTAGCCAAGGCTTTTTTAGTGCGCTTCTGTAAATTCTCTTTTCCGGGTAACGGCTCAGTGGGAAGCACTGGGGGGACGGCCTCGCTATGCCGGCAGGGAGGCCAGGCCATGCTTTCGCTTTATCGCGGCGTGGAGACTCATTCCCCGCGCGGGCGCGCTCTGTCTCCCATGCGCCACCGCGTCCTGATATTTCATATATTTGCAGACCAAAGCGTGCGCCGCTGCGAGGGTGACAGCGGTACACATTCTTATAATTAAGGAAGAGTGGGAAAGACAAGTTTCCTTAGCCGCAACCTCAACAGCGCGTACATCGGCGCGGCAAACCGCCTCGCGGGCCGCCGCGCCCCGCGCCGTGTGGTAGCCTATGTGGAGAGCTACGACGACGTGCTTTTCTGGAGCTCGCTGCTGCGGCCGCTGGAGACGAACGAGCTGCGTTTCGAGGTGACACTGCCCTCGCGCGACACCCTTAGCAAGGGGAAGAAAACAGTGCTCGCCAACGATCTCGGCGAGAGACTGGGCGAGTGCATGATAGCCTGCGTCGACGCCGACTACGACTACCTTATGCAGGGAGCCACGCCCGTCTCGCGCACGGTGTGCGAAAATCCCTATGTATTCCACACCTACGCCTACGCCATTGAAAACCTCCAGTGCTACGCCCCCGCCCTGAGGGAGGTGTGCGTAATGGCCACGCTCAACGACCGCCCCGCTTTCGATTTCGAGGGTTTTCTCGCCCGCTACTCGGAAACGGTGTGGCCGCTCTTCGTGTGGAACGTGTGGGCGTACCGCTACGGGCGGCACAAGACATTCTCCATGCTCGACTTCTACCACACAGTGCAGATGCCCCATGCCGTGCTGCCTCACCCGGAGAAAGCACTGGAGCGGCTGCGTTCCGCCGTCAACGCCAAGGTGTCGCGCCTGCAGCGGCAGTTCCCCGAGGGTAGGAAAACCTATAAGCCGCTGCGTGACGAGCTGATGGGGCTGGGGCTCACACCATCCACCACCTATCTTTATATGCGCGGGCACGACCTTTTCGATGGTGTGGTTTCGCCGTTGCTTGCCGAGGTGTGCGACAGCTTAAGACGTGAGCGTGAGCGCGAGATACGCCGCCTCGCCGAGCACGAAGTGCAGATGGAGAACGAGCTGTCGTCCTACCGCCATTCCACTGCCCAGCCCTGCGACATGCTGCGCAAGCACACCGGCTACACCGCCTGCCCGCTCTACCTGCGCATACAGGACGACGTGCGGCGGAGGATATGCCAGCAAGCGTTGGCGTTGGCGGAAAACGGGGAGGAGAAGCGATGAGCGAAACGCTGCACATAAAGAATATGGTGTGCCCGCGCTGCGTCCGTGCCGTGGAGGACATCGCCCGCCGCCTCGGACTTGACGGGGCGGAGGTGGCACTCGGGCGAATCACGCTGCCCGCGCCGCCGGACGAGGGGACAGCTACACGCTTTGAGGAGGAGCTGCGCAAGGCGGGCTTCGCGCTCGCCCGTGACGAGGCCGACAAGGTGGTGCTTGCGGTGAAAACCGCGCTGGTGGCCGCCGTGCGCGGCGGACTTACCCTGCAGCGCACGCTGCCCGAGCTCCTCGCCCCCGCGCTCGGCAGCACGGACTACGACACTGCGAGCCGCCTTTTCTCACGCCGAGAGGGACGCACGGTGGAGCGTTACCTCATCGCCCTGAGGGTAGAGTATGTGAAAGAGCTGCTTGAGTGCCGCCAGTACACGGTGAAGGAGATAGCGTGGCGCGCGGGCTTCTCCGGCGTGCCGCATCTGTCACGCCAGTTTAAGCAGCTTACGGGCGTGACACCCACCGCCTACCGCGAGGGGCACGCGTCCTCGCGACTGCCGCTTGACAAGGTGTAGAATGCCCCGCCTTCCCTTTTTCGCGGAAGTGCCTTTCTTTACGCCTTTCCTGCCGCAGGGTAGCCGCGTCGTGCCACTTTTTGCACACTTTGCGCCGCCCGTTGCGTCGCTGCGCGCAAAAAGCGCGGGCAAAAGTTTTGCGGGATAAGACAAAATGCGTTTTTTTGCAGAATGCGGCGACGGCCGCGCAATAATATAAACCATTTTTTTTGAGTGCCGGGAGCGGATTTCCTGTTGCGTGGGGAGTAAGGTCACGCGCGGCGTGGGGCGCGTTTCCCGGCTTTGATCCCATCCTGTTTGTTATGGACGAAACATTGAACACTGAAGTGACGGAAGAGCAGGCGCTCGCCCAGGAAGGCGCGCCCGCCGCAGAGACACCCGCAGCGGAGCTCCAGGCAGCACCCGCTGCTGAGGGACAGTCCGCGCCCGCCAGTGACGGCGTGACGGCGGACGCGGCACCAGTGCAACAACCCGCTGCCGAGGAGACCGCCGCGTCCGGCGCCGAAGACACCGCGCCCGCTGCTGGTGGCGATGAGGAAAAGACTGCCGCGCCCGCCCCGCAGCCCAAGACAAAGGCCGAGGTAGTGGAACGTCTGCGCGAGATAGTACACAACGGCGGCGAGGTGGAGCGTGCCGAACTCGACCACCTCAAGGCGCTTTACTACCGTCTGCACAACGCCGCTGCGCAGGACGCCCGCGACAAGTTCGTGGCCGACGGTGGAGCACCCGAGGACTTTGTCCCCGCCCCCGACACCGAGGAGGAGGGCTTCAAGGCTCAGCTTTCGCTCATACGCGAGCTGCGCACAAAAGCCGCTGAGGCGCTTGAGAAAGAGAAAGCCGAAAACCTGCGCCGCAAGCAGGAGATTATTGAGCGCATAAAGGAGATGTCCGTGTCGCCTGAGGAGGCAGACAAGGGCTATGACGAGCTCAAGAAGCTGCAGGCGGAGTGGAAAGAGATAAAGAACGTGCCGGCGGAAAACGCCACCGAGCTGTGGAAAAACTACCAGCTCTACGTTGAGCAGTACTACGACCAGCTGCGCCTCAACCACGAGATGCGTGCCTACGACTTCAAGAAAAACCTTGAGGCCAAGACCCGCCTTTGCGAGGCTGCCGAGAAGCTGGCCGAGGTGGAGGATCCCGTGTCCGCCTTCCACCAGCTGCAGAGCCTGCACCAGGAGTACCGTGAGACCGGGCCCGTGGCCAAAGAGCTGCGCGAAGATGTGTGGAAGCGCTTCAAGGATGCCTCCACCGTTGTCAACAAGCGTCACCAGGAGCACTTCCTCGCGCAGAAGGCGCAGGAGGAGGACAACCTCCGCCGCAAGACCGAGCTTTGCCAGGCCGTGGAGGCACTCGACTTTGACGCGCTCAAAAACTACGCCCAGTGGGACGAGATGGCGAAGAAGGTAATCGCGCTGCAGGCCGAGTGGAAAACCATAGGTTTCACGCCCCGCAAGGTCAACGCCGAGATATTCGAGCGTTTCCGCGTGGGCTGCGACCGTTTCTTCCACGCCAAGACAGCTTTCTTCAAGGCAATGCGCGAGAAGTTCAGCGCCAACTATGAGGCGAAGATGGAGCTTGTGAAGCAGGCTGAGGCTTTGAAGGAAAGCACCGATTGGGCCGCCACCACCGCAAAACTGGTGCAGCTGCAAAAGGACTGGAAGACCGTCGGTCCCGTGGCGCACAAGGTATCGGACGCCATCTGGAAACGCTTCAACGAGGCCTGCAACGCTTTCTTTGACAAGAAGAGCGAAGCCACCTCGGGTGAGCGCAAGGAGCAGGAGGAAAACCTTGAAAAGAAAAACGCCATTCTTGACGAGCTTGCCAAGATTGCCGAGACTCCGGCAGACAACCAACTGCAGGCCGTGCGCGACCTTCAGACGCGCTGGAATGAGGTTGGCCACGTGCCTTTCCGCAAAAAGGAGAAGATGTACAAGCGCTACCGTGCCCTGTGCGACAAGATATATGACGCACTGCACGAGAGCGGACAGCGCCGCCGCATGGACGACTTCCGTCGCAGCACGGCGGAGAAGGGTGGCACGGAGTTGACGCGCGAGCGTGCCCGCCTGCAAAACGCTTACGAGGCGAAGAAGCAAGAGATTGCCAACTACGAGACCAACCTCGGCTTCTTCTCGTCAAAGTCTGCCAAGGGCAACAGTCTTGTGGCTGAGGTGGAACGCAAGGTGGAGCGTCTGCGCGAGGAGCTCGCCACCATCTCCGAGAAGATAAAAACCGTGCGCGAGCAAATAAAGGCTGAGGAGCAGAAGTGACCTTCCGGCTTTGAGGCCTCACGCCCTACCTATAATATATAGGACGACACACGCGGCAGTGCGGGAGCGGTAACAACGCCCTTGCGCTGCCGCCGCTGTTTTCTTGCGGGGTGATGTGAATGTTTCACACATTCTTAACGCCGCCCGCCGTCGCCGCACGGCGTGAAAAACGTAATATTGCAGCCCGAACAAAGGGGATTCCCACCCCGCCATAACCTGAAAACCAACGGAAAGAGAAATGGAAAAGCACCGAATACTCGTGGTGGACGACGAGCCCGATCTTCGCGAGATACTGCAATGCAACCTTGAAAGCGCGGGCTACCGCGTCGATACCGCCGCCTCGGCCGAGGAGGCGCTCCATCTGCTCTCGCCCGAGCACAGCCTGATATTGCTTGACGTGATGCTGGGCGGCATGTCCGGTTTCCGCATGGCCGAGCGGCTGCGCAAGGAGCTGCACAACTCCACCCCCATCATCTTTCTCACAGCCCGCGACACCGAGAACGACCTTCTCACGGGCTTCTCTGCCGGCGGCGACGACTACATTGCCAAGCCGTTCTCCTTGCATGAGGTTTTGGCCCGCGTGGCCGCCGTGCTGAGGCGCACGCACACCGAGCCCGAGCGCACGGAGATAAAAGCCGGCGGGCTGGTGGTGGACTTTGAGAAAAAGGTTGTGGTGTGCGGCGGCGCGGAGATAAGGCTCTCGCCAAAGGAGTTCGGCATACTTTCCATGCTTGCCCGCCAGCCGGGGCGTGTCTTCTCGCGCGAGGAGATACTTGCCGAGGTGTGGCACGGCGACGCTTTCGTGCTTGAGCGCACGGTGGACGTGCACATTGCCCGCGTGCGGCGCAAGCTCGGCGACAGCGGACGCTGCATCACCAACCGCCAGGGCTACGGCTACTGCTTTGAGGAGTGAGATCCGTCGCGTGCCTGTCGCGCCGTTCTTTACTCCATATATATAATGTGTCCCCGCCCGTAAGATTTCTCCCACACGAAAAAGGAAATGCGTTTATCCTACAAGACAAAGCTGCTTGCCTATTTCACAGCTCTCTTCGCCCTCTTCACCGCGCTGCTCGTCGTCTTCCAGTACAATCGTGAGCGTCAGTACAAGCGCGAGGTGCTTGTGGAGCGACTCAACTGCTACGCCGACATTGTGAGCGACGCGCTGCCCGCCACAGCGGACATCACGCCCGCCACAGCCCCCCGCTCGGCGGGACTGCCGGCTGGGCTGCGCGTCACGGTGATAGACCGCGACGGCAACGTGCTGTACGAGTCTGCCCCCGACGCCAAGGGAGCCATGTCCAACCATGCCGGGCGTACAGAAGTGCGGGCGGCGCTGGCGCACGGCGCGGGCAGCGACATACGCCTGTCGGAGACCGAGGGACGCAAGTATTTCTATTTCGCGAAACTTTACGGCGACCGTGTGGTGCGCGTGGCGTTGCCGTACGGCGAGGAGGTGCGCAACTTCATGAAGGCCGACAACGTCTTCCTGTGGTTTGTCCTGATGGTGTTCCCCGTGGCGTTGGTGGTGCTTATATACATCTCCGATAGGTTCGGCAAGGCAGTGGCGGCGTTGCGCAACTTCATCAGCTCGGCCGAGCGCGGTCTGGTGGACTACGACCGTATCAGTTTTCCCGACAGCGATTTGGGAGAGATATGTCGCGCAGTGACGGGGAAGTATCGCCAGATAGAGGAAAGCAACCGCCGCAGCGCGCTGGAGCGCGAGCGGCTGATGCGCCATTTCCACTACCTTGACGCCGGAATAGCCATCTTCACGCCCGAGCGGCGCAACGTGTACGCCAACCCGCCGTTCACGCAGCTGGCAAGCACCATACTCGACCGCCCCACGGCCAACGTGGACAACATTTGGGGCGACGAGCGTTTTGCCCCCGTGCGGGAGTTCCTGCAGCTGCGGGGCGGCAGCCGCGCGGCGGGTGAGGAGACGCCCGTCTTCCGCTACAACGTGAGTGCGGGCAGCGTAAACGTGGCCGTGCAGGTGCTGGTGTACAGCGACGGAAGCTTCGAGCTGACGCTTACCGACGTGACCCGCGCGGAGAAAAACAAGAAGCTCAAGCAGGAGATGAGCAACAACATCACGCACGAGCTGCGCACCCCCGTCAGCAGCATTCGCGGCTACCTTGAGACCGTGCTTGACTGTGGCGGGCTTGACGAGGAGCGCAAACGCCATTTCCTTGAAAAGGCACGGGCGCAGGCCGAAAGGCTCACCGACCTTATACGCGACGTGGCGCTTATCACGAAGACCGAGGAGGCACCCGGTACGATGCCGAGCGAGGAGGTGGACGTGGCGGCCGTGGCACGCGGCGTGGCGGACGACCTTGCGCCGGGCTTCGCGAAGGCGGCGATGGAGGCGCACATAGACCTGCCGGGGAAACTGCCTATACAGGGCAACTACTCGCTTGTATACTCAGTATTCCGCAACCTGATGGAAAACAGCATACGCTACGCCGGCGCGGGGGCGCGGGTGTGCGTGACGTGCTACAAGGAAACGGGAGAGTACTGCTATTTCAGCTACTACGACACGGGTCGCGGCGTGCCCGAGGAACACCTCCCGCGCCTTTTCGAGCGTTTTTACCGTGTGACAGACGGGCGCACGCGCGACACGGGCGGCACGGGGCTGGGGCTTTCCATCGTGCGAAACGCAGTGCAATACCACAGAGGCACCGTCACAGTGCGCAACCGCCGCGAGGGCGGACTGGAGTTTCTCTTCACCCTGCACAAGTGACGCGTGTTCCGTCCGGCTGCGGACATCCGGAAGCGTAAAGACCGGGTGCGGCAAGCGGCTTCCGCACGCGGCCGCCCAAGCAAAAGACACCTTTCGCTTGGGCGGCCGTGTGTTTTACGCTACTTTTGCAAGACGGTAAAGGAGGGAAGCATGCGCCCGCACCGCATTTGTCGCGCCATACGCGCTGTTATGGGCGGGCCGTCCAAAGCGCGTGCCGGCGGGAAACTCTTTTCCCGATACAGGAAGAAACCAACAAAAACATACTTATACTACTCATGGCAAAGAAAGCACTTCTCATGATTCTTGACGGTTGGGGCATCGGAAAGCACAACCACGGGGATGTCATCTACGAAACCCCGACGCCTTTCATCGACTCGCTCAACGCCACATACCCCCACTCGCAGCTCCTCGCCTCGGGCGAGAACGTGGGTCTGCCCGACGGGCAGATGGGCAATTCGGAAGTGGGTCACCTCAACATCGGCGCGGGGCGCATCGTTTTCCAGGACCTTGTGAAGATTAACCGCGCGTGCGCCGACGGTTCCATCCTCAACAATCCTGAGATTGTTTCCGCATACTCCTACGCCAAGGAACACGGAAAGGGCCTGCACCTTATGGGACTCACCTCGACGGGCGGCGTGCATTCCGAGCTGGGTCACCTCTTTAAGCTGGTGGAGATAGCCAGGGAGTACGGCGTGGCGGAGCGCACCTATGTACATTGCTTTATGGACGGCCGCGACACCGACCCGAAGAGCGGCAAAGGTTTCGTGGAGAAGCTGCAGGGCGTGTGCGACGCCAACGGGGCGCACATCGCCAGCATCATAGGGCGCTTCTACGCGATGGACCGCGACAAGCGCTGGAATCGCGTCAAGATAGCCTACGACCAGCTTGTGGAGGGCAAGGGACGCAAGGTTGAGGATATGGCGGCAGGCGTGCAGAGCTGCTATGACAGCGATACGCCCGAGCACAAAAACACCGACGAGTTTATGGAGCCCCTGGTCAACGCCAACGTGGACGGGCGCATCAAGGAGGGCGACGTGGTGATATTCTTCAACTACCGCAACGACCGCGCCAAGGAGCTCACCGTGGTGCTTACGCAGCAGGACATGCCCGGAGAGGGAATGCACACCATCCCCGGACTTCAGTACTACTGCATGACACCGTACGACGCCTCGTTCACTGGCGTGCATATCCTCTTCCCCAAGGAAAACGTTTCCAACACGCTGGGCGAGTACCTCGCCGCCAACGGCAAGAAGCAGCTGCACACGGCCGAGACGGAGAAGTACGCGCACGTCACCTTCTTCTTCAACGGCGGGCGCGAGGCTCCCTTTGAAGGCGAAGACCGCATACTCGTACCTTCCCCCAAGGTGGCCACTTACGACCTCAAGCCCGAGATGTCGGCCTATGAGGTAAAAGACAAACTCTGCGCCGCGATACGTGAGGACAAGTACGACTTCATCGTGGTAAACTTCGCCAACGGCGACATGGTGGGGCATACGGGCATATACGAGGCCATAGAGAAAGCCGTCGTGGCTGTCGACGCTTGCGTGAAGGACGTGGTGACCGCCGCCAATGAGACGGGTTACGAAACCATCATCATTGCCGACCACGGCAACGCCGACAACGCCATCAACGCTGACGGCACGCCCAACACGGCGCACTCGCTCAACCCGGTGCCTTTCATCTATGTGACGGAAAACAAGCAGGCCAAGGTGGCTGACGGCGTGCTGGCCGACGTGGCTCCCAGCATCCTGCACATACTCGGCTTGAAGCAGCCCGCCGAGATGACTGGAAAGGACCTTATCACGGACTAAGGGGCTGTCTTTTCCCCTGACGAAAGGTGCGGGGCGGCGCGCGGCTAATCTTCCTTTTGCCACGTGCCGCCCCGTTTCCTGTTTTCGGGTGGGGCGGATGTGTCCCGGATAACCGGTTTGTACCCGACTTATGAAAATGGAAAAACTGAAATCCGTGCAAGGGAATACTGGCACGGCGGCATGGCTGAATACGTTGCAGGGGGCGCGCTTCCCGTTCGCCCTGCTTGTGTGGCTGTCCCACCTTGAAGTCCCGCCGTTCGGGGCGCGGTTTGACTTCGGCGGAGAGTGCGCCGTGTCTTTCTTCTTCGTGCTGAGCGGATTTCTGCTTTCCCACGCCTACGGGCGGCGGGTGACGGAGGGGAAGTTCGCCACACGGACATTCGTCTTCCGCCACCTGTGCAAACTCTACCCCCTGCACCTCCTGCTTTTCGCCGCAGTGCTCGCGCTCGACACCGTGTCGGGGCGCGGGTGGCGGCCCGCGCAGCTTGCGGCCAATCTGCTGCTTGTGCAGACCTGGATTCCGTCGGGCAGCTTCACTTTCGTGGTGAACGGCGTGTCGTGGTATCTGTGCGACATTTTCTTCTTTTACCTTGTCTTCGGCTGGCTCTACCGTGTGCTGTCGCGAGTGAGTCCGCGGGCTGTCGCGGGGGTGGGGGCGGTCTGGGTGTCGCTCTACCTCTTTGCGGCGGGGCGCGTGCCGGACGACCTTGTCAACGCCCTGCTTTACGTCAATCCCCTGCTGCGCCTCCCCGATTTCGCCTGCGGCATACTTGTCTTCCGTCTGTGGAAATCGGCACGGGCGGCAAAGGCTCTGTGCCATATACCGTCCCCGTTGCTCGGCATTCTGCCTATCGTCACTGTCGCACTGGCTTTCGCGGTTTACGGTCTGGCACCGCACTGGCTGGGCTGTCAGCTGCTGTTGCTCCCGGCAAGCGCGTTGTGCGTGCTTTCACTGGCTCTCGCGGAGAGTCGGCGGTCGGCGGCGGTAGATGTGTGGCGCGGAAAAGCACTGTCGCGGCTCGGCGGACTGAGCTTTGAATTTTTTATGTGCCACACGCTTGTCTTCCGCCTTGTGCGGTGCGTGCTCGCGCCGGACGGCGGCTGCCTTTCCGCCTTGTCATACGCGGCGGTATCCCTCGCACTCTCCGTGGCACTGGCGTGGCTGTTGTCGCGTTTCTTCGTGCGCCCGCTGTACAGACACGCGGTTTCGGGATAGATTTTTGGAGGGCGCAGGACTTTCTGCGTGTTTGCCGGAAACGCCCTCCCAGCGTTTGCATCCCTGTGATTATTCCCCTCTCAGCCAAATTCCGAGAAACTTGTCGGGCTATCGCACGCAGTTTCCTCAAAAATCAAAGTGTCATATTTTTGCGCCTTTTCTGGCAAAATGTCAAAACGCGCCGCCGCGAAGAAAGGCCAACTTTTAGGAAAGTTTAACGGTGCCGGCGGCCTGTGGCGGCCCGGTGTACCCTTTTTGAAGCCAAGCCTGCACTTCGGTGACAGGATGCCGCGGTACTTTGAAGGCCAAGCCGCAC
>CAVGTC010000025.1:0-23723 GCA_963632255.1 Lachnospiraceae bacterium | reverse complement strand
CTATAACCTTCTGATCCGTAGTCAGATGCTCTATTCAGTTGAGCTAAGGAGCCGTGCAAATTCCTTTTTGCAAGTGCAAAAGTAGGGCTTCCCCGTGAGACGGACAAGCATTTCGGTGTTTTTCTTCTTCTGACCCGGAACTTTTTCCCTGCGCCGCCCTCTTTTTGCGCGGGCGCGGCGGGGAGAAAGACCGGTACACCTTACGATAATATCTGCTTCCGCAGCTTTTTGGAGACGTACGGTTTTGGCTCGCTTCGGAGAGCCTCGCGTATTCCCGGCGGCGGCTCGGCGGGCGGCTGAAATGCGCCTGTTTTCGGCTCCGGCAAAACGAAAACTTGAAGTATCTAATGCTAAAACGGGCTGCTGCAAAGGGTTAGGCGCAGTGCTTGTTTTTGCCCTAAAAAAACGCCCCCGGGAAAGGCTTGCTAATCTATTTCCATCCGCTATCTTTGCAAATGCGGATGCAAAGTCCGGCGGCAACGGCCGCAGAATGGCTCTTCTTATTGACCGTCCGGACTTGCGGCGAAATTTTGCCTAGAAAGCACAAAATCACGCCAATCCAACAACAACATCACACGACTTCCCGCCAGAGCGCAAGCGGCCTGTCATCGGCGGCGCGTGTCCAGTCCGCTTGGTGGGGAAGGCTCTTCCGCACGCAATATATATAGAAACCTTACATCTACATCCTCCTCATATGAGCACCGAACAATTCATCATTACAAAGCGCGACGGCAGCAGCGAGCCGTTCTCCGTCGAAAAGATAAAGGCGGCCATCATCAAGGCGTTCGCCTCGCAGAAAGAGCCCATCAACGGCGACAAGCTGCAACGTATCATCGACCGCTTGCGCTTCTGTAACGGCATGAACGTGGAGGACATACAAAACCAAGTAGAGGTGGCGCTTATGGCCGAGCGGCACTTCAAGGTGGCGAAAGCATTTGTGCTGTACCGCAAGCTCCACGAGGGTGACCGCGAGACGGCGGACAAGCTGCGCTTCCTCATCAACTACTGCAACTCAGCCAACCCCGCGACCGGCTCGAAATACGACGCAAACGCCAACGTGGAGAACAAAAACATCGCCACGCTCATCGGCGAGCTGCCCAAGCAGGGCTTCATACGTCTCAACCGCCGCCTCATCTGCGACCGCATCAAGGAAATGTATGGCAAGGAAGTGGCCGACCGCTACATGTACCTGCTCAACAACCACTATATATACAAAAACGACGAGACGAGCCTTGCCAACTACTGCGCCTCCATCACCATGTACCCATGGCTGCTTGGCGGCACAAAGAGCATAGGCGGCAACTCCACCGCGCCGGGAAACCTTAAGTCTTTTTGCGGCGGCTTTGTCAATATGGTGTTCATCGTCAGCTCCATGCTCTCCGGGGCGTGCGCCACGCCGGAGTTCCTTATGTACATGAGCCACTTCGTTGCGAATGAGTACGGGGCGGACTACTACCTCCACCCCGACAAGGTGGTGGATCTTTCCACGCGCCAGCGCACGATAGACAAGGTGATAACCGACAGCTTCGAGCAGATAGTCTACTCCATCAACCAACCCACCGGCGCGCGCAACTTCCAAAGTGTATTCTGGAACATCTCCTACTACGACAAATATTACTTCGAGAGCATCTTCGGCGAGTTCTACTTCCCCGACGGCTCCCGCCCCGACTGGGCCGCGCTTGACTGGCTGCAGCGACGCTTTATGAGGTGGTTCAACCAGGAGCGCACGAAAGCCGTGCTTACCTTCCCCGTGGAGACGATGGCGCTGCTTTCCAAGGACGGTGACGTGATGGACAAGGAGTACGGCGACTTCACGGCGCAGATGTACGCCGAGGGGCATAGCTTCTTCACTTACATGAGCGACAACGCCGACTCGCTCGCTTCCTGCTGCCGCCTGCGCAACGAGATACAGGACAACGGCTTCAGCTACACGCTGGGAGCTGGCGGCGTGAGCACAGGATCGAAGTCGGTGCTTACCATCAACCTCAACCGCTGCGTGCAACAGGCCACCCGCGAGGGACGTCCCTACCTTGACTTCCTGCGCGAGGTGGTGGATCTTGTGCACCGCGTGCAGCTTGCCTATAACGAGAACCTCAAGGAGCTGCAGTCAAAGGGTATGCTCCCGCTCTTCGATGCCGGCTACATCAACATACAGCGGCAATACCTCACCGTCGGTGTCAACGGGATGGTGGAGGCCGCAGAGAGCCTTGGCATCACCATATCCGACAATCCCGAGTACCAGAAGTTTGTGGGTGACATACTCGGACTTGTGGAGGAATACAACCACAAGTACCGCACGAAGGACGTGATGTTCAACTGCGAGATGATACCCGCCGAGAACGTGGGCGTGAAGCACGCCCGCTGGGACAAGGAGGACGGCTACTATGTGCCGCGCGACTGCTACAACTCCTACTTCTATGTGGTAGAGGACCCCAACACGGACATCATTGAGAAGTTCCGTCTGCACGGCCGCCGTTACATTGACCATCTCACCGGCGGCTCGGCTCTGCATATGAACCTTGACGAGCACCTCTCGGCGGCGCAGTACCGCCAGCTGCTGCGCGTGGCCGCCAAGGAGGGATGCAACTATTTCACCTTCAACATCCCCAACACGCTTTGCAACGACTGCGGGCACATCTCCAAGCACAACCTTAAGGAATGCCCCAACTGCCACTCCCACAACCTTGATTACCTTACGCGCATCATAGGCTATCTCAAGCGTATCTCCAATTTCTCCGTGGACAGGCAGAAGGAGGCTTCGCGCCGCTACTACCAGCACGTCTGACGCGCCGCTCCGCAGCTGCCCTTGGGGGCGGAGGCATTATCCGCCTTTTTCCGGCGGGGCGGCTACGCTCCGCATCCCCCGCACGCAGGGTGACAGCTGAAAACGCCGCCGCCCGCGTGCGGGGGATGCGAAGGTTATGCCCCTGGTAGTCGCAGAACCGCTCCCTAACTTCCGGCGGCTGCCTTTTTACCCTGCACCGCTGCCTTCTTACCCAACATCCTATTTCCCGCCTCCCGCCATCTCCCCGGGGGACGTGCCCGCCGCCGCCCCCGTTTCCCGCCACTCAATATGCTCAAGTACGCCACGCACGACATTGTTTTTCAGGAATTCCCCGACGAGGTGACGCTCGCCGTCAACCTTTCCCTCTGCCCCAACAACTGCAAGGGCTGCCACAGTGCGTACCTGCGCACCGACACTGGCGAGGAACTGACGCGCGAACGCCTGGCCGCTCTCCTTGCCGACTACGCGGGCGAGATAACCTGCGTGGGGCTTATGGGCGGCGACAACGACCCCGCCGCCGTGGCCGCACTCCTTTCGTGGGTGAAAGACGAGTACGGGGACGGACTGAGGACCGGGTGGTATTCCGGACGGCAGGAACCGCCCGCCGGCTTCACCCCTTCCGCTTTCGACTATGTCAAGTTAGGTCCCTACCGTCCCGAACTCGGACCGCTGAGCAGCGAAACCACCAACCAGCGCATGTACCGCGTGTCCCACCCCTCCGGCGAGCTGACCGACATCACTTCCCGCTTCCGCAAGAAAGTGAGGTGACCGCGCCGCCATTCACTGGCAACCCGCGGGAGAAAACCGCAAAACACCAGAAAAATGTTACGCAAACTATTATTCGCCGCGCTGCTCGCGCTCTGTGCACAGGCATCCGCCGCCCAGACATCAGGAAACCGGACGGAGGACAACCAGAAAACCGACAGCCTGCGCCACGAAGTGCTGCTGGAAACCACTGCCGGCAACATACGCATCGCCCTGAGTGACGAGACACCCCTCCACCGCGACAACTTCCTGCGCCTCGTTCGCTCCGGCTTCTACGACGGCGTGCTTTTCCACCGCATCATACCCCAGTTTATGGTGCAGGCCGGCGACTCCTCCTCGCGCCACGCCAACCCCGGCGAGCTGCTCGGCGGCACGCCCGAGTCGTACACCGTCCCCGCCGAGATACGCTACCCCAAGCTCTTCCACCGCTACGGTGCGGTGGCGGCCGCGCGCGAGGGCGACGAGGTCAATCCGCAGCGTGCCTCCTCCGCCTCGCAGTTCTACATCGTCACGGGGCAAGTGTACGACGACTACAACCTCGACCGCCGCCAGCAGCGCCTTGACGAGCTTACGGGCGGCGCGGTGAAGCTCACCCGTGACGTGCGCGAGGTGTACAAGACCGAGGGCGGTGCGCCCCACCTCGACGGCACTTACACTGTCTTCGGGCAGGTGACGGAGGGGATGGACGCAGTGGAGATAATACAGTGGGCGGAGCGCGACGCCAACAACCGCCCCATCTCGGACATACGCATACTGCGAGCCTCGGTGGTGAGGTAAGCCCGCTTTTTTCGTACTTTTGCAGCCAAACTTCGGGGGTTTCCGCCTTGCGGCGGACCTCTGGCAAGGGCAAAACAATGAACGGGATAAAAGACGCTTGGCGGCAAAAAGGCTACGTGGACGAGCCCGTGCCGCAGGGGGTTGACCTCAAGGAGGAGATACGCCGGCTTTGCCGGGAGAAAAACGCCATCATACTGGCGCACTACTACACCGAGGGCGTGCTGCAGGACATCGCCGACTTCGTGGGTGACAGCCTTGGGCTGGCGCAGCAGGCGGCGAAGACCAGCGCGGACATTATCGTGATGTGCGGCGTACACTTCATGGGCGAGACGAGCAAGATACTCTGTCCCGACAAGAAAGTGCTGGTGCCCGACCTCAATGCCACCTGCTCATTGGCCGAGAGTTGCCCGGCCGACAAGTTTCGTGAATTTGTGGAGGCGCACCCAGGTTACGAGGTCATCTCCTACGTCAACACCTCTGCCGCCGTCAAAGCACTCACCGACGTGGTGGTCACCTCCGGCAATGCGCGGCGCATAGTGGACACTTTCCCCAAGGATGCCAAGCTCATCTTTGGCCCCGACCACAACCTCGGCAACTACATCAACGCAGTCACCGGGCGGCAGATGCTGCTTTGGGACGGCGCATGCCACGTGCATGAACGGTTCTCCGTGGAGAAACTTGTGGAGCTGAAAGCCGAGTACCCCGCCGCAAAGGTGCTGGTACACCCCGAGTGCCGTGGCGCGGTGGTGAAGCTCGCCGACAAGGTGGGTTCGACCGCCGCCCTGCTGCAGTATGCGGTGGAGAGCGAGGCCGACACATTCCTTGTCGTCACGGAGAGCGGCATCCTGCACGAGATGACGAAGCGTTGCCCGGAGAAGAACTTCATCCCCGTGCCCCCCGAGGACAGCGTTTGCGGGTGCAACGAGTGCAACTACATGCGCCTTTGCACGCTGGAGAAAGTGTACAACGCCCTGCGCTACGAGTGGCCCGAGGTGGAAGTGCCCGCCGAGGTGGCACGCAAGGCCGTGCGCCCCATTGAGCGAATGCTCAGCCTCAGTAAGTAAGAGGCAGGGCTTTTTCCGCAACGCCACTATAACAGTGCAAGCCACGCGCGGCCGGCGCAGTCCCCGCATTTGCGGCTTGCGCGTTTATTCCCCTCTTTCTTTATCCTTATATGGAAAGCAAGCAACCTGCCGCCGCCCGTGTGGAAGCTCTCCGGGCGTGGATGCGCGAAAACGGCGTGGATGCCTATATTGTGCCCACTGCCGACCCCCACAACGACGAGTACGTGCCGGCGCGTTGGATGTGCCGCGAGTGGCTCACGGGTTTTGACGGCTCGGCGGGTCTTGCTGTCGTCACCCTTGCCGCCGCCGCGTTGTGGACGGACTCCCGTTACTGGCTGCAGGCCTCGGACCAGCTCACCGGCACGCCTTTCCGGCTTATGCGCGAAGGCGAGCAGGATGTCCCCTCCCCCCGGCAGTGGGTGGAGGCGGAGCTTGGCGCGGGCGCGGCGGTGTCCTGCCCGCCCGACATGCTCACGGCCGCCATGGCGGCGGAGTGGGGGATAGACCCCGCCACTGCGCTCGACGCTTTCGACGTTGTGTGGGACGGACGGCCCGCGCTGCCTGCCGCCCCGGTGTATCCGCAGCCGCTGCGGTATGCCGGCATAGGCGTGGAGGAGAAACTCTCCCTCGTGGCAGAGTGGCTGGACGCGCGGCTGGAAAGCGGGCAGTACCTTTTCAACGACCTCTCCGACATAGCCTGGCTGCTCAACCTTCGCGGCGGAGACATACCCTACAACCCCGTCTTCCTCGCCTACCTGCTTTACCGGCGGGATGGACGGCGCTTCACGCTATACACGCACGACGAAACGCTGACGACTGAGGCCCGTACGCAGATGATTTCCGCCGGCGTGGAGGTGCGCCCCTACGCCGAGGCGGAAGACGCGTGCCGCGCCGCCAGCACGGCTTTCAGTCCTTCCGCCCCCGTGTGCGTGTCACGGTACGGCAGCGAAACGCTGGACAGCCCCGCCGAGCCGTTGCGTGCCGTGAAATGCGAGGACGAGCGTGAGGGCTTCCGCGAGGCCATGGCGCGTGACGGCGCGGCGATGGTGTCTTTCCTGCGCTGGCTTGACGGCATGGCTGAGTGCGGCGGAGAGCTGACAGAGATGAGTGCGGACGCCAAGCTCACTGCACTGCGTGCCGCGCAGCCGGGGTACGAGCAGCTCAGTTTCGCCACCATTGCCGCCTACGGTCCGCATGGTGCCGTTGTACACTACGAGGCCACGCCCGCCACCGACGCGCGGCTTGGCGGAAAGGGATTTCTGCTGCTTGACAGTGGGGCGCAGTACGACTGCGGCACGACGGACATCACGCGCACCATAGCCCTCGGTCCGCTCACCGAGGAGGAGCGGCGGGTGTACACGCTGGTGCTGAAAGGCCATCTCGCCCTTGCGCGGCAGCGTTTCCCCGTGGGCACGACGGGGCTGCAGCTCGACCTCGCGGCACGCCAGTACATGTGGCAGGAGGGTTACGACTTCGGACACGGGACGGGGCACGGCGTGGGGTCGCACCTGTGCGTGCACGAGGGTCCGCACCAGATACGCAAGAATCCCCGCCCCTGCACGTTGCTCCCCCTCGCCGAGGGCATGACCGTGACAGACGAGCCCGGCGTGTACGTGCCCGGGCGTTTCGGCGTGCGCATAGAAAACACGCTGCTCTGTGTCGACGGCGGCGAGACGCCTTTCGGCCGCTTCCTCCGTTTTGAGAGCCTCACGCTCTGCCCCTACGACCTCCGCCCCGTCGTGGGCGGGATGCTCACCGGCGAGGAGGTGGAGCAAATCAACAGCTACCACTCTCTCGTGCTCAAGCGGCTTATGCCGCGCCTCACCGACCGCGACGACCGCGACTGGCTCGCCAAAGCCACCATGCCCATAGAGACGGAATAGGGAGCAGGCCGCCCCGCCGTCAACAACTGACAAACAAAACCAATCAATGGAAACAACAAGACAGCAGAAAATAGCAAGGCTCATACAAAAGGAGCTGAGCGACATCTTCCAGAAGCAGACACAGGCCTCGCACGGCGTGCTGGTGTCGGTGAGCGCCGTGCGCGTAAGCCCCGACCTCAGCGTGGCGAAGGGCTACCTCAGCATCTTCCCGTCGGAAAAGGGGGAGGAGATACTGAAAAACATCAACGCGAGCAGCCGCCAGATACGCTACGAACTGGGCAAGCGCGTGCGCTTCCAGCTGCGTGTCATCCCCGAGCTGCGCTTCTTCATAGACGACTCGCTCGACTACCTCGAGCACATTGACAGCCTCCTGCGCGAGGACAAGCCGGCGGCCGCCGCCGGCGGAAGCGGCGACGAGTGATGGAAACGCCCGCCGCCGCGTGGCAGAGCCACCGCCTGCCGCTCTTCATAGCCTGCCGATACCTCTTTTCGCGAAAGAGCGTGGGAGCCATCAACATCATTTCGGCCATCTCTGTCATAGGGGTGGCCTTTGCCACGGCTGCCCTTGTCTGCACGCTTTCCGTCTTCAACGGCTTCCACGACCTCATAGGAAGCCTCTACACTGCCTTCGACCCACAGATAGAGGTGGTGCCGGCAAAGGGGAAATTTCTCCGCACGGACGACGCCACACTCGCGCAGATGCGCCGCCACCCCGGCGTGGCGGCTGCCTCCGCGTGCCTTGAGGACAACGCACTCATCCTCTTCAAGGGTCGCCCGGTGGTGATACAGCTTAAAGGGGTGGACGATAGCTACGACAGCGTGACGGACATACGCCGCATACTTTACGGCGAGGGCGCGTACCGGCTGCACACAGCGGGTATAGAGTACGCCATACCGGGCATAGGTCTCGCCGCCGCGATGGGCGGTGTGGACTACGGCATGCTGCAGATATGCGCCCCGCGCAAGGGCGAGCGCGTCAATCTCATGAACCCCTCGGAGAGTTTCAACGCCGAGGATGTCACCTCGCCCGGCGTGTGCTTTGAGGTGAACCAACGCAAGTACGACGAAAACTATCTCATCACCTCCTTGCCCCTCGCGCAAAGGCTTTTCGAGCGGGAGGGCTATGCCACGGGGCTGGAGCTGAAGCTGCGGGATGGGGCGGACGCGGCGCGGGTAAAGGCGCAGCTTGAAAAGACGGCGGCGGGGCGTTTCCTCGTGCGCGACCGCCTTGAGCAGCAGCAGGAGATGTTCCGTATGATGAACATTGAAAAGCTGATGGCCTACGTCTTCCTCACCTTCATTCTCCTTGTGGCTTGCTTCAACATCATCGGCTCCGTGTCGATGCTCATCATAGAGAAACGCGCGGACATGCGCACGCTGCGCTGTCTCGGCGCGGACAGGCGGCTGGTTTTCCGCGTCTTCCTCTACGAGAGCCGGCTCATCGCGTTGCTCGGCGCGGCGGCGGGTGTGGCTTTGGGTCTGCTGCTTTGCTGGCTGCAGCAAACCTACGGCATTGTGCGGCTGGGCGGCTCGGCGGGCAGTTTCATTGTCGACGCCTACCCTGTCAGCGTACACGGCGCGGATGTGGCCGTGGTGCTTGTCACGGTGGCGGTGGTGGGCTTCGCGGCGGTGTGGCTGCCGGTGCGCTACCTCACGCGGAGCCTACTTTAAGCCGAAAACATTTCTTGCTGAGGTAGTTTATAGCCCCCCCTTAGCATGTTTCCCTCCAAAATCACGCTGTGTCACATTTTCCCGCGAAAAACGAGCAATTTGTCAAAACAGGCGGCGGAAAGAACAAGCAAAACTTTAAGGAAGTTTAACGGTGTCGGCGGCCTGCAGCGGCCCGGTGCACCCTTTTTTAAGCCAAGCCTGCACTTCGGTGACAAGATACCGCGGCACTTTGAAGGCCAAGCCGCACTTCAGTGACCCGATACCACGGTATTCCGTGGGCCAAGTGCAGGCATTCTGGCTCGTTAGTGGCTGAAAATCAATACAGGCAAAAATAAAGGGACATCCCGCGCAGGATGTCCCTATCTTGTAGTACAAAGATAATACATTTCCGGGCGTTTTCCAAATGTGTTAAAATAGGCGCGGAAAATCAAAGTGTCAGTTTTTGCGCGAAAAACTAACATTTTGATTTTCGGCAAAACAAGGAAAGGGCACCGAACCCACCTTTCCATCCCGTCCGCGCCGCCCGCTTTTTTGCGCATCCCCTTTCTTCGGCGCCCCGTTTGGCGGCATTTCCCCGCCCGCGCCGCTTTCCTTTCACGTGCCTTGACTAACTTTGCACATCATATCACACTCCTTATACAATAGATGGAATACAACTTCAGAGAGATAGAGCAGCGGTGGCAGCGCGAATGGGCCACCGGTAAAACCTACCACGTGGAGGCGCGGGACGACAAGCCCAAATATTATGTGCTTAACATGTTTCCCTACCCCTCAGGCGCAGGGCTGCATGTGGGTCACCCGCTCGGCTACATCGCCTCTGACATCTACGCGCGTTACAAGCGGCAGAACGGCTTCAACGTGCTAAACCCCATGGGCTACGACGCCTACGGACTGCCCGCCGAGCAGTACGCCATACAGACGGGGCAGCACCCCGCCACTACCACCGAGAAAAACATCGCGCGCTACCGCGAGCAGCTTGACAAGATAGGCTTCTCCTTTGACTGGGACCGCGAGGTGCGCACCTGCGACCCCGCCTACTACCACTGGACACAGTGGGCTTTCTGCCGTATGTTCGGGTCGTACTATGACACCGCCGCCGGAAAGGCGCGCCCCATCGGCGAGCTGGCGGAGGGCTTCGCCAAGTGCGGCTCGGCCGCTGCCGCCAACGCCGCGCAGAGCGAGCCGCTGCATTTCACCGCCGACGAGTGGAACGCCATGGACGAGCGCGGGCGGCAGGAGACGCTGATGAACTACCGCATCGCCTACCTCGGCGAGACGATGGTGAACTGGTGCCCGAAGCTCGGCACCGTGCTGGCCAACGACGAGGTGGTGGACGGCGTGAGCGAGCGCGGCGGATACCCCGTCGTGCAGAAGCGCATGAAGCAGTGGTGCCTGCGCGTGTCCGCCTACGCCCAGCGGCTGCTCGACGGCCTCGAAACGCTCGACTGGACCGACTCGCTGAAAGAGACGCAGCGCAACTGGATTGGCCGCTCGGAGGGCACGGAGATGGAGTTTGCCGTGAAGGACAGCGACATAAAGTTCACCATCTTCACCACCCGCGCCGACACCATCTTCGGCGTGACCTTTATGGTGCTTGCCCCCGAGAGCGACCTCGTGGCGCAGCTCACCACGGAGGGGCAGCGCGCCGCCGTGGAGGAGTATGTGGAAAACACAAAGAAGCGCACCGAGCGCGAGCGCATAGCCGACCGCCGCGTGACGGGTGTCTTCACCGGCTCGTACGCGGTGAACCCGTTCACCGGCGACAGCATCCCCGTGTGGGTGAGCGACTACGTGCTGGCGGGCTACGGCACGGGTGCCATCATGGCCGTGCCGGCGCACGATTCGCGCGACTACGCCTTCGCCCGCCATTTCTCGCTGCCGGTTGTCCCCCTCATCGAGGGCGCGGACGTGAGCGAGGCGAGCTTTGACGCGAAGGAGGGCACGGTGTGCAACTCCCCCGCCGCCGGCAAGCAGAGCCTTAAGGGCTTCACCCTCAATGGACTGACCGTGAAGCAGGCGATACAGCGCACAAAGGAGTTTGTCACGGCTGAGGGCATAGGGCGCGTGAAGGTGAACTTCCGCCTCCGCGACGCCATCTTCTCCCGCCAACGCTATTGGGGCGAGCCGTTCCCCGTGTACTACAAGGACGGGATGCCCTACACGGTGCCCGAGGAGTGCCTGCCGCTGTGCCTGCCCGAGGTGACGAAGTTCCTGCCCACGGAGACGGGCGAGCCGCCCCTCGGCAACGCCACCCGTTGGGCGTGGGACACCGCCGCCAACGAGGTGACGTACAACAGCCGTATTGACAACAAGACTGTCTTCCCGCTCGAGCTTTCCACCATGCCGGGCTTCGCGGGCTCTTCCGCCTACTACCTGCGCTACATGGACCCCAAAAACGACAAGGCGCTCGTGGGGGCTGAGGCCGACGCCTACTGGCAGAACGTGGACCTGTACATCGGCGGCTCCGAGCATGCCACGGGACACCTCATCTACAGCCGTTTCTGGAACAAGTTCCTGTACGACACCGGCGTGTCGTGCAAGGAGGAGCCGTTCCAGAAGCTGGTGAACCAGGGAATGATACAGGGACGCTCCAACTTTGTGTACCGCATAAAGGACACCAATACTTTCGTGAGCCTCGGACTGAGGAAAGACTATGACACGACGCCCATACACGTGGACGTGAACATCGTGCAGAACGACGTGCTGGACGTTGAGGCTTTCCGCGCCTGGCGGCCCGAGTACAAGGATGCCGACTTCATCCTTGAGGACGGGAAGTACATCTGCGGCTGGGCGGTGGAGAAGATGTCAAAGTCTATGTACAACGTGGTGAACCCCGACATGATTGTTGAGAAGTACGGGGCCGACACGCTGCGCCTCTACGAGATGTTCCTCGGTCCCATCAACCAGAGCAAGCCCTGGGACTCAAACGGCATAGACGGCTGCTTCCGTTTCTTGAAAAAGCTGTGGGGACTCTTCTATCCCAAAAACGGCGAATGGGCGGTGGACGGCAGCCAGCCCACAAAGGAAAACCTCAAGACACTGCACAAGCTGATAAAGAAGGTGTCGGAGGACATAGAGGTGTTTTCGTACAACACCTCCGTGCCGGCGTTCATGATAGCCGTCGGCGAGTTTGCCCAGCAGGGCTGCCGCAGCGCAGAGGTGCTATCGCAGCTTGTCTCGCTGCTCGCGCCCTTCGCGCCGCACATCGCCGAGGAGCTTTGGCACGCCCTGGGCAACACGGGCAGCGTGTGCGACGCGCCCTGGCCCGCCTTTGACGAGAAATACCTGAAAGAGGACAGCGTGACGCTTTCCGTCTCCTTCAACGGGAAGACGCGCTTCACGCTTGACTTCCCCGCCGACGCCACGCGCGAGCAGATACAGGAGGCCGCGATGGCCGCCCCGCAGACGCGGAAATACACCGAAGGCAAGCAGGTAGTGAAGGTGATTGTGGTGCCCGGGCGCATTGTCAACATTGTGGTGAAATAAAAACGGACGGGATGCAGGCACACTTCAAGCTGTCATACATCCAGGAGGTGAAAGACTATCTTGTCATCACCCTCGGACTGATGATGTACGCCGTGGGCTTCACGTGCTTCCAGCTGCCTTACGAGATAACGACGGGCGGACTGGCGGGCGCTGCGGCGGTGATATTCTACGCCACGGGCTTCCCCGTGCAGTACACTTTCTTCATATGCAACGCGGTGCTGCTCATCGTGGCGGTGAAGGTGCTGGGGTGGCGTTTCTGCGCCCGCACCATTTACGCCGTGGCGGTGCTGAGCGTGCTCTTCGGGCTTGCGCAGGAAGTGATGGTGGCGCTGGCGAAGGACAACCCGGGACTGTTTGTGCACGTCAACCCGCGCAGCGGACTGCCGCAGGTGGTGACGGACAACATGTTTCTCTCCTGCATCCTCGGCGCCGTCATTGAGGGCATAGGTATAGGCTTCGTCTTCCTGAGCAACGGCTCGACGGGAGGCACGGACATCATCGCCTCCATCATCAACAAGTACAAGGACGTGACCCTCGGGCAGATGATGATGCTTTGCGACCTCATCATCATCACCTCGATGCTTTTCACCCCCACCGGCTCCATTGACAAGCTGCTTTACGGATACTGCACGCTGGTCATCATCAACCTTATGCTTGACTACGTCGTGGATCGCGGGCGGCAGTCGGTGCAGTTTCTCATCTTCTCAGACAAGTACGAGGGCATTGCCGACGCCATCTCCGCCACCCACCGCGGCGTGACGGTGCTCGACGGATCGGGCTGGTACACCAAGCGCGAGCGCAAGGTGCTGGTGGTGATGGCGAAGAAACGCGAGAGTGCCAACATCTTCCGCATCATACAGAGCGTCGACCCCGATGCCTTCGTTTCGCAGTCAAAGGTGATTGGCGTGTACGGCGAGGGCTTCGACCGCATAAAGGTGAAGGCCAAGGCGAAAGGGCAGAAGAAGGACTGACAAATAACCAAAGGTGACGGGAACGGAAGCTCTCCGCTCCCGTCGCGCTTTTGTGGGCGGACGGGCAAACTGCCGCCATTGACGGAAAAAATAGTGAGGAAAACCATGCTTGACGTTGTCCCGCAGTGCGGACTTTGCAACCGTCTGCGCGTGTTGCTTTCGGCTCTTGCCGTCAGCACAGAGGAGGAGACACCCGTGCGGGTGGCCTGGGAGCCGACGGACGAGTGCCGGGCTACTTTCGGCCGGCTTTTCGTGTCGGTGGACGGCGGACTCTTCTCCGTCGGCCCGCGCCGGTGGTGGGAGCGTCCCGTGACGCGGCGCAATCTGCACTGGCCCTGGGCGGTGAGGCTGCTGATGGGCTACCGCCTCCAGCGCGCCGCATACCGCCCCGCCCACGCGGGCGAGGTGGCGGAGCTGTTGTGCCGCCATGGAAAGGTGTACCTTTCCACACCGTACAGCCTGCGCCCGTACTCGCGCGACTATGTGTCGCGGCTGCGGCCGGTGGAGAAGCTGCAGAAGCGCATCGACCTGCTTGTCTCGCGTTTCGCCCCGCATACGGTGGGGGTGCACATCCGCCGCACGGACAACACGGCGAGTATGGGCCACGGCACACCGGACGACTTCCGCCGGGCGATGGACGCGGAGCTTTCGCGCCGCCCGGGCGTGTGTTTTTACCTTTCCACCGACGACGACGCACTGAAAGCCGAGTTACTGCGTGAGTACGCCGGTCGTGTCATAGCGCAGACTGCCCCCGTGCGCCGCGACACGCCGGAGGGTATGGAGGAGGCGGTAGTGGATCTCTGGTGCCTCGCCGCCACAGAGCGGCTCTTGGGTTCGTACTGGAGCTCGTTCACCGACACGGCGGCGGAGATTGGCGGTATGCCGGTGGAGATAGTGGGAAAGGAAGTCGCGGCAAGCAAGACAAATAGCACAGAAAGACAATGAAACAACTGGTTTTCGCCACAAACAACGCGCACAAGCTGGAAGAGATACGCGGTATGCTGGACGGCAGTGTGCGCATACTCAGCCTTGAAGAGATAGGCTGCCACGACGACATCCCTGAGACGGCTTCCACCTTGGAGGGTAATGCGCTCATCAAGGCGCGGTGGGTGTACGATCGCTACGGCTGCGACTGCTTCGCCGACGACACGGGACTTGAGGTGGACGCGCTGGGCGGCGCGCCGGGCGTGCACACCGCGCGTTACGCCTTCCCCGACCGCCACGACCCGGAGGCCAACACGCGCAAGCTGCTCTCCGAGCTTGCGGGGCGCGGCGACCGCACAGCGCGCTTCCGCACGGTGATAGCACTCATAGAGGGCGGAGCCGAGTGCCTCTTCGAGGGCGTTGTAGAGGGCGTGATAACGGAGGCGGAGCGCGGCACGGAGGGCTTCGGCTACGATCCCGTCTTCTCGCCGGAGGACACGGGAAAGACTTTCGCCGAGTTGGGAATGGGGGTGAAAAACGAGATATCCCACCGCGCCCGCGCCGTGCGCAAGCTCTGCGCCTACCTTGCCGGGGAGACGCACCGCGACAGCAAACAATAAAGCCGCGCCGCCGGCGTTTCATATAAGGCGGCATATATGCTTTGCCTTTCCGGGGAAAGCTGTTTCCCGCCGAGGCGGCGTGCCGCCCTTTCCGCCCGCCCGTCCCGTCTTTTCCGCGTTTTGCAGCGGGAGGAGGGGTGCGGCGGGGGATATTTCACAACGCACCACACACCATGCGCACAATTCTCAGCCTTTTCTTCCTCCTCCTGCTCTCGCTGCCGGCAAAGGCGGCGGACACGGACTTGTGGAAACTTTACCTCGCCTACCACAACGCCACGGAGGCGGAGGCGGTGGGCACGAAAGTGTACGCCCTGCTTGACGGCAACCTCCTTGTGTATGACACGTCGGACAACTCCACCACCACCATTGACAAGCTGGACGGACTGTCCGACAAGTCGGTGAGTCACATCGGGTGGTCGTCCACGCAGCGGTGCCTCGTGCTGCTTTACGCCAACAACAACATCGACCTGCTCTACGAGGACGGCACCGTGGCCAATTTCGCGGATGTGTACAACTTCTCCGACTATGACATAAGCGTGACGAAGATGTCGGTCAACGGCGACTGGCTCACGCTTTGCACCTCGGAGGGCGTGATACAGGTGGACTTGGGCAGTCTCACGGTGAAGGGATACTACCGTGTGGGCAGTGCCGCGGCCGCCGCGCTCTCCTCGGGCAACTATGTCTTTATGGAGACAAGGGGAACGGTGTACATGGGTGACATACGCGACAACCTTTACGACATCTCCGCGTGGCGCTCGCTCGGCTCGGCCGCGCTCTATGGCATCGCGCCTTTCGGCAAGGGGTTTTATTTCCTCGTGGGTTCCGCCGGCGCGTCGTTCACCGCCGGCGCAGGCGTTATCTATATGGAGCTTGACGCGGAGGGAAATCCCGTCTTCACGCAGGCCTCTCCGGTGGTGTGCGACAAGTGCTCCACCACAAACGGGCAGGCCGTATTCTCCGGGAGCGGCTACGCCCTCGGCTTTTCCGCGGCGAAGCCCACGGAGGAGGTTTTCCGCCTTGCGACAGAGGGCTCGGTGTATGACGTGGCGTACACCGCTGGCACTTACTGGTTTGCCATGGGGGCGAAAGGTGTGCAAGGCTGCCGTATGGGCGGCGGCGAGGGGGAGCGCAAGTGGACTTCGGAGGTGACCACCGTCGGCGGCTTCGGTCCCTACTCGGATATGTGCGACAAGGTGCAGTACACGGGCGGGCGGCTGCTTGTGGCGGGCGGCGAGAGTGCCACGCCGGTGGCGATGTGGTACGAAAACGGCGTGTGGAACAATTTCCCCACGACTGGGTTCGACCTCAACAACGGCGCGAGCTTCCAGGGCGTGACAAGCGTTTTCCAAGACCCGTACGACGCCTCCCACCACTATCTTGCCACCTGGACGGGACTTGTGGAGTACCGGGACTTCCAGTTTGTGAAGCATTACAACAACTCCAACTCCGCGCTGCAGATTATAAACGATGCGGGCGTGCGCGCGCTGCCGGACGCGTACAACTACGTGCGCACCTACGGCGTGGCGATGGACGCGCAGCGCAACCTTTTCGTGACAAACGGCTGGGTGGACACGGTGATTACGGTGATGAAGCCGGACGGCACCTGGCGGCGGCTCAATCTGGAGGGTACAAAGATGATTACCTACCCTGAGCGGCTGCTGCTTGACGGGAGGAGCCGTCTGTGGCTTGCCGTCCGCTCGCCGACAAGCTACCCCGCCGGTCTGGGCTGCCTTGACTACAAGGGCACGGTGGACAACGCCGCCGACGACGAGAGCCTCTTCCGCAAGGCGGCCACCAACGAGGACGGCACGTCGTGCAGCCTTGAGGGCGTGCAGGACTACTGCTTTGACCGCAACGGGCAGCTGTGGATAGGCTGCTCGAGCGGGGTGTATGCCGTGACCAACCCCGACGAGTGGTTTTCCTCCGACTTCACCATCTACCAGCCGAAGATACCGCGCAACGACGGCACCAACTACGCCGACTACCTTCTTGCGGAGTCTACCGTCTCCGCAGTGGCGGTGGACGGCGGCAACCGCAAGTGGCTTGGCACGACGGGCTCGGGGCTTTACCAGGTCAGCGCGGACGGCTCGGAGGTGTTGCAGCATTTCACGGCGTCGGACACGCCGCTGCTTTCCGACAATGTCACCTCGCTCTCCTTTGACGACGCGACGGGCGAACTCTTCATCGGCACCGACCGTGGCATCTGCTCGTACAGCACGGGGGTGACCGAGGCGCAGACGGAGCTTGACAAGGCCAACCTGCGCATCGCCCCCAACCCCGTCCGTCCGGAGTACACCGGGCGCGTGGTGATAAGCGGCCTTACGGAGAGTGCGGAGGTCAAGATAGTCTCCGCCGGCGGACAGCTTGTCTTCCGAGGGGAGAGTACGGGCGGCTCGCTTGTGTGGGACGCGCGCACACCGGCGGGCGACCGCGTTTCCCCGGGCGTATATTATATATATGTGTCAAAGTCCGACGGCTCGAAGAGCGTGGCGGGCAAGATTGCGGTGATTTGACCCCGCGCCGGCCAGATTCCAACCCGTCCGCTGACTGGCATAGCATACCGCCCCGCCACGGGAGGAAGGGAGCGGGCATATCTAACAACAAAGCCGCCCCGCTGAGGACTGAGTTCCTCCGCGGGGCGGCTCCCTTTTTGTTTTGCTTATGGCTTGTTCAAGCCGCCTTTCGGCGTGCCTTTACTTCAGGTTGGGGTTGATGTCGCCCCACTTGTCGATGGAGGGGATGATGCCCAGCTCTATGCACTCGTCGCGCATGGCTGCCACGTGCTTGTAGCTCTCCTTGAGGGCGGCCATTTCCTCTTCCGTGCCGACAACCTCCTCGTAGGCGGAGCCCTTCTCGGAGATGGTCACCTCCATCGCCATCATGATGTGGTCGATGCCGGCAAAAGACACGTAGCGGCCTGCCGGCCACTGGAACTCCTCGCCGCCCATGGCTGCCTCAATCATGCGCACGGACACGTAAGCCGGGCTCTGGAAGGAGGAGCGGCCGCGCAGCGCGATGATGTTGGAGCCGCCCTGGATGGTCTTGTGCTTGATTTCGCCCCACTGCTCAGCCGTGAGCTTGTCCGTGCCGATGAGGCTCGTGAGGGGCGTGCCTGCCACTTTCACGCTGCTTGCGAAGGGAGCCATGGCCTCGCCGTGACCTCCGTAGGTGCGGCAGCCCGTCACCTCGCTCTGCGCCACGCCGAAGTGCTTTGCCAGCTCGCTCTGCAGGCGGATGGAGTCAAGGGCGGCGAGGGTGGACACCTGGGAGGGTTTCAGCCCCGACCAAATCAGCGTCACGAGACCCGTCACGTCAGCCGGGTTGAAGATAATCACCACGTGCTTCACGTCCGGGCAGTAGCTCTTGATGTCCTTGCCGAGTTGCTCAGCCACGCCGGCGTTGCCCTTGAGCAGGTCCTCGCGCGTCATGCCCTGCTTGCGGGGCGCGCCGCCGGAGGAGATGATGTATTTAGCGCCGGTGAAAGCCTCTTTCACGTCGGTGGTGTAGGTGAAGTTGACACCCTCGAAGCCGCAGTGGCGCATTTCCTCGGTTACGCCCTCAAGACCCGGCTCGTACACGTCGTACAGGCAGATGTTGGGGGTGAGGCGGAGCATAGCCGCCGTCTGGGCCATATTCGACCCAATCATGCCGGCCGCGCCGACAATGACAAGTTTGTCGTTAGTTAAGAATGCCATAATTGTATTTGGTATGAATGGTCATCGCGTCTGCGTCCCGCCGCCTCCGCCGTGCCGCTGCGGTGTGCGGAGCGTGCTTTGCGGGCGGGCGCTTTACACGCGCAAAAGTAGGAAAACTCTGCGGTTTATCTTTCCCGCCGCCCGCTTTAATTTTGTCCGTTTCCGCCCCCGTATTGCGCTATTCCCCCGCGCTAAGTGCACGTGCTAGGAAGCGTGCCGTGTGTCCCTTGCCCTGCCGCGCCACCTCCTCGGGTGTGCCGGCGGCCACCACGATGCCGCCCTCGCGCCCTCCCTCCGGTCCGAGGTCTATCACATAGTCGGCGCACTTCACCACGTCCATGTTATGCTCTATCACGATGACGCTGTGCCCCCTCTCTATCAGCGCGCCGAGCGAGTGCAACAGGCGGCCGATGTCGTGCGGGTGAAGCCCCGTCGTAGGCTCGTCGAAGATGAAGAGGGCGGGCTGCGACTTCTCCTGCCCGAGGTAGTAGGCCAGCTTCACGCGTTGGTTCTCGCCGCCGGAGAGGGTGGAGCTTGACTGCCCCAGCCTTATGTAGCCAAGCCCCACCTCCTGCAGTGGGCGCAGGTGTGCGGCTATGCGCGGCTGTCCCTCGCGCGTGAAGAAGTCGATGGCTTGGTTGACGGTGAGCTGCAGTATGTCGTATACGTTAAGTCCGCCGAAGCGCACCTCCAGCACGTCGCTCTTGAAGCGTTTGCCGTGGCACGCGTCGCACTCCAGCACGAGGTCGGCCATGAACTGCATCTCCACCTTCACCGTCCCCTCTCCCTTGCATTCCTCGCAGCGTCCGCCGGGGGCGTTGAAGGAGAACGCGGCGGGCGTGAGTTCAAGCTGGCGGGCGAGCGGCTGCGCCGCCATCAGTTTGCGTATCTCGTCATAGGCCTTGATGTAGGTGACCGGGTTTGAGCGCGAGGAGCGGCCGATGGGGTTTTGGTCGACAAACTCCACGAGCGGCACGCTGTCCATGTCACCCTCAAGGCGGGTGAACTCGCCCGGCGCGTCGCACACGGCGTCGTGGTGGCGGCGGAGGGCGCGGTAGAGGATGTCGCGCACCAGCGTGCTTTTGCCCGAGCCGCTCACGCCCGTCACGACGGTGAGCGTGTTGAGCGGGAAGGTCACGTCGATGCCTTTCAGGTTGTTGGCCCGCGCCCCGATGACGCGCACGCTGCGGTTCCAGGCGCGGCGCGAGGCGGGCACGGGTATGCGTTCCAGCCCGAGGAGGTAGTTGAGCGTGTGCGAAGGGTAGGTGTCCTTACCCTCCGGCAGCGGGGGCAGGGGGGACGGCACGGGCTTCCCCTCGTACACCACCTCGCCGCCAAGGCGCCCCGCCTCCGGACCTATGTCTATCAGGTGGTCGGCGGCGCGCATTATCTCCTCCTCGTGTTCCACCACCACCACCGTGTTGCCAAGGTCGCGCAACTGTCTCAGCACGCCGATGAGCCGCTGCGTGTCGCGCGGGTGTAGGCCAATGCTCGGCTCGTCGAGAATGTACAGCGACCCCACGAGGGCAGAGCCGAGCGAGGTGGAGAGGCTGATGCGCTGGCTCTCGCCGCCCGACAGCGTGTTGGAGAGGCGGTCGAGCGTGAGGTAGTCCAGTCCCACGTCCGAAAGGTAGCGCAGGCGGTTCTTTATCTCCGTGAGCAGGCGTCCTGCCACGCGGGCGTCGCTTTCGGGCAGCCGCAGGTTTTCAAAGAAAGGCAGCAGCTCTTTCACCGGCATGCGCGTGAGCCGCGTGATGGTTTCGCCGCCCACCTTCACATACCCCGCCTCGGGCTTGAGGCGCGAGCCGTGGCACGCGGGGCACTCCGTCTTGCCGCGGTAGCGTGCCAGCATCACGCGGTACTGTATCTTGTACTGGCTGCGCTCCAGTATGCGGAAGAAGGCGGAAACGCTCACCTGCTGGTCCTCGGGCAGGGCGCGCTCCTGTGCGTCGCCGTCCCACAGCGTGCGCCGCTGCTCGCGCGTCAGCTGGTAGTAGGGGGTGAAAACCGGGAAGCCCCGCCGGCCCGCGCGGCGGATAAACTCGTCCTTCCACATCCCCATCTTCTCGCCTCGCCAGCACATCACCGCGCCGTCGTACACGCTTTTCGACGTGTCGGGCACCACGAGCCGCTCGTCTATGCCCACCACGCGCCCGAAGCCCTCGCACACGGGGCAGGCTCCGGCGGGCGAGTTGAACGAGAACATGTTGTCATCGGGCTTGGCAAATGTCATGCCGTCGGCCTCGAAGCGCGTGCTGAAACGCAGCAGGATGCGGGCGGGGTAGAAGCGCAGCATGCACTCGCCGTCGCCCTCGTAGAGCGCGGTCTGCACGGAGTCGGCCAGGCGCGAGCCGAAGTCCTTTCCCCGCGCCACGGCCAGGCGGTCGATGAGCAGGGCGGCGTGCTCGGGCGCGGGCGGGTTGTCAAGCGCGTCCTCTATGCGCACCGTCTCGCCGTCCACGTCAAGGCGCGACAGGCCCTGTTGCAGGCAGGTCTCCAGCTGCCCGCGCACCGTGCGCCCCTGCCTCACGCGCAGCGGGGCGAGGACGGTGAAGCGCGTGCCCTCGCTGTAGGCCGAGGCCGCCGCCACTATGTCGTCCACCGTGTGGCATTTCACCTCCTCGCCGCTCACGGGCGAGTAGGTATGGCCGACGCGGGCGAAAAGCATGCGCAGGTAGTCGTATATCTCCGTGCTTGTCCCCACGGTCGAGCGCGGGTTGCGTCCCGCCACGCGCTGCTCTATGGCGATGGCGGGCGGCAGGTTTTTGATGTAGTCGCACTCGGGCTTGTTCATCCGCCCCAGAAACTGCCGCGCGTAGGCCGAAAGGCTCTCCACGTAGCGCCGTTGCCCTTCGGCGTAGAGGGTGTCGAAGGCGAGGGACGACTTGCCCGAGCCGGACAGCCCCGTCACGGCTACAAGGCGGCCGAGGGGTATCTTCAGGTCCACGCCCTTCAGGTTGTTCACTCTCGCGCCTTTTATCTCTATGCTGTCGTTCATTGCGTCTGCTTTTCCGTGTGTGCCGCGCGGTCGCCCCGCGCGGAAGGCAAAGTTACGCCATTCGCGCGAAAACGCCCGCGCGGGGCGCACATAGGCGGCGCGGAGTGCCTGTGTCGCGCCGCCAGTATACGCGATGTCGCGGCGACGTTGGCGCGAAAAGCGCGGTTTTCGCTAAATTCGCAAGCGGAAAGCACCGAAACCGCCAACCAACACGCACACCAGACAAGCACACACAGCCTTATGAGAAGACTTCTACTGACCCTTCTGCTTGCCGCCCCGGCGGCGCTGATGCCCGCACAGGACGCAGCGGGCGGCATCACGCCCGACATGCTGCGGCAGATACGCCAGGCCAATCCCTCCACAGCCTCCACAAAGGCGCTGCGCAACGCACTCGCCGCCACTTCCATTAACCAGCTTGCCGCCTCGGCCGACAACCCCGACGCAACGGACACCTACTTTTCAAACGAAGTGCCCTCAAAGGGCATCACCGACCAGAAAAGCTCCGGCCGCTGCTGGCTTTTCACCGGGCTCAATGTGATGAGGGCGCAGATGATAAAGAAGTACGGCATGGGCGCGTTTGAGTTTTCGCAGAGCTACTGCTTCTTTTACGACCAGCTGGAGAAGAGCAACCTCTTCCTCCAGGCCATGATAGACAACGCGAAGAAGCCGATGGACGACAAAACCGTGGAGTGGCTTTTCAAGAATCCCCTTTCCGACGGCGGCACTTTCTGCGGCGTGATGGACGTGGTGACGAAATACGGACTTGTGCCCTCGGAGGTGATGCCCGAGAGCTTCAACGCCAACAACACCTCGCGCATGGCGGCCATTCTCTCGCTGAAGCTGCGCGAGTATGGCCTGACGCTGCGCAAGGCGGTGGCCGACGGCGAGAAGAAGGACGCGCTGCTGAGGCGCAAGACGGAGATGCTGTCCACCGTCTACCGCATACTTGCCGTGTGCCTCGGCGAGCCGCCCGCCACTTTCTTCTGGGCAGCGAAAGACGCTGACGGCAAACCCGCCGGCGCGCGCAAGGAGTACACGCCCCTCAGTTTCTACAAGGAGTATGTGGGGAAGGACCTCAAAGGCTCTTATGTGATGATGATGAACGACCCCTCGCGCCCCTTCCACAAGCTCTACACCATCGACCTCGACCGCCACTCCTACGACGGCACACAGTGGACGTACCTCAACTTGCCGATGGACGAGATAAAGCAGGCGGCCATCGCCTCCATAAAGGACTCGACGATGATGTACTTCTCATGCGACGTGGGCAAGTACTACGACGCGAAGACGGGCGTGCTCTCCCTGCGCAACTACGACTATGAGTCGCTCTTCTCCACTACTTTCCCCATGACAAAGGCCGAGCGCATCAGCACTTTCGCCTCGGCATCCAGCCACGCCATGACGCTGATGGCCGTCGACCTTGACGCGGCGGGCAAGCCGTCGAAGTGGATGGTGGAGAACTCCTGGGGCGCGTCGAGCGGCTACAAGGGGCACCTCATCATGACGGACGAGTGGTTTGACGAGTACATGTTCCGCCTCGTGGTGGACAAGAAGTATGTCCCCGCCGCCACGCTTGAACTTCTCAAGCAGAAACCTGTCACGCTGCCCGCCTGGGACCCTCTTTTCTCCGCCGAGCGGTAAGCGTCGGCGCGTGTTGCGCCGTTTCCACAGTCTCTGCCCCGCCTGCGCGTCCCCGCGTGCAGGCGGGGCAGTTGTTTTTCCGGTAACGCCGCGAACCTCGCAAGGCGGGGCGGTGGCGGACAAGGTGGGGGATGGCACAAAAACCACCGTGTTTCCGGCAAAATTCCGCGCAGCGGCGAAATGCAGAATGTCAGATTTTCGGCATAAAAACTGACACTTCGTAAAATCCGCCGCATTTTTGCGCATTTGGAAATCGCCCGAAAATGTATTATCTTTGTGCTACAAGATAGGGACATCCCGCGAGGAATGTCCCTTTATTTTTGCCTGTATTGATTTTCAGCCACTTACGAGTCAAAACGCCTGCACTTGGACCACGTGATACCGTGGAACTCGGTCACTGAAGTGCGGCTTGGCCTTCAAAGTACCGCGGCATCTTGTCACCG
>CAVGTC010000024.1:0-24221 GCA_963632255.1 Lachnospiraceae bacterium | reverse complement strand
GACATCCCGCGAGGAATGTCCCTTTATTTTTGCCTGTATTGATTTTCAGCCACTTTCGAGTCAAAATGCCTGCACTTGGGCCACGGGATACCGCGGTATCGGGTCACTGAAGTGCGGCTTGGCCTTCAAAGTACCGCGGCATCTTGTCACTGAGGTGCGGCTTGCTCCAAACACGCCCGCCGCCAGTGTCGAATACCGTTAAACTATCATAAAAATGAGCCGCACCGCGAAAATACACCTTGCTCACTTTTCCGGCGAAATTCTGTCATTTTGATTTTCGGGGCGTTTTTCATCTCCTACCCGCCGGGGCAAACCTCCCCACCCCGCCGCGCGGCGTTTTCGCAAGGCAGTAAAGGCGGCACGCAAGCACGACGGAAAAGCCGAAGACAACCCGCCGCGCACAAAAAGAAAGGCGGAAAGGCGCACTTATGCCACGGCAAAAGGGCATTTTCTCGCCCGGCGTTTCTAACTTTGCGCCCAAATGCGGCAGCGGGAAGCACACCGCGCCGCCACACCGAAGAGAAGTTTTGGCCAACACCCACACCGCACGCACCGGGAGACGCACCGTGCCACACGACACGCGCCGCGCAGCCGCAGCAAGGCTGTGCGGCATAATGGCGTTGTGCCTCGCCGCCCTCCCCGCTGCGGCGCAGCAGGACCCCGCCTTTGTGCATTACTGGCAGATGGAGACGGGCTTCAACCCCGCCGCCGCCGGCCGCACGCCGCAGCTCGCCATCACGGCGGCGGTGCAGACACACGCCATGGGCTACGAGGACGGCGGCAGCACGATGTACGCGGGGGCGGACATGGCTTTCCAGATAGGCAAGACGCGCCACGGCGTGGGACTGCTTTTCCAAAACGACGCCTTCGGCCTCTTCTCCCACAAGCGTTTCTCGCTGCAGTACGCCTACCACTTCCGCCTCTTCGGCGGCACGCTCAGCGTGGGCGGCGAGGCGGACATGCTCAACGAGAGTCTGAAAGGCTCGAAGGCCGACCTCGCCACGGCCAACGACCCCGCCTTCCCCACCACCGACGTAAGCGGCTCGAAGTTTGACGCCACGGCGGGACTGTGGTACGCCCACAAGCGGTGGTACGCCGGCTTCGGGGCGCAGCACCTCACCTCACCCAAGATTTACCTCGGCGAGACAAACGAGTACAAGGTGCACCTGCTGTACAATTTCACGGCGGGATACAATATACGGCTGCGAAGTCCGTTATTCACTATATGCCCCTCCGTCATGCTGCGCTACGACGGCACGTCGTTCCGCTCGGACATCACGGCGCGTCTGCGCTACGCCTACCAGAAGCGTCAGCTCTACGGGGGCGTAAACTACAGCCCGCAGCACTCCGTCGCCGTCTTCGTGGGCGGCATGTTCCACGGCGTGGACCTGAGCTACTCCTATGAGGCCAACACCTCGGGCATCGGACTCGGCGCGGGGCAGCACGAGGTGACGCTGGGCTACCGCCTCGACCTCAACCTCGGCAAGAAAGGCAAAAACGCACACCGCAGCGTAAGGTGGCTCTGACCCGCCCCCAACACAGCGCGGCGGGGCAGAAAGAAAGACACACCACCCGCAGGCGGGCGCAAAGACCGCCACACGCACCCCACACAAGCACACATCCCAATTCGGCACAAAGACAATAATGAAACACTCATTCTTAGCAATACTCTCCCTCCTTGCGGCCACAGGCCTCTTCGCGGCCTGCATGGGCAGCGGACGCGCCATGCAGAGCGGCGGCGAGGTGACAGGGCAGAAGTCGTCCTCATTCAGCGAGCCAGCCCCCTACGGCATGGTGGAGGTGAAGCGCGGCTTCCTGAAAGTGGGCCTCGAGCAGCAGGACTCGCTCTGGGGCACGGTGACACCCTCAAAGGAGATTTCCGTCGACGGCTTCTGGATGGACCAGACCGAGGTGACCAACTCCATGTACCGGCAGTTTGTCACCTGGGTGCGCGACAGCATCATACGCGAGCGCCTCGCCGACCCCTCCTACGGCGGCGACGAGACATACAAAATTGAGGTGGACCGCAACGGCGACCCCGTCAAGCCGCACCTCAACTGGAGCAAGCCCATACCCTGGCGCAAGCCGAGCGAGGACCAGGAGCGCGCCATCAACAGCGTGTACGTCACCCACCCCATCGACGGCACGAAGATGCTTGACACGAAGCAGATGGTGTACCGCTACGAGATTTTCGACTACGAGAAGGCGGCGCTGCGCAAGTACCGCCTCGACTGGCGCGAGCGCTCGCTTGACACCGACCACCCCGCCGACCCCGACGAGGTGATAATGATTTCGAAAGACACGGCCTACGTCGACGACAACGGCGAGATTGTGGCGCAAACCATCGAACGCCCGCTCACAAGCCTCTACGACTTCCTCAACACGTACATAGTGAAGGTGTACCCCGACACGACGTGCTGGGTGAACGACTTCCCCAACGCCAACAACGAGACGTACATGAAGCTGTACTTCTCCTCGGCGGCCTACAACGACTACCCCGTGGTGGGCGTGACGTGGGAGCAGGCAAAGGCATTCTGCGCGTGGCGCACCAACTACCTGCTGTCGGGCATGGGGGCGCAGGCACGCTACATACAGCGCTACCGCCTCCCGACGGAGATAGAGTGGGAGTACGCCGCCCGCGGCAAGGAGGGAAACCCCTACCCCTGGCAGGGCATAGAGGCCAAAAGCAAGGAGGGCTGCTTCTACGCCAACTTCAAGCCCGACAAGGGCAACTACACCGACGACGGCAACCTCATCACCTCGCGCGCGGGCATCTACGGGGCCAACTCAAACGGCCTCTTTGACATGGCCGGCAACGTGGCCGAGTGGACAAGCACCGTGTACACCGAGGCGGGCGTGGACGCCATGGCCGACCTCAACCCGCAGCTTTCCTACGACGCGGCAAAGGAGGACCCGTACATGCTGAAGCGCAAGAGCGTGCGCGGCGGGTCGTGGAAGGACCCGATGTCGTACATACGCTCGGCATGGCGCACCAGCGAGTACCAAAACCAGCCGCGCTCGTACATAGGCTTCCGCTGCGTGCGCTCAAAGGCCACCACCACAAGCGCCACCTCGTCGGGCAAACGCAAGAAGTAAGCCGCCGCGCCTGACAGGCCGTCCCGAATAGCCGCCCCCGCACGCCGAAAGGCCGCGCACAAGAAACCGCGCGGCAAAAGGGCACAAGGCAAAGCACTCGCGCAAAGCACCCGCGACAAGAAAACGGAATACGGTAATACGGCTGCAGGGACGCACCGCCGCCCCTGCGCCACAAGCACACACCATATACACAATGTCCGCTAAAATCAACCTCGTTATACGCCTGCAGCACTGGATGGACAGCGTGCCGGGCCAGACTTTCCTCAACTACGCCTACTCGTGGGGCGCGTCCATCGTGATTCTCGGCGCGCTCTTCAAGCTCACCCACCTGCCGGGCGGCAACGTCATGCTCTTCATCGGCATGGGCACGGAGGTGGTGGTGTTCTTCCTTTCGGCTTTCGACCGCCCGTTTGACAAAAACGAGATAGGCAAGGAACTGCCGCACGACTACGAGACCGACGAGGAGATTGCCGCACGACTCGGACTCACCGATGACGACGAGGACACGGAGGACGGCACGGACACGCAGACTGCCGCCGTGGCTTCCGCGACGCCGCAAGCCGCAAGTCCTGCCGCAATGCCGGCGGCGGCACAAGGCACGCCCGCAGCCGCCGGCACGGCAGCTGCCGCCGGAGGCACGGTGATAATCGGCTTCCCGGGCGGGGCATCCGCCGGCACGACCGGAAACACTGCCGACAACACTGCAACGCAGGGCACCGCCCCGGCACAGCCCGCCACAGCCGCCGACGCGGCGCGGGCAGCCATCGCCGCCACGGCGGCGGAGGGCACGCAGCCCTTTGAGAACGAGGCGAAACGCCTCGCCGAAATCATCCGCCTTGCCAACGACGAGCTGCTGCGCCGCGCGCAGGCCGCGCTCTCGCCGGAGATGGAGGACGCCACGCAGACTTACATAGAAAAACTGCGCATCCTGACGGAGACTTTCCAGAAAGTGGACGAGCAGAGCAGCCGCCTCGCACGCGACAGCGAGGAGATGGCCGAACTCAACCGCACGCTCACGGCCATCAACAAGACCTACGACCTGCACTTCAAGAGCATCAGCCAGCAGGTGGGCACGATAGAGCAGATAAACGAGCACACACGCAGCCTCGCCCGCCGCATAGAGGAACTCAACCAGGTGTACGGGCGCATGATACAGGCACTGAGCGTCAACATCCAGCAGTCCGCCGCGCCGCAACAGTCCGCCGCCGGACAGCAGCAGTAAGACACCGCCGCAAGCCCTTCCCGCCGCCCCGCCGCACGGCACTGCGGCACACCCTACCCCACCCCGCCCCGCCGGGAGACTACACAAAGATTTCACACAGAGAGAATGTCCGCTGTAAAGAAAAGGCCCGTCTCACCGCGCCAGAAGATGATTAACCTGATGTACATCGTACTGATGGCTATGCTGGCGCTCAACGTGTCGAGCGACGTGCTGAAAGGCTTTACCCTCATAGGTGACAGCCTCAGGCGCACCATCGACAACGCCAACGTGGAGAACAAGGCCCTATACGATGACTTCAAGGCGCAGTACGAAAGCAACCCCGCCAAGGTGAAGCCCTGGTACGACAAGGCCATGGCGGTGAAGCGCGCCAGCGACGGGCTGTACGGCCTCGCCGGGCAGCTGCGCCTCGCCATCGCACGCGAGGCGGACGGCAAGGACGCCAACCCCGACAACCTGCACGACAAGGAAAACCTCGAGGCGGCGGGGCGCGTGATGCTGGCTCCCGCGAAAGGACAGGGCAAACGGCTGCACGACGCCATAGTGGCTTTCCGCAACCTCGCCCTCTCCATGACAAGCGACCCGCGCCAGAAAGCCATCATCGCCTCCAACCTCTCCACCGACGTGCCGAAGACGGAGGACAACATAGGGAAAAACTGGCAGCAGTACATGTTTGAGGAGATGCCCTCCATCGCTGCAGTCACCATGCTGGCGAAGCTGCAGAGCGACGTGCGCAAGGCAGAGAACGAGATACTGCACTCGCTCCGCGCCAACATTGACCTTAAAGATATACGCGTCAACCAGCTCAACGCCTACGTGTCGGCCGAGGCCACCACGCTGTACCCCGGGGAGACTTTCCGCTCGCACATCTTCATGGCGGCGGTGGACACCACGCAGCGCCCCGAGATTTACGTCAACGGGCGGCGCATCCAGTCGGACGGCAGCTACAACTTCGCCGTGGGCGCGCCCGGGCAGTACAGCTTCTCAGGGTACATTCTCATGCCCAACGCCGACGGTGACATCATACGCCGTCCTTTCACGCAGAAGTACAACGTGATTGCCCCGCCGCAGGGTGCGACCGTGGCGGCCGACCTGATGAACGTGCTTTACGCGGGCTTTGACAACCCCATCAGCGTGAGCGCGTCGGGCATTCCCAACACGCAGGTGCACCTCGCCATGACAGGCGGCACGCTGCGCTCCGTGGGGGCGGGCAAGTATGTGGCGCGCCCCGCGTCGGTGGGCAGCAACGTGACCTTCACCGTGACGGGTACGGTAAACGGCAAGACGCAGAGCATGGGGGCTTTCACCTTCCAGGTGCGCAAGCTGCCCGACCCCACCGCGTACGTCACCATCGGCACGGACCGCTTCAAGGGCGGCAAGGTGGCGAAAGGCTCCATCATCTCCGCGCCGGGCGTCGGGGCGGCCATTGACGACGGACTGCTCAACATACCCTTCCGCGTGCTGAACTTCGAGACGGTCTTCGCCGACCGTATGGGCAACCTGCGCCCCGAACCGTCCGCCGGCAGCAACTTCACGGAAAACCAGCGCAACCTGATGCGCGAGCTGCGGCGCGGCCAGCGCTTCTTCATAGTCAACGTGAAGGCGGTGGGACCGGACGGACTGACGCGCACGCTCAACGGCGCGGTGCAGGTCATCGTCAACTAAGCGCCGACCCGCGCCCCACGAACGAAACAAGAAAAACAATCACTACGATAATATGAAGTCCCAAGCATACCATACACGCCGCGCGCTGCAACTGCTGCTCTGCCTCGCCTTCACGGTGACGGCCGTGGCACAGCCGCCGCGCCGCCGCGCCGAGCAGGCCGCCAAACAGCAGGAGACGGCACAGCAAGGCTCGTCGTACCGCCAGTTTCCCACGGCGCAGGCGATGCCCGGCGACGCGCCCTGGCGGCGCGACCTCTACCGCACGCTCGACCTCACCAAGGACGCCAACGCCGTGCTTTACTACCCCGTCACACCGCAGGACGGGCGCATGAACCTCTTCACCTACCTCTTCCGCCTCATTATGCGCGGGCAGGTGAAGGCGTACGACTACAAGCTCGACGGCAACGAAAACTTCACGGAGAAGAATGTGGTGAAGGCAAAGGAGATTATGGACCGCTACCACATCTTCTACGAGGAGAAGGACGGGAAGTTCCGCGTGAGCGACGCCGACCTCCCCTCCGACGAGGTGAAGGCGTACTTCATAAAGGAGAGCAGCTACTACGACCAGCACACGGCCTCCTTCCGTACGCAGGTGACGGCGCTCTGCCCCGTGCTGAAGCGCGGCGACAGCGACTTCGGCGGCGAGCTTTCGCAGTACCCCATGTTCTGGGTGAAAATGTCGGATGTCGCTCCCTACCTCGGCAAGCTGATGCTGATGGGAAGCTCGCTCAACAACGCCTCGACGCTCTCGGCTGACGATTTCTTCACGATGCACTGCTACGAGGGCGATGTGTACAAGGCGGTAAATCTGCAGGACCGCCTGCTGTCCAACTACTGCCCCGACGACTCCACCATGAAGCGCGAGCAGAAGCGCATAGAGAAGCAGCTCACCGACGTGCAGGAGCATGTCTGGGGACGTGACAGCGCGTACTACGCCCGCCTGCGAGCCGACTCGCTCGAGCAGGCGGCGGCAGACTCGCTTGCCAAGGCAGGAAAGGCGGCCCGCACCTCCTCGCGCCGCACGTCTTCGCCCTCGCGCCGCGCGGCGTCGTCGGTAAGCGGCAGCACCCGCAGCTCTTCCGCCCCCAAGACAAAGACCACAAAGGTTAAGGCCGCAAAGGGCACCAAACCGAAGAGCGGCGGCTCGTCCTCGCGCGGCTCGCTATCCGTGCGCCGCCAGCGCCACTGACCTGACAGAAAAACGGGACGGCAACAGCATGGCACTGTCTCCGCCGCCTACTTGACACCCTCCCTTTCCGCCGGCTTCCACAAAGACCGCACGCCTTGTCCGCAAAGCCGGACAAAACACGACACGCACTACGCACCATCACGCGGCACGCCGCCCCTGTGCCGGGGCGGCGTGCCGCGCTTTTTTCGCCATACGTAGCCCCATTTTGCCCAAAAACATTCGCTGTTTTGGCGGAAAATGTGGCATTTTCTGCCGATTTGTCTATTTTACCCCCCCCGAAAAATTCCTTTGGGTTTTCTTCCTTACTTTTGCGCACTAACTGGTGCGGAATACAGGCACTTAGGCCCCGAAAAGCAAGTGCCAAATTCAAAATCCGCTGGGGCAAGGCGCAGCAAAATGTGTTTTCCCCGCGGCCTACGCCCCCTTTCATAGGACAGCACCCGGACGGCGCGTCCCTTTCGCCGGCAAAGCGGCCACAACGCGCCGCCGCAACCTAAAGACACAAAAGGAGAGACACTTCACCACGCAATACTTTCCCCGCACGCGGCTGTACGCATACGCGCCCGCGCGGGTAACCGTGCGGACGGAAAAAGACACGCGCCAGACTAAACAGGCACAAAAGCATCGTAACCAAATAACAAACTAAATACAGCGGATATGAGAAAACTGTTTACCCTACTTGTCTTGCTCACCGCCACGGTCTCGGCCGCGTTAGGGCAGGACTATTTCACGGTGGCCAGCGCCTACACGGCGATAGACAACGTGACCACCGGAGTCTATGCGATACGCATGAAATCAAAGCACACCAGCGAAAACGGCTACTTCGTCTACTACTACAACAACCAGTATGTGTACGCAGACCAGGAAGACAAAAACCTTGAGGGCACCACGGTGGCAAGCACGTCCACCTATCTTTGGCAGGTGACAAAGACTGAGAGCGGCACTTACCAGATAGCCCCGTACAGCAGCCAGGACAAGAAGTGGATTGTCAACACCACCTACAACGACAAAATACAGATGGGCAGCGGCAACAACGAACTCACCGCAGTTGCCGGCACGCTTGACAATTATACGGGTTGGACGACCTTCAAGAACGGCAGTTCGACCTGCTACATCACCCACAACCTCCTCACAAGTACAACCCCTAACATAAGCTACCTTGGCACGTGGAGTTCGAGCGAGTACCCCGGCAAAAACGAAGTGGCGCACTTCCATTTCATCAAAGCTGAGACGGCAACCGTGGAGAGCGTGAACGTCACCTACAACGTGAAAGACACCAGCGGCAACATACTCTACACCACCACCGGCACGGCATTGGCAGGCGCGACGATAAGCTCGCTGCCCTCCACCACAAGCAGCCACTACTACACCATCTCCGACTGCACAAACACCGACAAGGTGGTAAGCTCCACCAACAACACCTTCAACTTCACCGCCACGTGGAGCGAGAGCGCGCCCATCAAGCTGTCCAACAGCACGGACAAGACATGGTATACCGTGAATTTCCGCAACAACAACAGCAACTACATGGTGCGCACGGACGACAGCAACATCAAGTCGGGTAACTACTCGAACCCCGATAGCCCGTTTCTCCCGAGCATCGGTCTGACCAACGGACTCTGGGCCTTTGAGCAGAGCGGTCTGGGCGTAAAGATTCTCAACAAGAACAGCAACAAGTACGTCCACACCGACGGCGGCAAGGCCACCCTCACCGACGCCAACAGCGCCACGGTCTTCTACACCAACTCCAACAGCCAGGGCAGCAATATGTTTTCGCTCTACTACGAAAGCGGCAAATACCTCGGCGACCACTCGAGCGGCTACCTCGGCATATGGAACAACGGCACCACGGCCCAGAACGACGGCGGCTCCGCCTTCCTTGTGCAGGAGGCCAACGACGACGCGGCAGTGATAGCAATCAGCAAGACCGCCATCACCTCCGCTCGCAGCGCATACGCAGCCTCCACCGACCCCACGCTGCTCAGCATCACGGGTTACGACATGACGGCCATCAACGCCGCCACCACGATAAGCGACCTTGAAACAGCGTACACCACCACAGAGAGCAACATTGCAAATGCGGACGTTATCACCCCCGACTACAACGCATACTACCGCATACGCACCATCAACCCGGCCGCGTTAAGCGCCAACCACGGCTTCTTCTCCACCGAGGAGGCCGGCATCGTAGGCACTGACGGCACGCCCTCCGGCAGCTGCGCCATCTACCGCACGGGCGAAAGTGACAAACTCGTGCCGCAGCTCTGGCAGTTTGTCAAGAGCAGCTCGGATAACACTAACACTTTCAAGCTGAAAAACGCCAACGTAGGCCGCTACATCGCCAACGTAACAGCCACTGATGTGAACATCGCCACCTCAGACACTGAGAACGACGGCGGCGACTGCACCCTCTCCAACCAGCGTTCGGTGACCTCCCTCGGCGGCGGTTTCAGCTACACCCGCGACTACGCCACGATGTTCAGCATCAGCATCAACAGCCACTTCATCAACGCATACAAAGGTCAGGCCGCGAAAGACATCGCCGACTGGAGCGGCAATTCGGCATCGGACGGCGGCAACTACTGGCAGTTTATCAAGGTGACGGAGATACCGGTAGCCATCGGCGAGACGGGCTGGGCTTCCGTAGGCCTTCCCTTCGCTGTGACCCTCCCCGAGGGCACGACGGTCAAGGCTTACAAGGGCGTGAAAGCCGCCAACGGCAAACTCTCCCTTGAGGAGATTACGGGTGTGATACCCGCCAACACGGGCTTCCTCCTCGCCAGCGACAACGGCGCGACGACAGTGAACCTGCAAATCAGCACCGAGAGCGGCTCGGCCGACGGCAATCTGCTCAACGCAGCCACCGCCAAGCGCGACGGCTTCACATCCGGCGACAACTACTTCCTCGCCAAGGACTCCAACAACGAGGCGGCTTTCCTTGAAGGCACCATCACCACCGTTCCCTGCAACAAGGCTTTCCTCCCCGCCAGCAAGATAGCGGGCAGCACGCAGAGCGACGAAAGCGGCAAGGGTCTGCTCAGCTTCTCCATCGGCACGGACACCACCACCGGCATCTCCTCCGCAGTGCAGAGCCAGAGCGACCGCGCTGAGAAGTACTACGACCTCTCCGGCCGCCGCGTACTCTTCCCCTCCAACGGCATCTTCGTGACCGCCGACGGAAAGAAAGTTTTCGTGAAGTAAGCGCCCACAACAACCGCATAACCTAAGACAAAAGACAACAATGAAAAAGACATATCACGCACCCGCCAGCACGGCGGTGACCCTCCGCACGGAGGGACTTATGGCCACCAGCCTCAACATCGGCGGCGGCTCCTCCTCCGGCGAGGGCGGCACGACTACCAAGGTGGAAGGCGAGAACCAGGTGCTCTCCGGTGAGGGCAACGGCGCGTCCAGCGGCATCTGGAGCAACATGGAGGACTGACAAACAATAGGCTCAGACCCTAACGGGATTTTAGCATAAAGTGTTTACAAGGCAATCCCTGCCACGCCTCGGCGCGGCAGGGATTGTTATATATTATCGAGAGGAGCGGCACAAGCGTCCGGAAATGCCCGTGCAGAGACACTCCTTATATATATAGGTACGTCCCGACAACACAAGAGGGAAAGAGAATTCACCTTTCCTCAAACTCCACCCTCACACCCTCCTGCTTCTGCGTCACAAGCAAAAGGCAAGGCGTAACGGAATAGGAAAGCGGTGCGCCCACCGTGTGCTTGGTGTACACCAGCGTCAGCACACCGCCGCTCTTGCGCAGCGACACTGGCTCAATGCGTACATCGGCATTAGTGGGCGGGCAGGTGACACAAAGCACGCACTGCCGCGAAAAGTCAATGGCGGTAGGCAGTCCGTCCTTCCCCATCACCGCCGCCGCGCCGAAAGTGTCCTCAAACTTTTTCTTGTCCTCCACGACAAACGCGCCGTAGGATGTCACGTCGTTGCGCACGAAATAGTTTTTCGCCACCTCATAGAGCACGATCTTCCCCGCCTCCGTATCTTTTACTGAACCGTCATTTATAAGCTGCGTGCGGTAGCAAGACGAAACCACAGCCCCACCCGCCGCCAGCGCAAGCGCAAAGACAAGCGCGGCAACCTTTGTCCGTTTCTTCATATCCCGATAGAGTTTCTTGTAAGTTTCCTTTCTGCGAAAAGTGCGTTTCCCCTTAAACGCCACATACCCCACCACATTGCACCGCCGTACGTACGAAAAGCCACAAGCAGCCACGGAAAAGCGCAATACACCCGTGACAATGCGCCCCGCCGCCGCCCAAACCGAAGAAAAAGCGTTAAAGAGCGGCACAAGTACACAACAAAGCGTCTTTTAGTTGTATTTTTGTACGATTTTAGCGTCATTGCACACATTCCGCCCCTTTATAGAAGAAGGCAGACACCGCACACACAACGAGACCTATGGCAGCGAAACAGAAAAGGAGGCACAGGAGAAGACGCCACGGCGGGCGTTTCGGCATCGTCACCACCTGCATCAGCATCACCCTGGTGCTTGTGCTGCTCGGCGTGGTGGTGTCTTTCGTGACGATATGCGGCAACTATAGCCGGCAGCTGCGCGAGGGGCTCACCGTGGAGCTCACGCTAAGCGACAGCATCACAAAGCCGCAGCTGCTGCACGTGCAGGACGAGCTGCGCCGCGCACCCTACTCCCGCCGCATCAACTACATTTCCAAGGAGCGCGGCACACGCGAGATGAACGCCGCGCTGCAGGGCGACATGGGTGACTTTCTCGGCGTGAGCCCCATCCCCGCAGAGTTTGAGGTGTACCTGCACGCCGATTACGCCAACCTTGACAGTCTGCGCCGCTACGAAAAGACAATGCGTGCGCTGCCCGGCGTGACCGACGTGTGCTACCCGCACGACATCATGGCGGGCATAGACCGCACTATTCCCGCCGTCGGCGGCGCGCTGCTTGTAGTGGCCGCCCTGCTTACGGTGGTGTCGTTCTCGCTCATCAACAACACCGTGCGCCTTAGCGTCTACTCACACCGGTACAGCATCCACACAATGAAACTTGTGGGGGCGAAATGGAGCTTCATACGCCGCCCCTTCCTCCTCGCCGCGCTGCGCATAGGCGCGACATCGGTGCTGCTTGCCGGCACGCTGCTGGGAGGCACGCTCTACTTCCTGCAGTTTGAGGTGGGCGGCGGCGAGCTTTATGTCAGCACGCTCATCACCCCCTTTGTATGGACAGCCACGCTCGGCACCATCGCCGTGTGCGGCCTGCTGCTGACGGCACTCTGCTCACTGGTGTCGGTGAGCCGCTACCTGCGTATGGACACCGGAAGCCTCTACCTGCGCTGACACTAACCCCGCGCGGCGGGGGAAACGATACACACCACAAGCCAACCACACCACACAAAAGCGTATGCAAACGGAAAAACAGACAGAAAAGAAAAGCGTCTTTGCCTTCGGGCGCGCCAACTTCGTTTTACTCGCCATCGGCATGGCCGTCGTGGTGGCGGGCATGATACTCATGACGGGCAGCGGCTCGGACGAAACAACGTTCAACCCCGCCATATTCGACGCACGCCATATAAAGGTAGCCCCTGCGGTGTGCCTCTTCGGCTACCTCTTCATCATAGTGGCCATTCTGCACCGCCCCCGCGCAAAGAAAAGCAACACCGCAGCCCCCCACGCCAAGGACTGACAACGCACAAGCGCACAACGCATAACCCACAAGACACAGACAACGGACACCTATGGACACAATTGAAGCCCTGCTGATGGGACTGCTGCAAGGACTCACCGAGTACCTCCCCGTAAGCAGCAGCGGACACCTTGCCATCGCCTCCTCGCTATTCGGCGTGAACGGCGACCAGAACCTCACCTTCACCATCGCCGTACACGTGGCCACGGTACTGAGCACCATTGTGGTGCTGGGCAGCGAGATTGGCCGAATACTCAAAGGCACATTCGCCCCGCTCGAGGCAGAGGGAAAAGGACTCGCCCGCCTCAACGCCGACCAGCGTTACACGCTAAACATCATCGTGTCAATGATACCCATCGGCATCGTGGGTGTCTTCTTCAAGGACAAGGTGGAGGCTATCTTCGGCTCGGGTCTGACGGTGGTGGGCGTCTGCCTCATCGTCACCGCCATGCTGCTGGCTTTCTCCTACTTCGCCAAGCCGCGCCAGCGCAATGATATTTCGCTGCTGCACGCCTTCATCATAGGTCTGTCACAAGCCGTGGCCGTACTGCCCGGACTGAGCCGCTCGGGCACCACCATCGCCACGGGACTGCTGCTCGGCAACAAGAAAGAGAGCATGGCGCAGTTCTCTTTCCTTATGGTGATACCGCCCATACTCGGCGAAGCGCTGCTTGACACAGTGAAGGTACTGAAAGGCGGCGAGCTGGGCGGCGGCATCGAGACAGTGCCCCTCATCGTGGGTTTCGCGGCCGCCTTCATCTCCGGCTGCGCCGCCTGCAAGTGGATGATAAACATCGTGCGCAACGGAAAGCTCATCTATTTCGCCTACTACTGCCTCGCCGCCGGCGTGGTGACACTGGCCAACTTCTGGCCCGCCATCGCACACTTCACCGTGAACGCATGGCACACCTGCCAAACCTTTCTGATGCACCTCATCTACTAAGAGTGTATGGCGGAGACAACAGAGAACACCGCAGCACAGCCCGAAATAATTTTGCCGCCGACAGACGGCGAGCCGCACCGCAAGGAAGCATTCGCCGCGTTCGCCGCACGCCTCAAAGCCCTGCAAGGGGGCGGGGCGCACGCGGGAGACACCCCGCAACCGCCCGCCTGCATACTGGCCTTTGACAAGCCGCTCGGACAAACCTCCTTCCAGCTTGTCTCAAAGGTGCGCTGGCTCATGACCCGCGCTATGGGCGGACGGAAAATAAAGGTGGGGCACGCCGGCACGCTCGACCCTTTGGCAACGGGCGTGATGGTGATGTGTACAGGACGCGCCACTAAAGCCATCGAACTGCTGCAAAGCGGCGTGAAAGAGTACACCGCCACACTGCGCCTCGGCGCGACGACACCAAGCTACGACCTTGAGCATCCCATTGACCGCACCTATCCCACGGCGCACATCACCGAAGAGACCGTGCGGCACGCGTTGCAGGGCTTCGTGGGCGAGATAATGCAAGTGCCGCCCGTCTACTCGGCCTGCAAGATAGAGGGCAAACGCGCCTACGACCTGGCCCGCAAAGGACGCGCCGAGGAGGTGGAACTGAAAGCCAAGCCCCTCCGCATAGACGAGATAGAGCTGACGGACTGCCGCCTTGACCGTGACGAGATTTCCATACGCGTGGTGTGCTCAAAAGGCACGTACATCCGCGCCCTTGCACGCGACATCGGCGAAGCGCTCGGCAGCGGGGCGCACCTCACGGCACTGCGGCGCACAAGGGTGGGGGACTTCCGACTCACGGACTGCTTCACAGTGGAGGACTTTGCCGCGCTGCTTGGGGAAAGCTCCCGCACACCTGCCACGAAAAGCGACTGAAAACAACAAAACCGACATATGAAACTCTCCCAGTTCAAGTACGAGCTCCCCGAGGAGCGGATAGCCAAATACCCCACGCTACACCGCGACGAGAGCCGCATGATGATACTCCACCGCCAGACGGGGGAGATTGAGCACGCCATGTTCAAAGACCTGCTTGGCCTTTACGACGAGCACGATGTATTTGTCTTCAACGACACGAAAGTTTTTCCCGCCCGCCTCTACGGCAATAAGGAAAAGACCGGCGCAAGGATTGAGGTGTTCCTGCTGCGCGAGCTCAACGAGGAGCTGCGCCTGTGGGACGTGCTTGTAGACCCAGCCCGCAAGATACGCATCGGCAACAAGCTCTACTTCGGCGAAGACAATGCCATCGTGGCTGAGGTGATAGACAACACCACCAGCCGCGGGCGCACGCTGCGCTTCCTTTACGACGGCGACCACGACGAGTTCAAGCACTCGCTCTATGCCCTCGGCGAGGCTCCGCTGCCCCGCTTCGTTGGACGCGAGAGCGAACCGGAGGACCTGGAACGCTTCCAGTGCATCTTCGCCAAGCGTGAGGGCGCGGTGACCGCCCCCACGGCCGGTCTGCACTTCTCCCGTGAGATGATGAAACGCATGGAGATAAAGGGCATTGACTCGGCTTTTGTCACGCTGCACTGCGGCTTGGGCAACTTCCGCAACACGGATGTGGAAGACCTGACGAAGCACAAGATGGACTCCGAGCAGATGTTTGTGGAGGAGGAGTGCTGCGAGACAGTAAACCGCGCCAAGGACAACGGTCACAAGGTGGTGGCCGTGGGCACTACCGTACAGCGAGCCCTTGAAGCTTCCTGCGGCACCGACAACCGCATCAAGCCCTACGAGGGGTGGACCAACAAGTTCATCTTCCCGCCCTACGAGTTCCATGTGGCCGACGCCATGCTCTCCAACTTCCACCTGCCTTACTCCACACTACTGATGCTCACCGCCGCTTTCGGCGGGTACGAAAATACGATGCACGCCTACGAGGAGGCCATCAAGCAAGGCGAATACCGCTTCGGCCCATACGGAGACGTGATGCTTGTGACAGACTGACCATCGCCCGCCTACCCCATGCGGCACGACCTTTACATTTCCCTTGGCTCAAATCTGGGCGACCGGGAGAAAAACCTTAACGATGCGCTCCGCCTTTTGTCGGAGCGCATCGGCACATTGTGCGAGTGCTCAGCTTTCCACGAGACCCGCCCGTGGGGTTTTGCCTCCCCCAACCTCTTCCTCAACGCAGCGGCGCATTTCGCCACCGACACTGCCGACGCCACGCAGCTGCTGTCCGTCACACAAGAGGTGGAAAAAGCCTTGGGACGGGCAAGCAAAAGCACGGGAGGGGCGTACGCCGACCGCATCATTGACATCGACCTGCTGCTGCTTGACAACAGCGTGTGCGACACACCGGCACTCACCCTGCCACATCCGCGCCTGCACCTGCGCCGCTTTGTGCTTGAACCGCTTTGCGAGATAGCACCCGGGCTTCAACACCCAAGACTCGCCCTCACAACGAGGCAGCTGCTCGACCGACTTAACATAGGGTGCATCACACATGCAAAAGAGGCCGATGCCCGTACTCTCGCAGCAATAAACTCCCTCCTTCCGCAGCTTTCCACAAATGCGAAGCCGCTGACACTTGACTCGTTGACGGCACTGACGGAAAATCCGCTCACACGGCTATACCTCATCTCCGACGAGGAGGGGGACATCCGCGCAATGGCCACGCTGTGCCTTACCGACTCACCAACGGGGCGCAAGGCGTGGGTGGAAGATGTGGTGGTGGACAGCACGTGCCGCAGACGGGGATACGCCCGACAACTGCTGCGGCACATTGAAGAGGAGGCACGAACGTACGGCGCGAAAAGCGTAAATCTCACCTCCCGCCCCACACGCACAGCAGCCAACCAACTATACAAGGCGACAGGCTACACACTGAGGGATAGCAACGTCTACCGCAAGAGCCTAACCCCCTTAACAAAAGATACACCATTGTAAAAATCCGTATCTTTGCAGCATATAAAGTGCCACGCCAGGACAACCCACCGCAAGGAGGCGCGAGACGCAAAAGAGATACACCTTATTATATATATGAAGTACGCACTTGTCACCGGCGCATCACGTGGTATAGGAAAAGCCGTCGCCCTCAGACTGGCGCGTGACTACACCGTCATCATAAACTACCGCTCCAACACAGCAAGCGCCGAAAGCGTAAAAGCAGAGATTGAGGCGGCCGGCGGGAAAGCTGAGCTGCTGTCCTTTGACGTGGCATCGCCCAAAGAGACCGACCGCGCGCTTGACAACTGGGAAGAAAACCATCCGTCTGAATATATCTCCGTGCTGGTGAACAACGCGGGCTTCCGCCGCGACAACGTGCTATTTATGATGCCCGAAGAGGACTGGCACGCCGTACTTGACGTCAACCTCAACGGCTTCTACTACATCACCCGCCGCCTGCTGCGCCATATGATGCCACGCAAGCGCGGAGGGCGCATCGTCAACATGTCCTCGCTTTCGGGACTGAAAGGAATGGCGGGGCAGGTAAACTACAGCGCGGCGAAAGCGGCACTGATAGGCGCGACAAAGGCCCTCGCACAGGAGGTTGCCCCACGCGGCGTGACAGTAAACGCCGTGGCACCGGGCTTCATTGACACGGACATGACAAGCGACCTTCCCAAGGACGACCTTGTGAAACTCGTGCCCGCCGGCCGCTTCGGCCGCCCGGAGGAGGTGGCCGCGCTGGTGGCTTTCCTCACCTCAGACGACGCGGCTTATATCACAGGACAGGTGGTGGGCATCAACGGCGGACTCTACACATAATGTCTTCCGTCCAACCTAACACAAAACACCATTTGCAGAGAAAAATACACTATAAACCCTTACACAAAACACTACAATGGAAATAAGAAGACTTGGCATCCTGACGGCTGTCATCGCCGCAACCGCAGTGAGTGCAAACGCGCAGAGCGTTGACAACGGCGCATTCAACAAGGTTTTCAACGCAGAGGAAACCTACGGCTACGACCGCGCTCCGCGCTACCGCGGCTTCGTGGAAGAGAACTTTACCTTTGGCGTGGGAGAGTATAACGACAACCGCGTGGGACTTACAACGACCCACGGCTGCCAGATATCACCGTATTTCTTCCTCGGCGCGGGTCTGGGCTTTGACTACTGGATAGACAATGATGTTTTCAGTATGCCCGTCTTCGCACAAATGCACCTGGAGTTTCACAAGGCTTACCGCCGCAACGCGTCGCCCTTCCTTGACTTTAAGATAGGATACAGCGCGGTCAACGCATGGGGCTTCTACTGCAACCCCGCCATTGGCTGCCACTTCTATTTCGGCCACAGCAACGCGGGCATCAGCGTGCGCCTCGGCTATGTAGCGCAGCTGGCGGAAACGACGATAGAACACTACCACAGTGAGTATAAATACAATGGCCGACGCTACCAGTATAAGAGTTATACCACCTACACGAAAGAAACGAGAAATTGGGGCGGTGTACAACTTGGCGTGGCCATAGACTGGTAAGAGGACGGCACGCGCAAACAGCAATCCGCAAGCAAGTCATAAGGAAGCAACACCGACAAAGATGGAACGCAGGGTAGTGATAACGGGAATGGGCATATGGTCGTGCCTCGGCACAGACACAGCCACAGTGAAAGAGTCCCTCTACAACGGGAAGTGCGGGATAGGCATACAGCCCGAACGGCTGGCGTACGGCTACCGCTCGGCACTGACTGGCATTGTGGAAGACCCCGTCATCACCAAGAAGATGCTTGACCGCCACACGCGTGCCGGGATGTCCGAGGAAGCCCGATACGCCTACATGGCGAGCCGCCAAGCTTTTGAGGAAGCAGGCGTGACGGACGAATATCTGCGAGCGAACGAGGTGGGATGCATCTTCGGCAATGACTCGTCCGCCAAAGCCGTCATTGAGGGGCACAGCGTGATGCTGGAAAAGCACGACTCTGCAATGATGGGGTACGGCATCATATTCCAGTCGATGAACTCGACCGTGAATATGAACCTCTCCACCATCTTCCACCTCCGCGGAGCAAATTTCACCATCAGCGCGGCCTGCGCCAGCGGCAGCCATTCAATAGGTCTCGGGGCAATGCTGATACGCCAAGGCTTACAAGACATGGTGCTGTGCGGCGGCGCACAGGAGGTGAACATGTACTCCATGTCGTCTTTTGACGCGCTCGGCGCTTTCTCCGCCCGTATGGATGACCCCGCACACGCCAGCCGACCCTTTGACCGTGACCGCGACGGACTCGTTCCGAGCGGCGGGGCGGCGGCACTTGTGTTGGAAGGCTACGACCACGCCATTGCACGCGGGGCCGACATCATAGCCGAAGTGGCGGGTTACGGCTTCTCAAGCAACGGCGGCGGCATCAGCGAACCGAGCGACGAGGGAAGCGTGACAGCAATGAGCCGCGCAATGGCGGCGGCGGGAGTGACAACGGATGACATAGACTATGTCAACGCGCACGCCACCTCCACCCACCAAGGCGACATGTACGAGGCCATCGCCCTCGACCGCCTCTTCCGGGGGAAACACGCACTCATCAGCTCAACGAAAGGGATGACGGGACACGAGTGCTGGATGGCGGGCGCGTCCGAAGCCGTGTACTCGTTACTTATGATGCGCCACGGCTTCGTAGCACCCAACATCAACTTTGAAAACCCCGACGAATATTCCGAGAAACTCAACCTCGCAACCTCCACTGTCGAGACACCGCTACGCACCGTGCTGAGCAACTCGTTCGGCTTCGGAGGCACAAACTCCGCACTTGTACTGCGCAACATCCAATAAACTCCGCTTATGAAGAATATACTCTCCCTCTTCTGCCTACTGCTCTGCGCCGTCAGTCAAATGGCTGCGCAGACCGGGGCAACTGACACTATACCGCAAAAGAACAAGGGCGTAATACACACGCAGATACCGTCCAACCTCAACATTAAGGACAATATCATCGTACAAAACAAATCGCCTTACCTTATCCTGCAAATGGTGCTTGCACTGGATGCCGGCGGCGGTAACTACTACACCATAGGGCAAGCCTCGTACATCCCCTCAGGGGGAGCGGAGGAAATAGCCTCGTTCTCAGACAACAAACTGAAGAAGCTGCGCGGATTGCCCGCCGTCCTGAAAGTAAAAGGGGCGAAAATCAATCCAAGGACGGAGGGAGCTAACGTGGATGTCTACACACCTTACGGCTCGGTAAACGTACACAACCGCAAGGTGAACGCCGAAGATGTGAAAGACATTGACGAGTCGAAAATAACCTATGACTTCCGCGCACGGATGTTTGAGGCCGACCACGATCTTTACATACAAATAGAATCAGTGGATGTCCTTGACTTTTAATGCGCCAAGTACACACCCACCTAATGAGATGCAACATTCGCAGCAAACCACATAAGAAAAACAATACGCGAGCTATGAAGAGATTCGCAACTCTCCTTTTCACCCTTACGCTTTGCTCTGTCACCTTCGCAGGCAACCCCATCAAAATTGTGACTGGCAAAACGGCCATAAAGGGAATTCTTTCTGAGAATTCCACCGCCGTCATGCAGTTTGACTGGACATGCGCCACCTATGACGGAAAGTGCAGCATTGGCGAGGAGCTTGGCGAGGACGCTGCATTCGTGGTGAACGACTGTCAAAACAAGTTTGTCACTGGCTTCAACACTAAGAGCAAAGGGCTGAAGCTCTGCGAGCAAAGCGACGGAGCCAAATACAAGGTTCTCCTGACTGTCACAAAGCTGGACTGCTTCTTCGCCGCCATGAGCTTTGTCCCCCGCCACGAAGGCAAAATATGGGGAAAGATAGCCATCACATCCGCAGAGACCGGCAAAACACTCTTTGAGGCCAACATTGATGAGGCGGAGGACGGTCAGGACATGGTGCGAAAGGAGTGCTTTGGAAAGACATTCGAACTGCTCGGCGAAAAAGTCGCAAAACTAAAGTAAACCACTGAGCAATGCACCTGTTTCCCGATGTAGCCAAGCGTTACACGAAAGAGCGTATATCTGCGCGTGAGGCACAGAGAATGGCAGAATACATCGCCTGGTCACCAGTAATCTTTCAGGTGTCACGGCTGATGATAAAGTTCGGCATCCTCTCGCTCCTCCGCGACAATACAGAGGGGCTCACCATTGACGAGCTGCAAGAGAAAGTCCAACTCTCACGCTACGCGTTAAAGATATTGCTTGAGGCATCGCTCTCTGCCGGCACTATACTTGTAAACCAGGAAACCGACCGCTACACGCTGTCAAAGACAGGCTGGTTCTTGCTCAACGACCCCGCCACGCGGGTGAATGTGGACTTCAACCACGATGTCAACTATCGCGGGCTTTTCCACCTTGAAGAGGCTCTGACTGAAGGTAAACCCGCTGGACTCAAAACGCTCGGCAACTGGAAAACCTTGTACGAAGGACTTTCGCAGCTGCAACCCGAGGTGCAGAAGAGTTGGTTTGGCTTCGACCATTTCTACTCCGACCACAGCTTTGACGAGGCTCTCGCCATCGTCTTCGGGAAAAAGCCAAAACGCCTAATGGACGTGGGCGGTAACACCGGCAAGTTCGCCTTGCGTTGTGTGGGCTACAACCCGCAAGTGGAAGTTACCATCGTCGACCTGCCCGGGCAAATCGGAATGATGCGGGAAAACACAAAGGGCAAAGAGGGTGCGGAACGCATTACAGGCTTCCCCACCGACATGCTCAACCCCAACAGCCACCTGCCTACAGGCCAATGGGACACCATATGGATGAGCCAGTTCCTTGACTGTTTCTCCGAGGAAGAGATTTTCCAAATACTCCGTAAGACGGAAGAGGTGATGACATCCGACACCACACTCTATATTATGGAGACCTTCTGGGACAGGCAGCGTTTTGAGCCGGCATCCCTCGCCCTCACCATGACAAGCGTGTACTTCACTGTGATGGCAAACGGAAACAGCAAGATGTACCACTCCGACGATATGCTGAAACAAGTGAAACGTGCGGGACTGGCAGTAACCGACATACACGACGGGTTGGGACAAGGACACACCATACTGGAGATAAAGAAGAAATAATACATAACCACACATACCCCAATGGAAAGAAAAGAAATAGAAGAGAAGGTGCGCAACTTTCTCCTTGAGGATTTGGAAATAGAGGAGGAAAACATCTTTGACGACGCGAAGCTAAAAGAGGATATGGGCATAGACAGCCTTGATTTCGTGGACATCGTCGTGATAGTAGAGCGCGACTTCGGCTTCAAAATAAAGGCCGAGGAAATGCAGGGTGTCACTACTTTCAAGCTATTCTGCGACTACATAGAAAGCAAGGTAGGCTGACCACGAATTCCGATCCCCAAACACTAGGACAGCGCATGGCGGAAACAGAACGCAAATGGGCGGGCAACACTTTCGGCACCGCCTGGATGCACAAAAAACTCATCGGGATGCTGCGGCACACTGATGTGCGAGTCTTCTACGCTTTTACCGCCCTATTTGTTGTGCCCCCCTGCCTGATCTTTGGCAAGAGCCGTAGAATCATCTTCCATTACCTTCGGCACATCACGGGAATGGGACGCTGGACGGCTCTACGGAAGACAGCACGCAACCACTGGCTTTTCAGTCAGGTAGTGGTAGACAAGTTCGCTATGTATGCGGGGAAACGCTTTGAGGTTAACGTTGAGGGCTACGATCGCTACAAACACCTTGAGGCACAGCTGGAGGGTTTCGTGCTACTCAGTTCGCATATCGGAAACTACGAAATAGCCGGCTACACGCTTCGAGCGGAGCGCAAACGCTTCAACGCACTTGTATTCGGCGGCGAAAAAGGCTCTGTCATGGAGGAGCGCAACAAAATGCTCTCCCGTGACAACATCCGCCTAATACCCGTAGCAGACGACATGAGCCACCTATTCACCGTCAACTCCGCACTAGCGGACGGCGAATGCGTGAGTATGCCAGCCGACCGCATATTTGGCTCCACCCGTAGCATTGAGGTTTCCCTCCTCGGGCACAAAGCGCGTCTGCCACTCGGTCCTTTCCTCGTCCCCGCACTGCGCAGCCTTGATGTGCTGGCGGTCAACGTGATGAAAACCGGCACGCTGCGTTATACGGTCTATGTGCAGCCTTTGGCATACGACAGGCAAGCTCCCACAAGGGTAAAGGCGAAACAGCTGGCGCAAGCCTATGTGGCTGAATTAGAACGTATGCTGCGACGTTATCCTGAGCAGTGGTACAATTTCTTTGATTTCTGGGAATGACGACAACCACAACAGCCCCAACGCATCCAACGGAAAGCTTTCTCCGCTCCATTGACATACACACGCTCCTACCACAGCAAGAGCCTTTTGTCATGGCTGAGACGTTGGTGGAATACTCTGCCGACACCACCGCCACGGAGACCCGCATCAAGCCTACTAATCTCTTTGTGGAGACAGACAGCAAGGGATTTTGTGTGCTGTCCTCGGAAGGACTGATAGAGAACATCGCACAGACCTGCGCCGCACGCATTGGGTATGTAAACCGCTACATTCTGAAGAAAGGGGTAGAGATTGGCTTCATAGGCTCTGTACGACACTTCCGCGTAAACCGTCTCCCTCGTGTGGGCGAACTAATCCGCACTTCGGTAAAGATTGAGCAAGAGATATTCGGGATGACCCTTGCCACAGCCATGGTTTCAAGCGGAAAGGAAACGCTTGCGCATACCGAAATAAAGATAGCCGTAAAAGAAGGGGAACAAGTATGACTAAACAACAACTGTCGGCCTCCAAGGACTTTGCTGTGCGCTTCAGCGAAGTGGACTCTATGAACGTGGTTTGGCACGGCTCGTACCCACTCTACTTTGAGGATGCCCGTGAGACATTCGGAGCGAAGTATGGACTGGAGTACAACACCATCTTCGCCAACGGCTACTACGCGCCCCTGGTTGACCTCGCATTCCATTACAAGCGTCCCATCCGCTATGGTATGCAGCCCCGCATAGACATTTTCTATCGTCCCACAGCGGCGGCTAAGATTGTCTTCGACTACGAGATACGTGACAGCCTCAGCGGCGATATCCTCGCCACAGGGCACTCTATGCAGGTCTTTATGGACTTAAACTATCAGCTTGTTTGGGAAAACCCCGATTTCTTTCAAAAGTGGAAAGAGAGATGGGGACAGGACGCGTAAGCAACTCATTCCTCAAACGACAACACCCCAAGAGATAACCTCTGCAAGTCCAGTGTTCGTATGGCATTCATCGTAGCCGACAACATAATATCCCCGCTTGGATTTACCACGGCAGAAAACGTATCTGCCGTGCTGGACGGCCATTCCGCACTGTCACCGCATCCCTCAAAGGAGAGTGGGGTGGGAGAGGACTACACCGCTTCCGTCCTATCAGGAAGGCAAAGAACGGAACTGCTTGGTATGTTCACCGCCTGCAATCTTTCCCCATTCGAGTGTAAGGTCACTGCCTCCGCAAAAAAAGCACTTTTCCAACTCCCAGACACTCTCATTGACGCAAATCGGACGGTCTTCATCCTCAGT
>CAVGTC010000023.1:0-24225 GCA_963632255.1 Lachnospiraceae bacterium | reverse complement strand
GCGAAAAATCATTTTGACACATTTCAGGGCGTTTTCCTTACTTCTTGGCTTTCGCGGAAAGGACGCGACGTGGCGGCGCAGCGCGGCTTTGGGGGAGGTGGCGTGCCACCCTCCGCGGTTGCTTCGCCTTTGGCTTGTCTTTTGCGCGGTGTTTTCATTGCGGGCAGGCCGCCGTTTGCCGTGCGAAAAGCGTTTCCGCTGCAAAGCGAAGTGGACGCGCGGGGCGCATTTCCGTCTTCCGGGGACACAAAAGCGCGGAAAAATTCGCTTTTTAACAAAATTTACCCCCCCCGATTGCTTAGTTAAGATGCAAAGGATTTTTTGCCGCCAAATCACGTCCTAAAGAAAGACACAGATACAGGCACTTTTTCTTTGGGGGCTGTGACATGAAAGCCTTTCCGCAACCTTTACCGGGCAGCTTCTCCTGCCACGGCGCATACCGCGCGGCAGGCACGACAATCAAGAATCTTGAATATCCAAATATATCATGACTATGAGAAAACTGTTCACTCTGTTGGCGCTGCTTATGCCTTTGCTCGGCACGGCAGTGAGGGGGTACGCGCAGCCAAACCCCGATAACACGCCGCTGGCCACCGCTAGCGTGCCGGACGGGCTCTATTACATCGCCTCCACAAGCGAAACCCTGTACAGCCTCACCTCGCCCTACATCGCCGCCGCGTCCACCACGGCCATGAAGCTGGTGGCGAAGAGCGATGTCACCACCACCTCCGACAAGACGATGGGCCTGTGGAAAATCACGTCGCAGAGCAACGGCACAGGCTCAGACGGTGTGAAGTACTACATACAAAGTATGGAAAACAGCCAGTACTGGTCCGTCGGTCCCGCAGTGCCGCTCGGCGATGCACGCTATTACGCCATCATCTACGACAGCAGCAACAGCTGCTACAAGATACAGGGACACACCAACACCGCCGACATAGGCAACAAGACTCCAGTGGGCGCCACCAGCGCCTCCACTTTCTCGCGTGCGGATAGCGGCAACAACACATGGAAGTTGATACCCGCCTACACCACGCAGACGAAGCAGGAGTGCACCTTCCGGTACACCGACGACAAGGGCAACGCTTTCACCTCCACCGCCGCCGCTTTCGTGGGAGAGCCCATATCAAGCCTGACCAACCTGGACTACTTCACCGACATCAAGGACAGCGACGGGAAAGTGGTGGTGGAGGAGGGCGTGACCACCTACAACATTTCCTGCAAGGCGGCTTTCCCCTTTGAGGAGGGACAATTCTACACAATGAAGATGCGTGCCGCCAAGCCTACTACTTCGGGGTCGTGCAGCGTGGTGTGGGACACAAGCTCGTCCACCGTAAGCACGCGTTCCTCTGACAGCGACATAGCCAAGATGGGCGCCTACTGGCGCTTTGAGCGCGTGGCAAACACGCAAAACCAGGTGCGCCTCATAAGCAACGCGAAAGGCAAGCCGCAGTATGTCTACTTCGCCGATATGGGCGTCAACAACAGCATAGCCTCGATGGGCAACACCGGCACTGTGTTCCTCATCAAGCCGTGCAACGCGGGCTTCCGCCTCTGCTCCACGTCCAGCAACACGCAGAACGTAAACGACATAAGTGGAAACCTCGGCGTGTGGACCGACGCCGGCAGCGCCACCGACGAGGGCAGCACTTTCACCATCGCCCTCGCCGCCGAGCAGCCCGCGCCCGTGACAGCCACCGTCACACAGGACGGGGTGACCATCTCCACCACCGGCTTCACCCTTCCCGGTTACTACTGGAAAGTGGGCGAGAGCGTGACGGACGGAAATTTCTCCCCAGATGACTACTACACCATAGACACTGACAACGCCGCCTTCGCCGCCGGCACGCCGGTGAAACTCAACGCCGCCTTCCCATTCAAAGTCTCCTTGAAGAGCGGCACAAAGCAATGGACGCTGCTGCGCACGCGCAACGACGACACGCACATTTGCATCCTCAACAGCGATGAGGGCGCCATGAAGACGCGTGGCACCAACGGCAATATGGAGGTGCAGGCCAACGTGGATATGCTTACGCGCTTCGGGCAGTGGGCTTTCGTGCTGAAGGATGGCACGCTGAGCCAGTTCTACATCGTCAATCGCGCCTCGGGCGAGAGCAAGGCGCTGAAACTCGCCAGCGAGACGCAGGGCACTGTCGCCACCATGACGGCGATAGACTCGGCCACGCCTTTCCACATCGCCAAGCAGCCCGACGAATTCACCACGTTCACCGGCGGCTTCACCATACAGCCCAACAACACCAACAACCACGCCATGGGCGACCACGGTAATGGCAACCTCACGTACTGGTGCAACCGCGGCTCAAGCGAGCTTGACGACGGCGGCAGCATCTTCCGCGTGTACGACATTACGCCCGCCACGGCGGCGGCCACGGTGGAGAAAACCAACGGCACGCACACGGGGCTTGTGGGCGAGCTGAACATCTCCTCGGAGAAAATCACCGAACTGAAAGCGAAGACCACCACGGCGGACTTTACCGACCTTTACTGCACGCTGCTCACGTCGGATGACAGCTACGTGAAAGTTTCGTCCGACAAGTACTACCGCATATGGTACAAGCGCGAAACGCGCTACCCGCAGAACAACCTCGCCACGGCCGACAAAGACGGAAAGGTGAGTACCGAGGAAGCCTCGCGCAAGATAACCACCGCCGCCTCGAGTGACGCGGCGGTGTCGACACCCGCCACCATCAGCCGCTTCGAGGAGACCGAAACGGACGGCGTGTGGAACATACAGAACGCCAACTCCGGCTTCTACTGGGGAAGCACGTGTGACAGCGAAGGCAACAACGTAGAGCTATTCGCCGTGGAAAACGCCACCTACGCGGGAAAGTACAAGGTGGACTACACCACCTCGGGCACCGTCACCGAGCTGGGGCTCGTCGACACGGGTATCACGACAGGCGAGCAGCCGCAGTACCTCAACTCGTTCTACTCGGATATCCACCCCAACGCCGGCCTCACACACTGGAACGGCAGCCGAAGCGCCGGACTTGACGCGGGCAACATTGTCTACATAAAGGAGGTGACGGAGTACCCCGTAACATTTAAGGCGGAGTACGCCACGCTGTGCCTCCCATTCGCCGTGACCGTGCCCACGGGCGTGACGGCATACAAGGTGACCGACGCCACCCGCACGGAGCTGGTGATGGAAGAGCTTACCGGGGAGGTGCCGGCCGGCACGGGCATGATATTGAAATGCACGGAAGGGGAGACTGTAAACTTCCCCCTTGCCGCCGCCGGTGAGAGCGCCGCTGGAGAAAGCTCGGCGGTGACGGACAACAAGCTGACGGGCGTGACGGTGAAGCGCGAGGGTGTCACTGCCAAGTCGTTTTACGGCCTGGCGAAGAAAAACGACCATGTGGCTTTCTACATTGCCAACGTGACGGAGATGCCGGCCAACAAGGCCTACCTCCTCACCTCGGCGTGCGTCGCGAGCGACCCGGGAGAGCCGAGCGAGCTGCTTGAGTTTAACGCAGGCCAGCCCACCGGCATCGCCGGCACGCTGTCCGGCGCCGCCACTGACGGGAGCGACACCTACTACGACCTTTCCGGCCGCCGCGTACTATTCCCCGCAAAGGGCGTGTACGTGAAGGGCAACGGACAGAAAGTGTACGTGAAGTGAGCCCCGTATTAATCACACAACAAGACAAACAGGAAAACCGATGAAAAAGAAATATTACAGCCCCGCCAGCGCGGCGGTGGTCTTCCGCACGGAGGGCTTGATGGCCATGTCAACAAACAACGGCGATGAAATCACCGACACGGACGAGTTCCTCTCCAAGGGACGCGGAAGCGCGGATGACGGCGGCTCTTCCATCTGGAAGAATATGGAGGACTGACCCTCCCGGCAGAAAAGGCAAATGGGCAAGGTATTTTTATTGTTAAGTGTCACCTGCCCACGTCCCCGCAGCGCATATTTGTGCTGCGGGGACATTCTTTTTCCGCCGCACGCGGTGGCAGACGCGCGGCAGCGGCACGACGCGCATGCGGTCTGCAAGGGCGTGGGCGGGCGGACTACGGTTTTTTTTGCAACTTTGCGGCAGACAACGGCGCGTCCCTTCCCCGCGCCGGCGTTTTTGTCCGTCCCGCCGCCCGGAGTGTGTGGGGCGGGCGGCTCATACACCTACATCCTTACAGCGACACGTGCCGATAACCGACCCTACCTGGATTTTCTTCACCGTACTGGGCATCATCCTCTTCGCCCCTATGCTGCTTGAGCGCCTGCGCGTCCCCTCCATCGTGGGGATGATTTTCGCGGGCATACTCGTCGGGCCGCACGGGCTGCACGTGCTCGACCGCGACAGCAGTTTCGAGCTCTTCGGCAAGGTGGGGCTGTACTACATCATGTTTCTCGCCAGTCTGGAGATGAACCTCCAGGACGTGCGCCTCATCAAGGGACGCGCCGCCACGCTGGGTCTGCTCAGCTTTCTCTTCCCAATGGCACTGGGCGTGGGCGCGAATATGGGTCTGTTGGGCTACGGCGCGGCGGCCGCCACACTGATGGGGGCGATGTACGCCTCGCACACACTGATAGCCTACCCCGTCGTGCTGCGCTACGGCCTGGGCAGACTGAAAAGCGTCAGCATAGCCGTGGGCGGCACCATCGTGGCCGACACGCAGACGCTGCTTGTGCTGGCAGTGGTGGGTGGTATGTACAAGGACGGCGCGGCGGGACTTTTCTGGCTGTGGCTGCCGCTGAAGGTGGTAGGGCTCGGCCTGGTGATACTGCTTGCTTTCCCGCCGCTCGGGAGGTGGTTTTTCCGCCGCTACGACGACGGCGTGGCGCAGTACGTCTTTGTGCTGACGCTTGTCTTCCTTGGTGCGGGACTGATGGCACTGGCAGGGATGGAAGGCATACTCGGTGCCTTCCTTGCGGGCATCGCCCTCAACCGCCTCATACCGCCCTCGTCGCCGCTTATGGCGCACATTGAGTTTGTGGGCAACGCGCTCTTCATACCCTATTTCCTCATCGGCGTGGGTATGATAATCAATCTCGGCGCGCTTGTCACCTCGCCGCGCTCCGTCCTCGTGGCGGTGGTGATGGTGGCCGTGGCGCTGGCGGGCAAGTGGCTCGCCGCCTACGGCACGCAGAAGATATACGGTATGGAGAGGGACGAGCGCAGTCTGATGTTCGGGCTGACGGGTTCGCGTGCGGCGGCCACGCTGGCCGTGGTGCTTGTGGGGCACGGCATCGTGCTGCCCGGCGGCGCGAGCCTGCTGGGCGACGAGGTGCTGAACGGGGCGATGGTGCTGATACTCGTCACCTGCGTGGTGAGCTCGCTTGTGACGGAGCGCACCTCCCGCCGCCTTGCCGTGAGGCGCGCCTTGGGCGCGGCGGAGGAGAAAGGCTCGCCGCAGCGCGTCCTCATTGCGCTGAAGTACGGCGAGAGCGTCTCGCCGCTGGTAAACCTCGCGCTGATGATGCGCACGCCCCACGTGCCATCGCCCATCGTGGCACTCAACGTGGTGCTGGAGGACGCGCCGGCGGCGCGGCAGGACGGACTGGCCTGCCTTGAGAAGGCGGAGCGCCTCGCCGCCGCCGCCAACGTGCGCATACAGACGCACAGCCGGTGGTCGGTTAACGTGGTGACGGGCATTTCGCACGCCGTGAAGGAGAACGACGCGTCCGACCTGCTTATCGGCCAGCACCAGAAAGCGAAACTGAGCGACAGCTTTTACGGCAAGCTGGGCAACGACATACTCGATAGCGTTCCGCGGCAGGTGATGATATACCGCGGCACGCTGCCGCCCAACACGCTGCGGCGCGTGCATCTGCTTGTGCCGCGCAAGGCGGAGTACGAGCCGGGCTTCGCGCACTGGATGAACCGCGTCGCACTGCTTGTGCGGCAGCTTGGCTGTCCGCTTGACGTGTACGGGGAGTCGGCCACGATGCGCGCCATGGCGGCGCACTGGGCGGGCGGGGGAGTGTCGCTGCCGGTGTCATACCACCTTTTCACGGCGTGGGGAGACTTCCTCTCGCTGGCGCACCTTGTGCGGCAGGATCATCTGGCGGTCTTTGTCTGCGCCCGCCGCGGCTCCATATCGCGGCAGCCCTACCACGACCGTCTGCCGCAGCAGGTGGAGCGTTATTTCTCCTCGCGCAGCCTACTGCTAATCTATCCCTCGCAGCCGGCAGTCCCGGCGGGCAAGACGGCGGACTTCCGCGCGGGCGTGCCGCTCAGCGTAAGGTGAGGCGGCAGCATTCGCCGCGCGGGCGGGTTAAAGTGCCTTTATGGCGTGGAAAACTTTATCCATAAAGGTATGGTAGTCGTTGAGTATCACCGTGCCGCCGGGTGCGAGGCCGGGGTATTTGTTGGGGGAGTCGGAAATGCGCAGCCGGTCTTTGCGCGTGCGGTAAAAGTCGAGGTATTCTTTCTTCGTGGTGCATTGCGTTTCCGGCGTGATGTGCGCCACGCAGACGAGTGTCTTGTTGGGCGTGTGCGGGAAGCGGTCGGCGTTGTCTTTGGTCAGCATGCAGTATTTCCGCATATTGTGCAGCGTCATGGTCTCCCATTTCGCCAGTTCGCCCGAGTTTTTGTAGTAAGGCAGGCGGTCGAGTATCACGAATACCTGGAAGTACGGCACGAGGGCGGCGCGTATGTTGGCCGTCTCGCCGAGCATGTTCTCAAAGTAGTTGTTGGAATTCTGCCAGTAGTTTTGCATGACAAACTTCACGCCGATGCCCGCCACCGCCTTTCCGTCCGCCGCACGCTGCACGGTGATGTCCACCGCCTTGTCAATGTACCGCCCTTGAATGACCGTCTCTTTCCCCTCCCCGTAGCCTTGCGCCGCCACGCGGTAGCCGCTTCCCAAAGCCTTGGCAAGGTCGGCCGCAATGGCACCGTGCAGGGGCTTGAGCTTTGAGGTGCTGCGGCTTGTGCCGCTATCAATAAAGCATTTGAAAGAGGTCAGTGCTGTTTGTAGAAACTGCTTGTGGGTCAACATACTGCTGCGGGTTTTCGGATATGCGGTGGTTGGCGTATTGCTCCACGTCCTTTGAGTTGTAGGTATAGTAGCCGCCGCTCTTGTACTTTTTCAGCGCACGCACATAGGCGGCGAAGCCGGGCGTGCGCAGTATGTCCTGCACCGCCCCTTTGCGCAGCGGCACGTTGCAGGTGATGTACAGTCCGCTGTACACCCCTTCCCCCGATGCAAGCGGCACAAGTTTCAGGTCGTTTTCGTCACGGATGAGCGCGTTGACCGATATTTTCTCGCGGAAGACATCCCCAAGAGCCTGGGTGCGCCCGTAGAGATACCACCCGTCAAACTCGTCACGCCCTTTCAGCAGGTCTTTCTTATGGGAGAGCAGATGCTCCCTTATCTGCGGCACGGAGAAAACCTGTGCTTCCGTCAGCGGTTTCCCTTTTTTGTCATAGGGGAAGATGCACTTTGTGCGCTTTGCTGTGGAGGCTTTCACTATGGGGATGGTAAGGGGAGAGTCGGGGATGGTGTCGCCTATGAAAACGCTGTCGGCGAGGGTGGCGAAGCCGTTTTTCACGGAAACGTACTTGGGCGGGACGGCGGACTTTATACTGCGCAGAGTGTCGAGGGTGGCTTTGTCGGAGAGGTAGAGGCTTCCGTCTATCTGCGCCTCGGAAAGCGCGAGGCACGCCACCTGCTCGCGCGTGCGGCTTTTTCCGTCAAAGCGGTAGTAGGTGAAGCTGTCGTGTGCCGTCCCTTGCTCGAAGAGGGAGATGACAGTGTAGGCTGTGGCGTTTTCAAAAGGCTGGAAATGGCCGAGGTCGGTCAGCTCCGCAAGCGTGCGGCTTTGGGTGAGGTGGCGGCGCATGTTGGTGGCAGCCACGCTGGTGAGCCATGAGCTTGGCGTGATGTAGCACAGCCGCCCGCCCGGGGCGAGCATGGCGAAACCCAGCTCAAAGAAAGCGAGGTAGAGGTCGGTCATGCCACCGTTTGCAAAGTTGAAGCGTTTCACCTCGTCGTAAGTGTCGTCAAGGTTGTGTACCCTCACATACGGCGGGTTGCCCACCACGAAGTCCATCTTCCCGTCAAAGTCCCGCACACAAAGTGAGTCGGCGTGGCGCACGTCCCATTCCACCGCGCACAGTCCGTTTCGGGCGGCCACATCGCAAAGCCCCGTGAGGCACTCCTCGTAGACCTGGCGGTCGTTGTCCACCCCGTGTATGTGGCGGGCAAGCTCCGCGCGTGTGTCGCTGTCGCTCTTTCCCGCCGCGCGTGCCGCCGAGATGTATCTTTGCGCCACTTCGCGCAAGAAAGCCCCGTTGCCGCAGCTGTTGTCAATAATCTGCTTACCGAGCACGCCCTCGCCGGTGTATCCGCAGTAATCCAGCATAGCGCTGACGATGAACGGCGGCGTGAACACCTGCCCTATGGACTTTTGCTTGCTTTTCATATTTGGCGTGAATGGTACGGAAGTGGCGCAAAGGTAAGGAAAAACGCGTGGCTTGAAACGTGAGTGTGCTTACGGGGCGGCTCTGTGGCCAAATGCGCAAGAGAGAGCAGATATACGGATGGTGCCACTTTTGCCTCTATTCTCAAACCTCTTCCATGCGGTGGAGCTTCCAGCCGTCAAACTGCAAGACAATCTTATGCAGTCGGGTGCCTTGGCGGAGAGCCTCCACGCGCGGAGCGGCGGCGTAGCGGTTTATCTGGCACTTGGCATCCGCCCACTGCTTCTCAATGCTTGCCGCGTAAGCGTTTCCTGTTTCGTCTTTCCCCCTCTTGGGCATAAGTTTCAGCTCAAGGATATAGGAGTGCTTCGTGGGGTAATGCGTGAGGTCCGGCAGGAGGAAGAAATCGCAGTAGCCATGGCTAAGCTCAAGCTCGGGTGCCGTGTAGTAATAGCCGTTAAGGCTGAGGTAGGCCATAAAGAAACCTTGTATGTTGCGCTCCGCCTCAATGCCGTCACGCACAGAGGACACCTTGGCGTAGGCATCTGCCATCATTTGCAGCGCGTCACGCCATTTGCCCTCAAAGGCCATGTATGTGAACTTGGTTATCAGTTCGTTGGTGTTGATGTAGTTAAGTTCCTGGTACTCCTCCAACAGGTATCCGTAGTACTGCTTGCGCACGTTGTTGTTGGGTATACCCAAAACGACTTGCGTGCCGAACGTGCGCTTGATTGTCAGCATGCCGTAGTAGAACAAAAGGCTGGGGAATATCTTCGGGTCGGTAATTCTGTCGGCGGGGAAAGTCTCCTCCAACTGGGTTATGACCTCTCCCGTCCCGGCAATGGCGCGTATCACTCCCTTGCGGTCGCCGTCAAGACGGTCAAGTTGGATGAGCTTGCGCATCTTGTTGTAGTCGGTCTTCGTATTAGGGTCTATCATCTCTTTCGGCGCGTGCCCCGTGCTCATCATGTTGCGCAAGAAGTAAAGCACCATGTCGCAGTTGAACACTCGGCTTTGCGTCTCAAGAGCCTCTTCAGAGAAACAATAGTTGTCGTACCATGGTTTCATCTCCTTGATTGTTCCCTCTATGTCGGTGTCGGGGCAGATTGCGCTATTGCGCCGATAGTACGCGAACATCTCGCGCACATCCTCCGTGGAGAACCCTAACATTTGGTTGAACTGCACCTTTGTGGAGATGTGCCAGCCTATGTTGTAGCCGCTTGTGACATCGTCAAGCGTCACGGGACTTACACCGGTGATGAAGATGCGCTCGAAGTTTCCCTTGAACTTCTTGAAGACATCACGGTAGAAACCTTCGGCGTGCGTCATCGACCAGTACATCTGCTCGCCTTGCTCGTTGAGCACAGTGTTGGTGAAGTTGTCGTACTCGTCAATGATAAGGTAGTTGGGCAGCCTGAGCTTACGGGACTCGTCATTGACGAGGTTTAGCTTGTCTGTGGCCTTTGGGGTCGCCAATACAGTCTCCACAAAACTGTCAGAATAGTTGTGGCGGTACACATCGACAAAACTGTTCAGTTTGATGCCAAGGTAGCTGTTGAAGTTTTCTTCCAAATGCCCTGTGTCCCCGCCTATCTGCGAGAAGTCAAGATGAAGCACCTGGTACTTGTTGTGCAGTGGTGTCGGATGCCGCCCTACCCACAGGTTGCCAAACAGCTCATCAAAGTTGTCTTTCTCGCGCATGTCATAGTAGGCGTGGAGCATACTGATGAAGATGCTCTTGCCGAAACGGCGCGGACGGATGAAGAAGATGTTGCTGGCCTCGTCCTCCAAACGTGGAAGAAACATTGTCTTGTCCACGTAATACATATTGTCGCGCCGAACCCTTATAAAGTCCGACACGCCATAGGGAACTTTTTTTACTGTGTATTGTCGCTCCATTGCTGCGTCACTTCTTTACAATTGCTTGCAAGGTCAAGCATACCGCAAAGGTAAGGAAAAACGCGTGGCTGGACGTGCGTGCGGGGCAGGGCGTGGCGATGCACGCAGTGTACGCCGGGCTGTAAAGGGAATATCCCGTGAAAATAGACGAACGCCGGCCGCTGCTCTGCCTATCAGCCCCCACGCGCCCGCGCCCCGCCCTTTTGCCCCGTCTCACCAAGGGAACGGACGTGGGAAAAAACGCCGGCACGGCGCGGGGTATCAAAGCTTTTGCAGTAATTTTGTCCGTTCGCACACATACACGCACGCGCCGTCATGAAATTCTCAACCCCTGTGGAGCTCCCGGCGGAGCGCATAGAAATGTCCCCCGAAAGCCACGCACTGCTTGTGGGGTCGTGCTTCGCCGACCATGTGGGCGCGCTGCTGGCCGACTCCCTCCCCGAGGGGCACGCGGTGGTGAACCCCGGTGGCGTACTGTACAACCCGCGCAGCATACTCTCCACCCTGCTTTTCCTTGAGAGGGACGCGGCTCCGCCGCCCGCCCTTACCTTTCAGGGCACGGACGGGAGATGGCGCAGCTGGCTCTGCGCGGGGCGTTTCGCCGACGACAACCGTGAGGAGCTTGACAAAGCGCTGCGGGAGGCGTGGGGCACAGGGCGGACGGCATTGGAGAAAGCCGACTATGTCTTCGTCACCCTCAGCACCGACCACGCCTATTTCCTGCGCGGCGGCGCGGCGGCCGGCACCGTGGTGACAAACTGCCACAAACAGCCCGCCACGCTCTTTGAGGAGCGCGTGTTGGACGCAGAGGAGGAATACGCGGACTGGCGCGGGTGGCTCGGCAGTCTCCACCGCCGCAAACCAGACGCGCGGGTGGTGTTCACCGTGAGTCCTTACCGCTACGCAAAGCACGGACTGCACGGCAGCGCGCTGAGCAAGGCGCGGCTGCTGCTGCTTGCCGACAGGCTTTGCCGGGAGGTTCCCAACGCGCTTTACTTCCCGGCCTACGAGATAGTGACGGACGAGCTGCGCGACTACCGCTTCTACAAGCCAGACATGCTGCACCCCTCCGACCAGGCCGTGGAGTACGTCTGGCAGCGTTTCGCTGAATGGGCTTTCACCCCACGCCTTGCCCAATACGCCCGCGAGCGGCAGGCTCTGCTGCGCGACCTGCGCCACCGTCCGCTGCACACCTCGGGGCCTGAGTATGAGGCTTTCAAGGAAAGAACGGCGCGGCGCAAGGCGGACTTCAAGGAAAAATGGGGCACGCTGTGAGAGGGCGTGCCGAAAGGATAAAGGTTATTACAGGCTCCCCGCCCTATAAAGACACAATGCGCGTTTCCCGCGAAAGGCGGGCGGATAGGGAAACACCCTTCGCCCTGTCCCCGGACGGGAGGCATGCTTACCACAGATAAGAAACCATGCTCTATTCGATAGACAACATAACCGCCCTCATCGGCGCGCGCCGCTACGGGACGGCACCGGGCGAGATAGCGTGGCTGCTGACCGACAGCCGCTCGCTCTCTTTCGCCGAGACAACCCTTTTCTTCGCCTTGCGCACGAAACTGGGCGACGGACACCGCTACATTCCCGACCTCTACCGCCGTGGGGTGCGCAACTTCGTGGTGGGCACGGTGCCCGCCGACCGCGAGCGGCTCTACCCCGACGCCAATTTCCTGCTGGTGGTGAGTCCGCTCAAAGCATTGCAGCGCCTTGCCGAACGCCACAGGGAGGAGTATGACGCGCCCGTGGTGGGCGTGACCGGCTCCAACGGCAAGACGATGGTGAAGGAGTGGCTCTACCAGCTGCTCTCGCCATCTATGCACGTCACCCGCTCCCCGCGCTCGTACAACTCGCAGATAGGCGTGCCCCTTTCCGTGTGGCTCACTGACGAGCACACGCAGGTTGGTGTCTTCGAGGCGGGCATATCGCAGCCCGGGGAGATGGTCGCCCTCCGCGCCATCATACAGCCGACGATTGGCGTGATGACCAACCTCGGGCAGGCCCATCAGGAGAACTTCTCAACCATGGAGGAGAAAGCGCAGGAGAAGCTCTGCCTCTTCAAGGACGCGCGGGCGGTGGTGTACTGCGCCGACGAACCGCTTGTGGCGCCGGAGCTTGACCGCAGCGGCTACGCCGGCGAAAGGCTGGCGTGGAGTCGCCGAGCGGAAAGCGGCGCGCCGCTGGTGGCGGACAAGGTGGAAAAGACCGGCGGCACGGCACGCGTGTGCTACACCTACAAGGGGGAGACGGGTGAGTATACCCTCCCCTTCGCCGACGAAGCGTCGGTGACCAACAGCCTGCACTGCCTTGCCGTGTGCCTGTATCTTGGTCTCGCCAAGGAGGAGACCGCCCGCCGTATGGCACGGCTGGATCCGGTGGCGATGCGGCTGGAGGTGGTGCAGGGCGTGCGTGGCTGCACGCTCATCAACGATGCTTACAACTCCGACGTGACCTCGCTTGACATAGCGCTTGACTTTCTCAACCGCCGCCCCGAGCAGTCCGGCCGCCACCGCACACTTATACTGAGCGACATATTGCAGACTGGCGAGGATGACAGCGTGCTTTACCGCAAGGTGAACGACATGCTTGTGAGCCGCGGCGTGGAGAGTCTTATCGGCGTGGGGCCGCGCATCTCCGCCGCCCATTCGCTCTTCTCGGTGAAGAAGACATTCTTCCCCTCCGTTTCCGCACTCGCCGCAAGCGGACTGCTGGACACATTGGCGGACGAGATGGTGCTGATAAAAGGCGCGCGGCAGTTTTGTTTCGAGCAAATCACGGCTGCCCTCTCCCTCAAAGTACACGAGACAACGCTGGAGGTGAACCTCGGCGCGCTGGCTGAAAACCTCAACCACTACCGCAAATACCTGCGTCCGGAGACGAAGATAACCTGCATGGTGAAAGCCTCGGGTTATGGCGCGGGCAGCGTGGAGATAGCCAAGACGCTGCAGGATCGCGGCGTGGACTACATGGCGGTGGCCGTGGCCGACGAGGGGGCTGTGCTGCGCCGCGCGGGCATCACGGCGGGCATTATGGTGATGAACCCGGAGATGACCTCGTTCGGCACGCTCTTCGAGTACGACCTCGAACCGGAGGTGTACAGCTTCAAGCTGCTTGAGGCACTCATCGCCGCCGCGCAGCGCCAGGGCATACAGGACTATCCCATACACATCAAACTGGACACGGGCATGCACCGTCTGGGATTTGACCCGAAGAAGGACATCCCTGCCCTTACCGACCGCCTTCTGCACCAGACGGCCGTTGCTCCGCGTTCGGTCTTCTCCCATTTCGTGGGAAGCGACAGCCCGGACTTTGACGACTTCTCCGCACGGCAGTTCGCTCTCTTCGACGAAGCGTCGCGGGCGCTGCAGGCTGCATTCCCCGACAAGATACTGCGCCACATCTGCAACACGGCGGGCATAGCGCGCTTCCCCGAGCGTCACCTTGACATGGTGCGCCTCGGACTGGGGCTGTACGGCATCGATCCCATTGACAACCACCGGCTGCACAACGTGACCTCGTTGCGCTCTACCATACTGCAGATACACGACGTGCCGGCGGGTGACAGCGTGGGCTACTCGCGCAAGACTGTGATGGAGCGCCCCTCGCGCGTGGCCGCCGTACCCATAGGTTACGCCGACGGACTCAACCGCCGGCTGGGCAACCGCAAGGGCTATTGTCTGGTGAACGGGCGGAAAGCTCCCTATGTGGGCAACATATGCATGGACGTGTGCATGATAGACGTGACCGACATTGACTGCCGCGAGGGCGACAGCGTGGAGATATTTGGCGACAGCCTGCCCGTCACCACACTTTCCGACCAGCTCGGCACCATCCCCTATGAGGTGCTGACGGGCGTGAGCGAGCGCGTCAAGAGAGTTTACTTCCAGTGAGCCGCCGCGCGGCGCACGGACACGGACGAGACACCTTATATATATAAGGAGTGGAAAAACCTAGAATGGAAGAGAACAAGAGCAATGCTGCTAACCCTTGACAAACTGCGCTTCCGCGCTCGGCACGGCGTGCTTCCGCAGGAAACAACGATGGGCGGCGACTTTGAGGTAAGTCTCTCGCTGCACATCACCGACACGGCGGCTGCCCGCGCCACTGGGGACGACCGGCTTGACGGCACGGCCAACTATGCCGAGGTGTACGCCCTTGTGAAAAGGGAGATGGAAATTCCGTCCCGTCTTATAGAGCATGTGGCGGGGCGCATCGCGCGGGCTGTGCTGCGGGACTTCCCCCTTGTGTGCGCGGCGGAGGCGGAGGTGAGGAAATGCGCCCCTCCCATTGCGGGCTTCTGCGGTGCTGGCGCGGTTGTGCGCGTGCGGCGCGAGCGGCGACTTGCCATCCTCGACTTTGACGGCACGCTGGCAGACACGGCGACGGGCATTGTGCGCACCATGCAGGCCGCTTTTGCTGAAATGGGGTTGCCGCGCCCGGCGGACGAGGCCGTGCGCCAGACCATAGGGTTGCCACTGAGTGACTCCATCGCCCTGCTCGCCGGCATAAGCGGGGACGCGCTTGTACGCGCCACGGACACTTACCGCCGCTTGTGGGAAACAAACGGGACAGAGCAGGTGGCACTCTTTGAGGGCGTGGCGGAAACACTCGCAAAACTGCACGCTCAGGGCGTGGTAACAGCCATTGCCACAAGCCGCGGTCACGACTCGGTGGAGAGTCTTTGCGGTAAGCTGGGCATAAGGCAGTACATTGACACGGTGCTGGGCTGCGATGACGTGCGGCACGCGAAGCCAAGTGCCGAGGCGGCACTGAGGCTGACGGACTTGCACGCCGTGCCGCCCTCGCAAGCTTGGGTGGTGGGCGACACCGCCTACGACATTGCCATGGGCATGGCAGCGGGCTGCCACACTTGCGGCGTAACCTACGGCAACCAAAGCCGCCGACAGCTTGCGGAGGCGGGCGCGGAGCGCATAGCCGACACTTTTGCCGGGGCGGCGGCGCACATCGGACGATAACACATCAATCTTTATATACTAACATCACTAACCCATGAAGAACAAAGTTTCTTTGATTCTCAGACACGCCTTCGCGCTGCTGCTCTGCCTGCTTGCGGCACAGAGCGCAAGGGCGGGCGGACTCACTCCGCCCAAGGTCGACGCCACGACGGAGACCAGCACGCTGGACGACCTCCTGTCGTACGGCAAGGTGCGCATCAAGACGCGCCGAAGCAATGGATACTACATTACCAACACCTCCACCACGGGCAACAACCTGTATATGCGCGCCTCCATCGCGAGCACGTCGGAGGACTACGGAAGTCAGGTGTGGATTATCGAGAAGCACGGCACAACTTACTCGCTCCGCAACTACAAGACGGGATTGTACCTCAGCTACAAGTCCGCCAGCAGTGAGGTGAAAAACTTCACCATCGCCTACAACGCCGACAACACAAGCTCGCAGGAGTATGTCAACATCTACGAGAGCATCGCCTCGACGAAAGGCGCGGTACACTACCAGACATCCGGGGACATCGTCGTGGAGTGGGGCGCCGAGGGCGGTGAGGGCTCGGACTGGACATTCGAGAAAGTGGACATTGACGACGCCACGGTGCGCGCCCGCTTTGACGAAATGGACGGCCGCCTCTCCGCTGTAAGTACGACGGACTGGCTCATCATACGCAACAGCAACGGCAACGTGCTTTCCGAAAACACTTCCACCAAGAAGGAGGAGGTTAACGCGCGTGATGACAGCAACTACGCGCAGCTCTGGAAACTCGTGCCTGTGGCGGGCAGCGAGGGCTACTACCAGATTGTAAACGGACTGACGCAGCGTTACGTGGCTTTCGCCAGTTTCAACGCGCAGCACTCCGCCACTACGGTGGCCACGAAGGGCGGCTTCAAGGTGCAGAGCAACACCGACTACTCGCGCTTTGTCTCCGCATGGGAGATGCACCCCGCCACGGATGAAAGCCACGTGCTGCACCGCTCTGACAACCGTCTCCTCACGTGGAACGCCTATGACGGCAACAGCAACACGGAAGGCAGCGTTTGGTTCTTTGAGAAAGCCAGTGTGACGGATGAGGAGATGACGGCTGCCCAGAAGTCCTTCACCGAAGCCTCCACCGAACTTTCCAGCGTGAGCAAGTACAAGAAAGCTCTCGCCACATTCTTTGACGACGACCTCTGCACCGAACTCAAGGACGAGTACAAGAGCAGCACAGACGACGAGCTGAAAGCTGCCATGGCGGAAGCCGGCATCGCCTCGGAGACCTTGCAGAACATGGCTGTGAAAGTGAAGAACAACAGCTGGGACAAGTGGGAGAAGGTGTTCCGCGTGCGCGACATCGAGCCTTACTCCGACCCCGGCACCTGGAACGACATCCTCAAGATAGGTTACGTTTACACGAAACTGAGCAACCCCACGGGTATCTGGGCTCCCACCAACGGACTTGTATACATCTTCATTGGCTCGGCCATCCCCTCCGGCTGCACTATGCAGCTGCACAAGGTAAGCCAGACCGACAGCCAGGGTGAGGCCGTGGCACTTAAGAAAGGTCTCAACATACTGCAGGTGGGCAAAGAGGCTGCCCTTTACATCAGCTACACCGTACCCACCACAGCCACCAGCAAGAAAGTCATGGCCGACTACGCCAACATCCCCGTACACATCGAGGGCGGCGAGGTGGACGGCTACTTTGACGCCACCCGTGAGGGCATCGACACGGACGAGGCGTGGAAAGAGATGGTGAAGGACGGACTCTTCAGCAAGAGCATCGCTATGATGAAGGGACGCAACATCATCTACCAGCTCAATTGCTCGCTTACGAAGCAGTACATCCCCGAGAAGATGCGCGAGATTGTCGACTTCTGGGACTGGATGGTTGATGTCGAGCACTCGCTCATGGCGGTCAACGAGTACAAGGACCGCTGGCGCAACGTGCTGGGCTTCTACTCGTGTACGTACAACTACATGTTCGCCACCAGCTACGGCACGTACTACAACGAGAGCACGCTCTCCGAGGTGCTCGACTACGACAAGATGGCCGCCGGCGGCGGCTCGCTCTGGGGACCGGCACACGAAAATGGTCACATACACCAGAACCTCATCAACATGATTGGCACGACGGAGATTTCCAACAACCTCTTCTCGCAGGTTGTGGTACACCAGAACGGAAAGACCTCCACGCGCCTCAATAGCACCAAGTTCAAGGATGTCGCCACCTCCTACGCCGAGGGCCAGAGCTGGCACGACTACAACCTGTGGGTGCGCAACACGATGTTCTTCAAACTCTACCTCTACTACCAGGTGGAGGGTTACAAGCCTGACTTCTACCCCGAGCTTTTCCGCGCCCTGCGCAAGGACCCGATGAGCCGCGTGAAGGGCAGCGAGAGCAATCCCACCCCGGCCTCCAAGGACTTCCTCAAGTTTGCTGTGAAGTGCTGCGAGGTGTCGGGCGACGACCTCAGCGAGTTTTTCCGCGCCTTTGGCTTCTTCGTGCCGTTTGAGACGCGTATGATTGACGACTACGGCAATTTCTACACCTACTGCACGCAGGAGATGATAGACGATGCCCTGGCCGAGATGCACAAGTACCCGAAGCCCAAGGGCAACATCCTCTTCATTGAGAACCACGTGAAGCACGAGCCTGCCACCGACCACGACGGCAACTTCCTTTACAACGAGGACGGCTCGCAGGTGCTGCGCACCGACTACAACGACGAGGATGCAGTGGGCAAGTGCGGCGATGTGGGCTCGTACTCCGACTACGAGCCAGGCAAGTACGCCGACGGCTACACCTACACCAAGAGCGGCTACACCATCACCATGAAGGGAAGCGGCGCGGTTGGCTTCAAGGTGTACGACGAGGACGACAACCTCATCTACTTCGCCAACACCAACAAGTTCACCATCCCCACCGTTGCCGCCAAGAAGCTGAAAGGCAAAACCACGGTGGTGAAGGCCGCGCAGGCTGACGGCACGGACATCGTTGTGCCCGGCCCCGGCGTGAAGACCTTCACGCTGAAGGTATATCGCGCCAACTCCGTGGCCGACGACAAGAGCGCAACGGTGTACACGGACGGCTCGGAGGCTATGATTCCCGCGCTCGACGACAACGCCCTCGCTTTCATCCAGCCCACGCAGAACGAGCTGCCCGAAACGCTGGTCAACGCGCAGAACGTGGTAAACGCCGCCACCGCCACGGCACACAGCGTGGCGCTGACCGACGCGGCGGACTTCTACACCCCGTCCGCTTTCACGGCCGAGACGCTTACTTACAGCAGTGACAACACGGCTGGTTGGACGGCTCTCTCCGTGCCGTTCGCGCTTTCCGTTTCCGACTTCGGAGCGCACCACCGCCTTGAGACCTTCACAGGTGCCCAGGCAGGCAGCGACGGCACGACGGAGCTGCACTTCTTCGCCACCGACGCCGAGCAGCCCGCAGGCACCCCGTGCCTTGTCTACTCGCCCGAGGACGAGACGGGCTGGACGCTCGCCAAGAGCAACGTGGCTGTCTCCGCTGACCCCGCTTCCGCCACCGCCGACGGCGTGACGCTCAGCGGCACTTTCACGGCGAAAAGCCTCACAACCGGCAGCTTCCTGCTCAATGCGGAGGGTGACAAGTTTGCGTCCGCCGCCGACGGCGACAAGGCTGCGGCATTCCGCTTCTATGTCACCGCGACCGACGTAGCCAACGCGCCTGAGGCTTACACCGTGGTACACGGCGGCACCGACGGCATCGGCACTGTGACCGCCCTCACCGGCACCGACGGCGCAAAGGCCGTTTACGACCTCTCGGGACGCCGTGTGGCGAAGCCCCAGACGGGCGGCGTGTACATCGTGGGCGGCAAGAAGGTGGTATTCTGACCAGTTACGCCCCGCTTGTATTGAGCGACAGGGGACATGTACTCTCCCCCGTAAATATACCCATGTAGTCCGTCTGTGCAGACTGCGTCACGGGCTCAGCGCGAAACGCGCCCGTTGACGCGCCGGCACAGGCGGACTCCTTTTGTTTCCAACACCAAGCTTCAATGAAAAACCATTCCACCCACCTGCTGCGGCTGCTGCTCCTGCTGTTTGCCACACTGCCCGCCGCCCTGCGCGGTGTGGCGCAGAACGCGGAGAGTCTCGCCGACGGGACATACTACCGCATAAAGTGCGGCGGCACCAGCGAGCTTTGCCAGGCCAACCCCTACCTGTGGGACAACGGCGGCACGCTTGCGGCGCAGGCACTCACCGGCACCGACTCGCAGCAATGGCTCGTGCGGGCGGTGAGCGGCAAGGACGGCTACTACACCGTGCAGAACAAGGCCACGGGACGCTACCTGCAGCCCATCACCTCCAACGAAACCACCGTCACCACCTCCGCCTCCTCCGCCGAGGTGTACATCAGCAAAAACACCAAGACAGGTACCAGCGACACATGGTTCAACATCCTCGCCTCCGCCTCCTCTAATGTGAGCTACAACTGGCGCAACGCCTCTGAGATAAAGGGATACCCGCCCAACGACGGAAATAAGTCCGGTCTCACCAACTCCGAGTGGGGCTTCACCGCCGTGCAGAGCGGCGACCTTGACGCGCTGCTCGCCAGCGGCAAGGTGCGCATCAAGACACGCCGCAGCAACGGCTACTACATCACCAACACCGACGCATCCGGCGACAACCTCGTGATGCAGGCCGGCCTCACCGCCTCGTCTGACGACTACTACCGCCAGGTGTGGATTGTCGAGGAACACGGCGACGGCTACTCGCTGCGCAACTACCAGACGGGCAAGTACCTCTCCTACAAGCAGGCCTCCGACACCCCCGAGGCCTACCACATCGCCTACAACTCCGACAACGCCTCCGGCGAGAGTTACGTCAACATTTACAAGAGCATCGCCTCCACAAGCGGTGCCGTGCATTACCAGGTGTACGGCAACCTTGTTGTAGAGTGGGGCGCGGAAGACAGCCCTGGCTCCGACTGGACCTTTGAGGGTGTCGACCTCACCGACGCCGCCGTGCTTGCGCACTTCGACTCGCTTACGGGCAACCTCAGCGAACCCTCCACCGACAAGTGGGTGGTGATACGCAACAGCAACGGCAACGTGCTGTCTGAAAACACCACCACGGGCAACGAGGAAGTCAACGCCCGCGATGCCAGCAACTACGCGCAGGTGTGGAAACTCTCCGCCGTCAAGGGCAAGTCGGGCTACTACCAGCTGCAAAACGCCCTTACCGAGAAGTACGTGAGCTTCGCCTCCTACAACGAGCAGCACACAGCCAGCGCGTCCGCGCCCTCCGGCGGCTTCCTCGCCTCGCGCTGCACGGACTGGTCGCGCTTCTGTTCGGCCTACCAGCTCCACCCCGCCAACAACTCCTCCTACGCGCTCCACCGCTCCAGCGCACGCCTCCTTACCTGGAATTCCTACAACGGCGGCAGCGACACCGAGGGCAGCGTGTGGTTTTTTGAGGACAGCGGTGTCACCGACGCGGCAGTCGAGGCGGCACGCAAAGCCTACGCCGGCAACACATCGGAGACCGACAACGCCGATGCCTATTACAAGGCGCTTGCCGGTTTCTTCACCGACGACATCTGCACCGAGCTGCGCCTCTCCTACAAGACGAAAAGCGACGACGCGTTGCGTGCGGCGATGACTTCGGCGGGCATTACCTCCGACGCCCTGCAGGACATGGCGGTGAAGATTAAAAACAACGCCTGGGACAAGTGGGAGAAAACTTTCCGCGTGTGCAGTGCCGAGCCTTACTCCGACCCCGAGACCTGGAACGGCATACTCAACATAGGCTACCTCTACACCAAGCTGAACAACCCCACGGGCATCTGGCTTCCCACCAACAGCCTCGCCTATGTCTTTGTGGGGGCGGACATCCCTGACGGCTGCACGCTGCAGCTGCTTCAGGTGGACAACACCGAGAGCCAGGGTGACGCCGTAACCCTAAAAAAGGGGCTTAACATCGTTTCCGCCGCAAAGGAGGCCGCGCTCTACCTCAGCTACACCGTACCCACATCCGACGCGGCATCCTCAAAGAAGATTGCCGACTTCGCCGACATACCCGTGCACATCGAGGGCGGCGTGGTGGACGGCTACTTCGACGCCACCCGCGAGGGTATCAACACCGACGCGGCGTGGAAGCAGATGGTGGCCGACGGGCTTTTCTCCAAAAGCATGGCTATGATGAAGGGGCGCAACCTCGTCTACCAGCTCAACAGTACGCTCACAAAGCAGTATATCCCCGAGACGATGCGCGAGATTGTCGACTTCTGGGACTGGATGGTTGATGTCGAGCACTCGCTCATGGCGGTCAACGACTACAAGGATCGCTGGCACAACGTGCTGGGCTTCTACTCAGTCACCCACGACTACATGTACGCCACCAACTACGGCACATACTACAACGAGAGCACGCTCAGCACCGTGCTCGACTACAACCAAATGATTGGTGGCGGCGGCTCGCTCTGGGGACCCGCGCACGAAAACGGACACATACACCAGCGGCTCATCAACATGATTGGCACGACGGAGATTTCCAACAACCTCTTCTCGCAGGTGGTGGTGCACGAAAACGGCCAAACATCCACGCGCCTCAACGGTACGACGCTGCGCAACGCGGCTGACTCCTACGCCGCCGGGCAGAGCTGGCACGACTATAATATGTGGGTGCGCAACACAATGTTCTTCAAGCTCTACCTCTACTACCACGTGCAGGGTTACAAGCCCGACTTCTACCCCGAGCTTTTCCGCGCCCTGCGCAAGGATCCCATGAGCCGCGCCAACGGCAGCGAGAGCAATCCCACGCCGGCCTCCGACGACTTCCTCAAGTTTGCGGTGAAGTGCTGCGAGGTGTCGGGCGACGACCTCAGCGAGTTTTTCCGCGCCTTCGGCTTCTTCGTGCCCTTTGACACGCGCAAGATTGACGACTACGGCACGTTCTACACTCGCTGCACGCAGACCATGATTGACGAGGCCATCGCCAAGATGCAGAAGTACCCGAAACCCAAGGGTAACATCCTTTTCATTGAAAACCACATCAAGCACGAGCCCGCCACCGACCACGACGGCAATCCCACCGGTGCCCTGCGCACCGACTATGACACCACCGACGCCGTGGGCAAGTGCGGCGATATCGGCTCGTACTCCGACTTCGCCCCAGGCCACTATGCCAGCGGCTACTCGTACACGCTGACGGGCAACGTGGTCACCGTGAAAGGAAGCGGAGCAGTGGGCTACAAGGTGTACGACGGCAGCGGCAACCTGCTTTTCTTCGCCAACACCAACTCTTTTACACTCCCCACTTCGGTGAAAACGAAGATTGACGCTGGCAAAATGGTGCTTAAGGCGGCGCAGGCCGACGGCTCGGATGTCACGATACCCGCGCCGGGTACGGCCACCTGTCTCCTCAAAGTATACCGCGCCGGCTCCGTGGCGGCGGACAAGTGCGCCCTCATCTACTCTGACGGCACCGAGGTCACGCTGCCCGCCCTTTCGGGAAACGACCTCGTCTTCGCACAGGCCGTGTCGGGCGGCACCGCGCCCGCCGCGCTGCTGCGACGCGCCAACTATGTCGACGCCACCTCGCTCACAGCCGCCACCGTGACGCTTGACGACGGGGCGGACTACTACTCGCCGTCGGCATTCACCGCCACCAGCCTCACTTACTCGCGCGCCGCCACCCTGGGGTGGAACGCCGTATGCCTGCCTTTCGCCGTCTCGGCCTCCGATTTCGGCTCGGGCAGTACGCTCGAGTGGCTCGAGGGTGTGGAGGGCACATCGCTGCGCTTCGGCTACACCGCAAAGGAGAACGCGGCGGGTCGCCCTTGTCTCGTACACTCGCCCTCAGCCTCGTCGTGGAGCATCTCCAAGTCCAACGCGAAGCTCTGTGCCACGCCCTCGGCTTACGAGAGGTACGGCGCATCGCTCAATGGAGTCTTCTGCGCCACTGCGCCCGCTGCGGGGGCTTACGCGCTCGACGGTAGTGCCGACCGCTTCACCGCTGTGTCGGTGGGTGACTCCGTCGCGCCTTTCCGCTGCTACTTCGTGCCGGCGGAGACCGACGCACGCCCGGCGGCCTTCAGCGTGACGCACGCCGCGTGGACGGACCTTGGCTCCGCCGTCACGGCAGACGGCGCGGACTCCGGCTCCGCCGCCGCGTGGTACGACCTTTCGGGCCGCCGTGTGGCGCAGCCCGCCAAGGGGGGCGTCTACGTCGTGGGCGGCAGGAAAGTGCTGCGATGACACACGTAAGGGTGGTAACTTTCAAGCCACCCGTATATGACAAGACAGAGGGGGCGTGCCGCTGCCCGGCACGCCCCCTCTTGCTTTTTCGCCGCGTGCCTTTTTGCGTGCCGCGCGTGCCACGCCCTTGGCTGTGTGGACGAAACGACTTACCTTTGCAGGGTGTGTCCCCGCGCCTTGCGCGAATGGGAACGCTCCGCGCTTGTGGCGAAATTGGTAGACGCGCCAGACTTAGGATCTGGTGATTTCGGTCGTGTAGGTTCGAGTCCTATCAGGCGCACGAAAGAGAAAGCAAACCGAAATGTTTTGCGCATATCCTGAGCAGAACTCCACGATAGGAGTGACACGATAACCCACACTGATTATCATATCAAGGTTATAGTAAGCTGCAGAGCATTTTGTTTACCGTCTGTGGCAGTTGTCGCAAATTTGCAATAACAGAAATACGCTTCGAGTTCCCTTTCTTGCACACCGTTCTTTAATTCCGTGAGATAGCGGACTCATTACGCTGCAACACCCTGTCATCCGGTCGCGCGAAAGCCGCCGTCCGTCGCCTGTTTCCCCTCAGCAGCGAAAGCCAAGAAGTAAGGAAAACGCCCTGAAATGTGTCAAAATGATTTTTCGCCGCATTTTGGCGCATTTGCATTCCGCCGAAAAATGTATTATCTTTGTACTACAAGATAGGGACATCCCGCGAGGAATGTCCCTTTATTTTTGCCTGTATTGATTTTCAGCCACTT
>CAVGTC010000022.1:0-24420 GCA_963632255.1 Lachnospiraceae bacterium | reverse complement strand
CCTCGCGGGATGTCCCTATCTTGTAGTACAAAGATAATACATTTTCGGGCGATTTGCAAATGCGCTATTGCGGCGCAAACGGAAATATGTCACACTTTTCCGTTCCCCCTCCGCCGCCTTTTCAGGGCTTCACTCCACCTCTATGACAAGTCCCTTGAGGTACTCGCCCTCCGGGTGGTAGATGTTGACGGGATGGTCGGCAGGCTGGTGCAGCTGGTGCAGTATGCGCACGTGGCGTCCCGTCTGTGCGGCGGCGGTGAAGACGGCGAGGCGGAACTGCTCCTTGCTTACCGCCTGCGAGCAGCTGAACGTGAATATCACGCCGCCCGGCTTTATCTTGCGTATGGCGGCGGCGTTGAGCCGCGTGTAGCCCTTGAGGGCGTTGCGCAAGGCGGACTGGTGTTTGGCGAAGGCCGGCGGGTCCAGCACGATGAGGTCGTAGCCGTCGCCCGCGCGGTCGAGGTACTTGAAGGCGTCCTCGGCTAAAGCCTCGTGGCGTGTGTCGCCGGGGAAGTTAAGCTCCACGTTGGCGCGCGTGAGGTCGATGGCTTTCGCCGAGGCGTCCACCGAGTGCACAAGGGCGGCGCCGCCCCGCAGGGCGTAGACGGAGAAGCCGCCCGTGTAGCAGAACATGTTGAGCACGCTGCGCCCCGTGGCGTAGCTTTCAAGCAGGGCGCGGTTGTCGCGCTGGTCGACGAAGAAGCCGGTTTTCTGTCCGCCCGTCCAGTCGATGTGGAAGCGCAGTCCGTTTTCTGTCGCCACGTCCGTCTGCGTGCCGCCGAGCAGGAAGCCGTCCTTCGCGCCAAGGTGCGCCTTGAATGGCAGCGTGCCCTCCGACTTGTAGTAGACACTCTGCACCAGGCCGCCGGTGGCGGCGGGCAGGGCACGGGCTATTTCCTCGCGGTGGAGGTGCATCCCGACGGAGTGCGCCTGCACCACGGCGGTGCGTCCGTAGAGGTCCACCACCAGTCCCGGCAGACGGTCGCCCTCACCGTGCACAAGGCGGCAGATGTCGCCCCGTCCGTCCTCCGTCAGGCGCAGGGCGCGGCGCAGGCGGTACGCCTCGGCGAGACGCGTTTCCCAGAAACCGTCGGCGGGCGGCGTGTCGCCGAAAGAGAGCATACGCACGGCGATGGAGCCTATCTGGTAGTGCCCGTAGCCCAGCGTCTCCCCGTCGAATGTGGCGACGCGCACCGTGTCGCCCTCGGCGGGCTGGCGGTCGCAGCTGTCAATGGCTCCGGAGAATACCCAGGGGTGGAAGCGCTTGAGGCTTTCCTGCTTGCCTTTGCGCAGGAAGATGGTGGGGTGGGAGGGGGACTCCATGGCGGGTGTGTGGTGTTAGGTGGGTTTTGTCAGCGGTTCCCCCGTTGCCGAAAAGCAGACGGGCGGTGCCGGGCATTTCCCCGTGCGTCGTGTGACGGGCGGACGTACGGAGGGAAAAAGCGGAATTTGCGGGGGCGGGCGCGGCTGTCCGGCGCGTGGCGGTCAGACAAGCTCGTAGTCGCCGCTCTCCTTGAGCCGGAGAAGCTCTTTGTAAAGCTGTATGCAGGTGTAGGCGTCGGTGGCGGCGTACACTTTCTGCGCCTCCGAAAGCACGTCGGCCTCCCAATTGGTGAGGCGTGCGTTTTTGGATAGCCGCATATGGAAGACATTGGCGTACAGCTTTTGCAGACTCATGTCCTCAATGCCCATCTCCTTTGCCACGTCCTGCAGGTCGACACTGCCGCCCGGGCGGAAGTCGGGGTCACGGTGGCGCAGCATGAGAAAGTCGTCCTTTAGCGAGAGTCCCACTTTCAGCACCCCCTCGTCGGCCAACAGTGCGGAGAGGCACGGCGGGAAGTCAAGCGAGTTGAGGCGGAAGAGGAAGCACACCTGCCCGTCGCACACCTGCAGCAGCGCCACTTTGTGCGACTCCCCCTTGCGGAAAGCCGGACGCGTCTCGGTGTCTATGCCCAGTATGGGCGCGTTGCGCAGGGCGCGGGCGGCCTGTTCGGCCTCGTGCAGCGACTGCACAACCACTATCTTGCCGCTGAAAGTGAAGCGCGGCAGGTCGGGGATGAAAGTCTTTTCTGTATGTCTGAATAGCTGGCGCATTGTCTGTGCGTTGTATCTTCTCTTTTATATAAATAATGTGTGCGGCGCGGCGGGGTCATTCCTCCCCGAAGCGCAGGTTGTGCAGGGCATGCAGCGCGGCGAGCAGCTTGCGTCCCCACTGCAGCGCGAACTCCTCCCGCGCCTCGGCGAGTGCGGCCTCCATGGCGTCTTCGTAGCCCTGGCGGAAAGCCTCCACCAGCTCGCGCAGCTGTTGGTAGACGTCGGCGAGGCACTCGCTGACGGTGCACACGGCGCACTCGCCGTCGTGCCGCCCGCCGGGGAAGTCGATGAAGTCGTCGTCCGCGCCGAGTGCGGCGGCCACGGCCGAGCGCACGTAGTTGTAGTCGTCCTCGGTCACCTTGTGCGCGTTCCATCCCTCCGCCTCCGGCCCGCCGTCAAGCAGCGCGGCCTTCAGGTATATCATGGGCAGGAGTCCGCCCATGACGCGGAGGAAGTCGTCCTCCGTGTGCGGCTCCCGCGCCTCAAGGTATCGGCAGTACTCCGCGCCCACCGTCACGAGGTCGAGCACGGGCTGCGAGTAAATATGTTTCACCTCTGCGTCCATAAACGGCTGCAAAAGTACAAATAAAAGTCTTTCCCGCGAACGGGTCGCCCCGCCGTGCAAGTGCCGCAGGGGACTGAGGGCGGTGTCAGCCTTTGGCGGAAACGCCCCAGCTGCGGCAGCGGGGCGGAAATGGCACAGGGCGGACGGGCGGGAAACGCAGAAAATAGTATCTTTGCGGCACGCGCCGCGTCAGCCGGCGGGCGCACCACACACCACACACAGCATCAAACCAAGTGATGGAACACACAAAAGAACTCATGAACCTTGCCGCGGACAACATACGCATACTGGCGGCAAGCATGGTCGAACGCGCAAAGTCGGGCCACCCCGGCGGAGCGATGGGCGGGGCGGACTTCATCAATGTCCTCTACTCGGAATTTCTGACTTTCGACCCCGGAGACCCCACGTGGCGCTGCCGTGACAGGTTCTTCCTCGACCCCGGCCACATGTCGCCGATGCTGTATTCCCAGCTCGCCCTCATCGGACGCTACACGATAGACGAGCTACGGCAGTTCCGCCAGTGGCAGTCCGCCACGCCGGGACACCCCGAGCTCTGCCCCGAGCGCGGCATTGAAAACACCAGCGGCCCGCTGGGGCAGGGGCACACCTACGCCGTCGGCGCGGCCATCGCCGCAAAGGCTCTGTACGCCCGCACGGGCAACCCGGGCTTCGCCAAGGAAAAGATATTCGCCTACATCTCCGACGGCGGCGTGCAGGAGGAAATTTCGCAGGGCGCGGGACGCATCGCGGGACACCTGGGGCTCAACAACCTCATCATGTTTTTCGACGCCAACGAGATACAGCTCAGCACCGAGACGGCGGCCGTCATCTCCGAGGACACGGGCATGAAGTACCGCGCGTGGAACTGGAACGTGCTTGAGATTGACGGAAACGACTGCGAGCAGATTCGCGCCGCGCTGCGCGCCGCCCGCGCGGAGGAAAACCGCCCCACGCTCATCATAGGCCACTGCGTCATGGGAAAGGGGTGCCGCAAGGCCGACGGCACGTCGTACGAGCACGACTGCAAGACGCACGGCGCGCCCCTCGGCGGCGAGGCCTACACCAACACGATAAAGAATCTCGGCGGCGACCCGGAGAACCCGTTCACCGTGCGCCCCGAGGTGGCGGAGATGTACACCGCGCGGCTTGACGAGCTGCGTGCCGTGGCCGCCGCGCGCAAGGCCGAGGAGGCTGGGTGGGAGGCCGCAAACCCCGGTAAGGCCGCGCAGCTTGACGACTGGATGCACAACCGCCTCCCCGAGATTCCGTGGGACAGCGTGCAGCAGAAGTCAGGCTCGCCCACCCGCAACGGCTCGTCCGCCTGCCTCTCGCTGCTCTCCGAGTATGTCCCCAATATGATAGTGTCTTCCGCCGACCTCTGCAACTCCGACAAGACGGACGGCTTCCTCAAGCACACCACTGAGATAACGCGCACCAATTTCGCCGGCGGCTTCCTGCAGGCCGGCGTGTCCGAGCTCACCATGGCCTGCGTGTGCATAGGCATGATGCTGCACGGCGGCATCATCACGGCGATGGGCACGTTCTTCGTATTCTCCGACTACATGAAACCCGCCATACGCATGGCGGCGCTTATGGAGGTGCCGGTGAAGTTTGTCTGGTCGCACGACGCTTTCCGCGTGGGCGAGGACGGACCCACACACGAGCCCGTGGAGCAGGAGGCGCAGATACGCCTCATGGAGAAACTGCGCAACCACAGCGGACGCGACAGCGTGCGCGTGCTGCGCCCCTGCGACGTACACGCAGTGACGGAGTGCTGGCGTATGGCGATGGAGAACTTTGACACGCCCACTGCGCTTATTTTCAGCCGCCAGAACGTGAACGACCTCCCCGCCGGCACCGACTACAAGGGAGTGCGGCGCGGCGCGTACGCCGTGGTGGAGGAGCGCGAGCCCGACGTGGTGCTGGTGGCTTCGGGTTCCGAGGTGAGCACCCTTGTCGAGGCTGCCGCGATGCTGCGCGGTGACGGCGTGAAGGCGCGTGTGGTGAGCTGCCCCAGCGAAGGACTCTTCCGCTGTCAGGACAAGGACTATCAGGAGAGTCTCATCCCCTCCGGCGGAAAGGTATTCGCCCTCACGGCGGGGCTTCCCGTGGTGTTTGAGGGTCTGGCCGGCTCGCGCGGACGCGTCTACGGCCTGGAGAGCTTCGGCTTCAGCGCGCCCTACAAAGTGCTTGACGAGAAGCTGGGCTACACCCCTGCGCACATGAGGGAGGAGATACTGAAATACCTCAAGGAGGCGTGACGGACGGAGACGGCCGGACGGTGGTGAGCGCGAGGTGCTTCCTTGCGCCTGGCTGCCGTCCGTCCTCCATATATATAAGGTATAAGTATAATGGCAAAGACTATTGGACTGGCCAGCGACCACGCGGGCTACGCTCTCAAGCAATTTGTGAAAGGATATCTGGAGGAGAAGGGGATGGCGTACAAGGACTACGGCACCTACTCCGAGGAAAGCTGCGACTACCCTGACTACGCACATGCCCTGGCTCGCGCGATGGAGCGCGGAGAGGTGGAGACAGGCGTGGCTGTCTGCGGCTCGGGCGAGGGTATCTCGATGACGCTCAACAAGCACCAGTGCGTGCGTGCCGCCCTTGTGTGGGAGCCGGAGATTGCGCACATGACACGCCAACACAATGACGCCAACGTGCTTGTGATGCCGGGCAGGTACATCAGTGAGGACACCGCACGCGAAATTATGGACGAGTTTTTCACCACGCCTTTCGAGGGCGGGCGGCACACGCGCCGCATAGGGAAAATTCCCGTCACGGCGGAGTGACCAAGCAACGCCGGAAACGCCCCCGGCGGGGGCGGATACAGCAAAAAACTGAGGCGCGTGCGCTACAAACAAACTGAAAATTATATCTTTGCACGCGTTTTCAAAAAGAAATTCAACAAAAACTAGCCAGCCGATTATGACGAAAGCAGACATTGTCAACGAAATCGCACGCAAGACGGGCATTGACAGAGCGACCGTACTTGTAACCGTGGAGGCATTCATGCAGACGGTGAAGGAGTCCCTTGGGGAGAAGAAAGAGAATGTGTACCTCCGCGGCTTCGGGAGCTTCATCCTCAAGAAGCGGGCGGAGAAGACGGCACGCAACATCTCCAAGAACACCACCATCATCATCCCCGAGCACCACATACCCGCGTTCAAGCCGGCAAAGACTTTCTCCCTCTCAATTCAGGAAGAAGCAAAATAACATTCAACATACAATTAACCCATAAACGTATTTAACCATGCCTAACGGGAAGAAGAAGAAAAGACACAAGATGTCGACTCACAAGCGCAAAAAGAGACTTCGCAAGAATCGTCATAAGAGCAAGTAAGCTCGGCGCTTCTACCGGCGAAGCACGGTAGGAAGGACGGGTAAACGAGAAGTCACGCCTCACGATGCCCCCACGGAAGGGCGGGAGGGGGATGCTCGTTTACTCGCTTTTTTATATTGACACCCCGCCGAAAGGCGGGAAACGGGCGCAACACCTGCCAGCTCTTCCGCCAAAGCGCGGCGGGGTGGCGTTGTGTGGCGCCAGGCACACTAAGGCGGCCGGGGCGGCGGCGCGGCGGCGGGGAAATGCCGGCAGCACGCAGCGCACGCAGCGCACACGGCCGCGGGAAACAAAAGAAAACGACATGACAAGCGAAGTTATCGTAGACGTCAGCCCGAAAAACGTATCCATCGCCCTGCTTGAGGACAAGAGACTCGTCGAGTTTCAGCAGGAAGGGCGGTCGGAGCATTTCTCCGTGGGCAACATCTATTTGGCAAAGGTGAGAAAACTGATGCCGGGACTCAACGCTTGCTTCGTCAACGTGGGCTTCGAAAAGGATGCCTTCCTGCATTACCTTGACCTTGGCACGAAATACCACTCGCTGGACAAGTACCTGCAGCTTCTGGGCGACGGACGCCGGCAGGCAAGTCCGGACAAGGTGGGACGCCAGCCCGACCTCGACAAGGACGGCAGCATACAGAACACGCTGAAAGTGGGGCAGGAGATACTCGTGCAGATAGTGAAAGAGCCTATCAACACGAAAGGTCCACGGCTCACATCCGAGCTGTCTTTCGCAGGGCGCTTCCTCGTGCTGATGCCCTTCTGCGACAAGGTGTCCGTCTCCTCCAAAATAAAGAGTGCCGCCGAGCGCGCGAGGCTCAAGCAGCTTGTGCAGAGCATCAAGCCGAAAGGCTTCGGCGTGATAATACGCACCGTGGCCGAAAACATACGCGTGGCCGAGCTTGACAACGAGCTGCGCATCTTGCTCAGCCGCTGGGAGGGCGTGGTGGATGTGGTGAAACGCTCGCGGCGCGAGAAACTGGCACTGCCGCAGCTTGCCTACGAGGAGACCAGCCGCGCCGTGGCACTGCTGCGCGACCTCTTCAACCCGTCCTACGCAAACATCTACGTCAACGACTACGGCGTGTACAATGAGGTGCGCGACTATGTGTCGCTCATCGCGCCGCAGTGCAAGGACATCGTGAAGCAGTACAAGGGGGCGGTGCCCATCTTTGACAACTTCTCCGTCACGAAGCAGATAAAGACTTCTTTCGGGCGCACCGTCACCTACAAGCACGGGGCTTACCTCATCATCGAGCAGACGGAGGCGCTCAACGTGGTGGACGTGAACAGCGGAAACCGCTCCAAGGCTCCGGAGGGACAGGAGGTCAACGCGCTAGACGTGAACCTCGGTGCGGCCGACGAGCTCGCACGCCAGCTGCGGCTGCGCGACATGGGCGGCATCATCGTGGTGGACTTCATTGACATGAACCTCCCCGAAAACCGACAGAAGCTCTATGAGCGGATGGTGGAGAATATGCGCAAGGACCGCGCACGCCACAGCATCCTTCCGCTGTCAAAGTTCGGACTGATGCAAATCACCCGCCAGCGCGTGCGCCCGGCCATGAGTGTGAGTGTGGAGGAAAGCTGTCCCTCGTGCGGTGGCACGGGCAAGATAAAGTCGAGCCTGCTTTTCACCGACCTGCTTGAGAGTAAGATAGAGATGCTCGTCGGCAAGCTGGGCATCAGGAAGTTCCGCCTCTATGTTCATCCTTTCGTGGCGGCGTACCTCAACCAGGGCGTGCTTTCCATAAAGCGCCGCTGGCAGATGAAGTACGGCATGGGCGTGCGTGTCTACGCCGACCAGCGTCTCGCTTTCCTGCAGTATGTCTTCCAGGACACGCACGGCGAGGAGATTTCTATGGAGGAGGAGCACGACCACAAGTGACGCGCGACGCGATTTAGCCCGCGCACAGACGAAGCAAGCCGTAAAGGCACACGCGGGGACATGCATACCTTATATATATAAGGTGTGTGTCCCCGCTTTTTTACGTTTGGGCATTTTGCAGGTGGCGGAGCGCGGCCTCGTCAAAAAAGGCAGCGGCAAAGGGCGCGTTATGGAAAGCAAGTGTTACATTTGCGCCGGATTTTTGCCAAGCAGGCATTTCTTTCCCGCGAACTCATTTTTCTCAAACTCAACCATGGAAATAGATATAGAAAAGCCCTATGTCATCGGTCTTGACATGGGCGGCACCAACTCGGTGTTCGGTATCGTGGACCAGCGCGGCAACATCAAGTCGCAAACCGTAATCTCCACCAAGGCCTACCCCAAATTTGACGACTATGTGGCTGCTTCTGTGGCAGCCCTGCAGCCCGCCCTTGACAGTGTCGGCGGCATAGAGAACATACGTGCCATGGGCATAGGCGCGCCCAACGGCAACTACTACACCGGCAACATAGAGTACGCCGCCAACTTGATATGGGACGACATAATCCCCGTGGCGCAGCTCTTTGAGAAAGCCCTCGGCATCCCCGTGCGCGTGACCAATGACGCCAACGCCGCCGCAATTGGCGAGATGACCTACGGCGTGGCACGCGGTATGAAGAATTTTATCATGATTACGCTCGGCACGGGCGTTGGTTCGGGCATCGTGGTGGACGGCAAGGTGGTTTACGGCAGTGACGGCTTCGCCGGAGAGCTGGGCCACTTCGTCATCGACCATACGGAGAAAGGACGCAAGTGCGGCTGCGGGCGCAGTGGTTGCCTTGAGACTTACACCTCGGCGTCGGGCGTGGCACGCACCGCGCGTGAGTTCCTTTCCGTCCGCAGCGAGAACAGTCTGCTCCGCAGTCTCGACCCTGAGAAAATCACCTCGTTTGATGTGTTCAAGGCGGCGGAAAAGGGCGACAAGATTGCGCTTGACATCTTCGAGTACACGGGGACAATCCTTGGCACGGCGTGCGCTGACTACGCCACGTTCAACAGTCCCGAGGCGTTTGTCTTCTTCGGCGGCCTTACCAAGGCGGGCGACTATCTGATGAAGCCCTTGCGCAAGGCCTACGACGCAAACATCCTCAACATATACAAGGGGAAGGCAAAGCTGCTTGTCTCCTCGCTAAACGGCAGCGAGGCTGCTGTGCTCGGCGCAAGCGCGCTGGGTTGGGAGTAACCTCCGTTGATTTCGGACAAGAGGTGCGGGGGTACGGCATGTGCCGGTGAAATTTCTCCGCTTATATTATAAAGCCCAAGGTGTTTCCCTGCAAGGGAGAGTGCCTTGGGCTATTTGTATTACCCGCGCTTTCAATAGCTCGGATGGACTATGCGCCAAGTACTCCCGGAGCAAGCGTCCAGCTCTTGGCGTAAAAACACTGGAAACACTTGCAGAAAACGAAAGCGCACTTTGCAAATATTCGGCGTAATTTGTAATTTGCGCCCCAGAACGGGGGAAAGTCCCCCGCCGCTTTGAAGTAAAAACAACCTTTAATCGGCGTACACCATGAAAGTATACCAATCCAACGAAATCAAGAACATCGCACTCCTTGGCAACGACGGCTCAGGCAAGACCACCCTCACGGAGGCTCTGCTCTTTGAGAGTGGTCAGATTAGCCGCCGCGGGCGCATCACCGCGAAAAACACCGTAAGTGACTACTTCCCCGTAGAGCAGGACTACGGCTACTCGGTTTTCTCCACCGTCTTCCATGTGGAGTGGATGGGAAAGAAACTAAACATAATTGACTGCCCGGGGTCGGACGACTTCGTGGGAGCCGCACTCACCGCGCTCAACGTGACTGACACCGCCTTGTTGCTTATCAATGGGCGCTTCGGTCCCGAGGTAGGTACGCAAAACCACTTCCGCTACACCGAAAAGCTGCAAAAGCCCGTCATCTTCCTTGTCAACCAGCTTGACGACGAGAAATGTGACTTCGATGCCATCGTTTCTGAGCTGCAAGGCATTTACGGAGCAAAGGCCGTACCCGTGCAGTATCCTGTCGCCACGGGACCGGATTTCAACTCGCTCATCGACGTGATACTGATGAAGAAGCTCACGTGGGGTCCCGAGGGTGGTGAGCCTAAGGTTGAGGATATCCCCGCATCGGAGCTTGACAAGGCAAACGAGATGCACCGCCAGCTGGTGGAGGCCGCCGCCGAAAACGACGAGGGGCTGATGGAGAAATTCTTTGAGACGGAACACCTCACCGAGGACGAGATGCGCGAGGGCATCCGCAAGGGTATGGTGACGCGCAGTGTGTTCCCTATCTTCTGCGTCTGCGCCTCAAAGAATATGGGTGTGGGACGTCTGATGGAATTCCTTGGAAACGTTGTGCCTTTCGTCAACGAGATGCCCGCAGTACACAATACACGCGGCGAAGTGGTTTCTCCCGACCCTGCTGGCACAGCTTCGATTTATTTCTTCAAAACGGGCGTGGAGCCGCACATCGGCGAGGTGCAGTACTTCAAGGTGATGAGCGGAACAGTACACGAGGGAGACGACCTTTCCAACGCCGACCGCGGCTCGAAGGAGCGTATGGCACAGCTGTTCGTCTGCTCGGGTGCGAACCGTGAGAAGGTGGAGAGTCTCTCGGCCGGCGATATTGGTTGCACGGTCAAGCTGAAGGATGTGCGTACGGGCAATACGCTTAACGCGAAGGACTGCGACAACCGTTTCAACTTCATAAAGTACCCCAACCCCAAGTTTACCCGTGCCATACGTGCGAAGAACGAGGCTGACACGGAGAAGATGATGGCCGCGCTCAACCGTATGCGGCAGGAAGACCCCACGTGGGAGGTGGAGCAAAGCAAGGAGTTGCGGCAGATACTTGTGCACGGGCAGGGCGAGTTTCACCTGCGCACGCTGAAATGGCGGCTTGAAAACCTTGACAAGATTGCCGTGGACTTTTACGAGCAGCGCATACCTTACCGTGAAACCATCACACGGGCGGCGCGTGCCGACTACCGCCACAAGAAGCAGAGCGGCGGCGCGGGGCAGTTTGGCGAGGTACACCTTATTGTCGAGCCTTACAGCGACGGCATGCCCGACCCGACTGTCTACCACTTCGGCGGACAGGAGATACGTGTCAACATTAAGGGCAAGGAGGAGATTTCGCTGGAATGGGGCGGCAAGCTCGTCTTCATCAACTCTGTCGTGGGTGGTGCCATTGACGCTCGTTTTATGCCCGCCATACTTAAGGGCGTGATGAGCCGAATGGAGCAGGGACCGCTTACTGGAAGCTATGCCCGCGATGTGCGCGTGGTGGTGTACGACGGCAAGATGCATCCGGTAGACTCCAATGAGCTATCCTTTATGCTTGCCGGGCGCAACGCTTTCAGTCAGGCTTTCCGCGAGGCGGGTCCCAAGGTGCTTGAGCCTATTTACGACGTGGAGGTTTTTGTACCTGCCGACAAGATGGGTGATGTGATGAGCGACCTGCAGGGACGGCGCGGACTCATCGTCGGGATGAGCAGCGAGAGCGGGTACGAAAAGCTGCAGGCGAAAGTGCCCTTGAAAGAGATGTCAAGCTACGCCACCACGCTGAGTTCGCTTACCGGCGGCCGCGCTTCGTTCATCATGAAGTTTGCCAGCTACGAGCTTATGCCGGGCGACCTGCAGAATAAGCTCATTGAGCAGACGGCGCAGGAGCAGGGTGAGTGACCCCGCCCGTGCTGTGACAGCATAAAACGTGAAAGGACGGCGTGTCGTGTGTGTGCGGCACGCTGTCTTTCTTATGTTTGGGGCGGAATTATCCCAAGGCGTGTTTGCCGCACTTTGGGCTGCAAACCGCGCGGAAAGTTGAGAGAGCCGATGATCTACCGTTTGTCAGAACCCGCCCGTACGGAGGAATAGCTCAGCTGTGGGTTTCAATTCAGCCGGAAAACCCGTATGCCCACGGAAGTGGGGTGCTCTTTGAGGTAGCGCAGTAGTGTCTTCGGCTCCTCTACAACCTTGTGGTGGATGGACGAAGCGTTGAGCAGGTGCAGCAGTCCGTCCTTGCCCCACGCCGCCAGACCAAGGTGTGAGTAGTCCAGTCCGTCTTTTGTGGTGACTATGGCGATGAGGTCGCCGTTTTCGATGGCTTGCAGTCGCTTGTGCGGCAGCCCCGTATGTTCCTGCGGCAGGTATGTCCCGTCTGGACCGTTTGTTGTCCGTTCCATCGCGGCGATGCTGTCCGTCCACTCGGGGTGGCGGCGCAGCATTTCGTACTTGTCGGCGTGGCGGCTCATATAGTGGTTGTCTACCACGAGCGGAGTGGTAAGGGCTGCGGGCAGTTCCACCTCGCTCACCGTACCTTTCGCGATGTTGTCATGAAACCACCAAGTGAAGTAGTGCAGCCGTGAGAGGTAGCCGTCTATCCGTCCGCCCCGGTAGCGCAGCCGTTCAAGGTTGGCGCAGTAGGAGGCGAAGTCGTCCCGCCTTTCGCGCCGTGTCATGGCCAGGGCGAAAGCCGTTTCCACAAGTGTGGTGCAGTCAAGCTGCCGCAGGTTCACCACCAGTTTCTCTGGGTCGCCTTTTTCCAGTGTGGCGGCTACATACGGCAGTCCCGTGAGTCTGCGGGCGAAAAACAACACATCGTTCTCCCCCTCGTCGGGTGTCTCTCGCAGCAGCCGCTCCACTTTTTGCGAGTCGGCTGCGGTGTATATGCAGCAAGAGAGGTCGAAACGCGCGGTGGCGAAGCTGTCCGTCTGGGTTGTAGTGCTGTCTGTGGCGGCGTTTGCGTTCCCATCCGTCCGCCCGCCGCAAGCGGCGGCGGCAAGAGCGGGCAGCAATAGGACGGTTGTCCATAGTGTCTTTCTGAGTGTCGTATTTTTCATATGCTTTTCATGTGTAGTCCCGCCCGCCTCCTTGTCGCGTTTCCGTGTACCTGCGGGGGAAATACCGCGCCGTCGCGCGCATTCCTGGCGGGAGAGAAAAAGCAAAGCCCTTGCGGAGGCTTGTGCCGCCGAAGGGCTTGCTGTGTATTGGAAGCGGGTGCGTGGCGGTGTCAGTCGTCTTCTTCCGCGCCGAACTCATAGTCCATTTCCGCCTGCACCACGAAGAGAAGATCCTCGGGGGAGAATTCCCCAATTCCCTCCTTTTTAGCCTTGCGGGCGATGTAGGCGGCCACTTCCTCGCCGTCAATGTCCACATAGCCGTCCTCGTCGGGCTCGGCGTCAAGTATGCCGCTTTGCGCGTAATACTCCACGATGAGGTCAAGGAAATAGTAGAGCTGCTCTTCGGTCAGCTGCTCGCGCAGCTCTTGCGGCAGGTGTGACGTGATGTATTCCACTGCGCGGGCGTCGTCCTGCGCGTCCTGCATCAGCTCGTCGTCAAGTATGGCCATATCCGTTTTGCTGTTTCGCCCCCCCCGGGCGGGGCTCGTTTTATTTCAGGAGATTCTCGGCTTTCTCGGCGAAGACGCTCTTTGAAGCAGCGCCCACCTGCTTGTCAACCACCTCGCCGCCCTTGATGAAGAGCACGGTCGGCACGTTGCGAACACCATATTTTGCCGTGAGTTCCATATTGTCGTCCACGTCGCACTTGCCCACGCAGATGCGCCCGTCGTACTGTTCAGCGAGCTCGGCTATATAAGGGGCAATCTTCTGGCAGGGGCCGCACCAAGTGGCGGAGAAGTCAAGAATGATGGGGAGGCCGGTGGCTTCCATTTCGGCGAAGTTGCCGTCAGTGACAATCTTTTCCATTGCTATTTGTCTTTGTTGGGTTGTGTGTTGGCTTGGGCGGCTGGTGAAAGCCTTGCAAGCCAGTCTTTGTGACGGGTAGTGTGCTGTGCGTGCGTCCTCTGTGCAGATGTGCAGAAAAGCCGCGCCGCTCTGCCGTATTCGGCAAAGTTAGGCATTAAAGCGTTGCCCGCCAAAAATCCCCCGCAACCGCCAAGGGTTGCGGGGGATATATGCTGATGAATGCCTGGGGCAAATCACTTCTTGTTGAGCGCGAGGTCAACCTTCACGGCGCAGGCCACGGAGCAGCCCACCATCGGGTTGTTGCCAATGCCGAGGAAGCCCATCATCTCCACGTGAGCGGGGACAGAGGACGAGCCGGCAAACTGCGCGTCAGAGTGCATGCGTCCCAGCGTGTCGGTCATACCATAGGAGGCGGGACCGGCTGCCATGTTGTCCGGGTGCAGCGTGCGGCCCGTGCCGCCGCCGGAAGCCACGCTGAAGTAAGGCTTGCCCTGAAGCACGCGCTCCTTCTTGTACGTTCCGGCCACCGGGTGCTGGAAGCGGGTGGGGTTGGTGGAGTTGCCCGTGATGGAAACGTCCACATCCTCTTTCCACATGATAGCCACACCCTCGCGCACGTCGTCGGCGCCGTAGCAGTTCACCTTTGCGCGGGGACCGTCGCTGTAAGCCGTGGTCTTCACCACCTTGAGCTCGCCCGTGTAGTAGTCAAACTTCGTCTGCACATAGGTGAAGCCGTTGATGCGGCTGATAATCATTGCGGCGTCCTTGCCCAGACCGTTGAGGATGCAGCGCAGGGGCTTGTCTGCGGGGCGGCTCTGGTTGGCCATCTGTGCAATCTTGATGGCGCCCTCTGCGGCTGCGAAGCTCTCGTGGCCGGCGAGGAATGCGAAGCACTTCGTCTCCGGGGAGAGAAGACGGGCGGCGAGCTTGCCGTGACCCACGCCCACCTTGCGGTCGTCAGCCACGGAGCCGGGGATGCAGAAAGCCTGCAGGCCCTCGCCGATGTACTCGGCAGCCTCCACTGCGTCCTTTGCCTTCTCCTTGAGTGCGATGGCGGTGCCCACAACGTAAGCCCACTTCGCGTTCTCGAAGCAAATCATCTGCGTGCTCTCGCACTCCTGGTAGGGGTCGAGACCGTAGGAGTCACATATCTGGTTGGCCTCTTCAATGTCTTTGATGCCGTGCTTGTTGAGCGCCGCGAGTATCTGCTTGATGCGGCGGTCCTGGCTCTCAAACTTCACTTCTCTTATCATGGTCTGTCCTCCTTAGTCTTTACGTGGGTCGATAGATTTCACTGCTCCCTGCTCCTCCGTGGTGCGGCCGTAGCGTCCCGTGACGCTCTTGAGCGCCTCGTTTGCGTCCATGCCTTTCTTCACGGCGTCCATGAACTTGCCCATGTGGACAAACTCGTAGCCAATCACCTCGTTGTCCTTGTCAAGGAACATCTTCGTGATGTAGCCCTCGGTGAGCTGGAGGTAGCGCGTGCCCTTCACTTTCGTGCCGTAGAGCGTGCCGCACTGGCTCACGAGACCCTTGCCAAGGTCCTCAAGACCGGCGCCAATCACCAGTCCGCCCTCGGAGAAAGCACTCTGCGTGCGGCCGTACACAATCTGGAGGAACAGCTCGCGCATAGCGGTGTTGATGGCGTCGCAAACGAGGTCGGTGTTAAGCGCCTCGAGGATGGTCTTGCCGGGGAGTATTTCGCTGGCCATTGCTGCGGAGTGCGTCATGCCCGAGCAGCCAATCGTCTCCACGAGGCACTCCTCGATGACACCCTCCTTCACGTTGAGCGTCAGCTTGCAGGCACCCTGCTGGGGAGCGCACCATCCCACACCGTGGGTCAGGCCCGATATGTCCTTGATTTCCTTGGCTTGCACCCACTTGCCCTCTTCGGGTATGGGGGCGGGACCATGGTTGGGGCCTTTTGCCACGCAACACATGTTCTGTACTTCGTGTGAATATTCCATGAGTTAAATAAAATGAGTTGTGTCGTTGTTGTCGCGCCGGCGCGTCCCGACGCGTTCGCCCGGCTTCCAGGCTGCGTGCTGGCGTGCCGTGTGTGCGCAGTTTTCCGTTTGTGCGGAAGCTGCGCCGTGTGTGGCTTCCTGTCGTGCGAAAGGCTTTGTATAAATGTCCCTGTCCTTGCCTTTAACGCATCGCAAAGTTACGCCAACTTTCCCGTCCGCACAAGTTTTCCGGACATTTCCCCATGGCGTGCGGGGTGCGGGCGCAATGCAGGGTGGGGGAGAACCCGGGAGCCGCCCGCCGGTCAGAGTACCCCGCCGCCCGAGCGCATCATTTCCTGTGTGCTGCGCAGCGGCTTTTCCTTGGCTTCGAGCGTAAACTCCTCCGACACGCCCTCCACACGCGTCTCGCGGTATTCGGGCTGCGCGCCCATCATGCGGTCGAACATGTCGGGTACGCGCACCGCGCGGCGCAGCGTCGCCTTGAACTTCTGCTGCGGCACGGTGTACTTCGCCACGTCATGCAGTGCCACCACATACTGTGCCCAGACCAGCGTGTGGTAGACGCGTCCGCCCTCCCTCACGCGGGAGGCTGTGGCGTCGCGGTTGACTGCTAACTGGCGCACGTCGCTCTTCCCTTTCCCGTTGACGCGGAACTTTGTGGAGCACTCGGCTGAGGCAACCGGCGCTGTGGAGTAAAGCACAACCGACACAAGAGTGCTGTCGCCGGCGTATATCTCGGACGGCTCTGCCACAACGCGGGCGAAGAGCCGCTCGCCGTCACGCGCGGCGGCGAGGGTGGTGAGCGTGCAGAGCAGCGCGGCGGCTGCAAGCAGTATGGTCTTTCTCATTTGTGGCGTTTCGTTTTTGCGGGAGGTTGCCGGTTTCCCGCTTGTGGCGGGCGGCGGTTACCCTTAGTCCTTGTGGATTTGCCGCGCGTGTATTCCCCTTGCGGCACAACTTGCGTCTTGCGCGGATTTCTTTACGTACGCGCGGCGCGTGTCACTCCGCTCCGCCCTCCTTGTCGAGGGCGTGGAGCCAAGCGTCACCGCAGGCGTCGGACGGCATGCGCCAGTCTCCGCGCGGACTGAGCGAGCAGCTGCCCACCTTCGGCCCGTCCGGCATGCACGAGCGCTTGAACTGCTGTGAGAAGAAGCGGCGGTAGAAGACGCGCAGCCATTTGTCTACCTCTTCTTCCGTGTGGTGCGGCCGCCCGTCCGCGCCGTCAAAGGCGTGCAGGGCGAGGTATCTCACCTTTTGCGGGCGGAAGCCGAAGCGCAGCGTGTAGTACAGGAAGAAGTCGTGAAGCTCGTATGGACCCACGAGGTCTTCGGTCACCTGAGATATTGTTCCGTCCTCCGCCGCCGGTATAAGCTCGGGGCTGATTGGCGTGTCCACGATGTCAAGCAGCGTGACGCGGCTCGCCTCGTCGGCTATGTTGTCCGCCGCCCATTTTACGAGGTGGCGCACAAGCGTCTTCGGCACGGAGGCGTTGACCCCGTACATGCTCATGTGGTCGCCGTTGTAGGTGGCCCAGCCCAGTGCAAGCTCGCTGAGGTCGCCCGTGCCCACCACGAAGCCGCCCGACTGCCCCGCCGCGTCCATCAGTATCTGCGTGCGCTCGCGGGCCTGTGAGTTTTCGTATGTAAGGTCGTGCACCCCCTCGTCGTGTCCGAGGTCGTGGAAATGCTGCCGCACGGCGTCGGCGATGCTTATCTCGCGTATCGTCACGCCGAGGTGCTTCATGAGGTTGACGGCGTTGGTGTAGGTGCGCCCCGTTGTGCCGAAGCCCGGCATGGTGACGCCCACCACGCCCCGGCGGTCGAGGCCGAGGCGGTCGAAGGCGTTTACTGCCACCAGCAGAGCCAGCGTGGAGTCGAGTCCGCCGCTCACGCCCACCACCACGGTCTTGGCGTGGGTGTGGCGCACGCGGCGCGCCAGTCCCTCGCTCTGCATGCAGAGTATCTCCTCGCAGCGCAGGTTTAGCTCGCCGCCTGAGGGCACGAATGGGTGCGGGTCGACGGCGCGCGTGAGCGTGAAGGGCGTGTCGGTGGGGGCAGGCTCAAGCTCCACCTTGCCCAGCGGCAGGGCGTTGGCGGCTGCCGAAGCGGCGAAGGTGGTGTTGGCGCGGCGTTCGGCCCGCAGGCGCTCCACGTCTATTTCGCTCACCACAAGCTGCTCGTCCATAAGGAAGCGTTCGCCCGAGACAAGCAAGTGACCGTTTTCGGCGATGAAGGCGCGTCCGCTGAACACAAGGTCCTGCGAGCTTTCCCCGAAGCCGCTCCCCGCGTACACATAACCGGAGACGAGCCGCGCGCTCTGCCCCTGCACAAGTGAGCGCAGGTAGCCGTCCTTGCCCACAAGCTCGTTGCTCGCGCTGAGGTTGAAGATGATGTCAGCCCCGCCCAGTGCCAGCGCGGAGCTTGGCGGGACGGGAGCCCACAGGTCTTCGCAAAGCTCTATGCCGAAGACGCAGTGCTGCGTGTCAAAGAGCAGGCGGGAGCTGAGGGGGACTGTCTGTCCGCAAAAGTGCACCTCCGCGCCCTCTAGCACGGCCGCGGCGGGCGAAAACCAGCGGTGCTCGTAAAACTCCTTGTAGTTGGGAAGATAGGTTTTCGGCACGAAGCCGCACACCTTTCCGCGCTGCACCACGGCGGCGCAGTTGAAAAGCATGTTGCCGTACGCCACCGGCATGCCGACAAGTGTCGTCACGCCGAGGTTGCGGCTGAACTCCATCAGCTTGAGCAGTGACGACTCCGCGCCGTCAAGCAGTTGTTGCTGGAGGAATAGGTCCTGGCAGGTGTAGGCCGTGAGTGAGAGTTCGGGCAGGCACAGCACCTCCGCGCCCAGTCCGTCGGCGCGTGCCATCAGTCCCTCTATCTGGCGCGTGTTGTACGCGCAGTCGGCCACGTTGACGCGCGGCACGCCGGCCGCCACTTTTACAAATCCGTTGTGCATGTCTTTCCTGTGTATGTGGGAGGGCGGTGCGACTCCTTTCGCAGTCCGCCATTCCCGCGCGGAAACAATAAGGCCGGTCTCCTTTGAAGACCGGCCTTGTGTGTGTCGTAATCCGTCCCGGCTATTGCGGGGGATACTTTTGGGGAAGTGGGCGCTGACGGATTCGAACCGCCGACCCTCTGCTTGTAAGGCAGACGCTCTGAACCAGCTGAGCTAAGCGCCCGTGTCCCCGTTAAGAGCGGTGCAAAAGTACGGAATTCCCCGAAACTGGCAAACTTTTACCGCACTTTTTGCGCGGAAAACAGCGCGGGCAGGGCTTACGCCTGTGCTTCCCTTATGTGAAAATGGCAGAAATACTGTGCGGGCGCCGATGTACGCAATCATATATAAGGTGTCATAATATATAATGCGGCGGCGTGGCGGTATTGCCGGGGAAACTGGACGGACATAAGATGCGCAAGCGGTTGGTCAGCCTGCCGCACGCCGAAACTCCGTGCCGTGAAAAAGTCACGCGCCGGAGCCTTTGCGCCGGACGGGCTGTGCCTAAATCTTTTTGAAGAGCAGGCTGTCGCTGTCCGAGCAGAGCGTCATGCGGCGCGAGTCGAGCCGCACGACGCGGAAGGTGGCGGTGCATCCGTCAAGGCCGAGCGGACGCAGGTCGATGGGATGTCCGTTGTACTGCGTGTCCGCCGTGACGGGCGTGTCGGTCGAACGCCCGTGCAGGTAGGTGGAGGTGACGGAAAGCGTGCCGCCCGTGTGGGTGAAGCGGGCCATCACTTCGGCGGGTGTGGCGTCGGGGCGTGTGCCGTTGCTCTTGATGTCGAGCAGCTTGAGCTGGAACGACCAGTACACGTCAGCCGTCGCCGCGTCGCGCGGCTCGGAGTATGCGGCGGAGCCGGCGGTGCGCGAGTGCACCTCTTCCAGCCGCCACATCCCGTCGAGAGCCCCGTTTTCGGGAGTCTTGTCGCAGGCGGTGAGGGAGAGCAGCGCGAGGGCTGCGGCGAGTTTTTTTGTATGCGGTGTCATTGGGGTGTGCTTTGTGTGGTGGTTTGTCTGTCCTGGGGGCTTGGCCGGAACGTTTATTGTTTCAGGAATACTCCGGTCTTCGCCACGCGCAGCTGGAAGCCGAGGTTGTTGCCGAGAAGTGTGCCGTGGTCCAGCGCGACGGAAAGTCCCGCCCGCCATCCGCTCGGCGTGCCGTCCTTGCGTGCGAAGCGGTAGTCGGCCTCGCAGAGCAGGCTGTGAGTGGAACGCGCGCGGCGGTAGGGCGCGGAGTAGGTGCCGAGGTTGCGCTCGTGCGTGTAAAGCACGCGGTAGCGCAGCGCGGCGCAGGGCGCGCCGGTCACGCCCACGTGGTGCGCCCGCAGGCGGTTGCCCGTAAAGGCGAGCGAGCCGTTGTGCTCGTAGAGGGGCGAGAAGATGAGCGGGTTGCCCGCCGCCTGCCCCCAGTGCTGCCAGCCCGCGTAGAGGTTGTGGTTGTAGTAGTTGTCCATGCCGCTCACCTGGTCGGGCACGGCGTCGGTGTGGTCGTGGTACACAGGACCGCTCTGGTAGGTGGTGGTGAGGTACTCGTACACTATGCCGTCCGCCACGCGGTTGGCGGGCAGCTGCGCCTCAATGCCGATGAGGCCGTCGCGCCAGCCGTACTGCCCGAACATCATTGAGTGGTCCTCGAAGAAATGGTCGTAGTAAGCCGACACGCGCCAGCCGCGCCCTTTGTAGTTGAGCCTCAGCAGCCAGCTGCCCAGCGTGTTGCCGGTGGCGTTGGCGTAGCCGTCGCCGTCGGTGGAGTCGCCGCCCGTGCCGAGGAAGGCGTCAAGGAAAGCCTTCGCCCCCTTGGGGTTTTCCACGGGCTGTGAGAGCGTGCCGTCCCACGATGTGGCGTTGTACGTGGTGCCGCCGAACTCGCACGCCATCTCCAGTCCGCCCTCAAGCGTGAGCGGAAATTTCGCCTCGTTGCCCACCCGCAGGTAGCCCGCCTTGGCGTGGTAGAGCGCGTGCCGCGTGTAGGGCTGCCCCTCGGCGCAGTAGTCGCGCTGGAAGCGCCCGTCGGTCATCATGCCGTAGCCTATGTACCCTTTCACGGCCGCCCAGTCGCTGCGTCCCGTGATGCTGACATACTCGGGTATGGCGATGCGCACTTGCGGCACGGGGCGCGCGTTGGAGCCGAAAGTCTGCGAGCCGCTGCTGAGGTAAGGGTTCTTCAGCTGCATGTCATACTCTTTCGCGCCGGCGGTGAGCCGCAGGAAGCGCCAGCCGAAGTCGGCGTAAAGCTGCTGCAGCACGACGGTGCTGGTGAAGTTGTACGCCACGGCCGCGTCTATGCCGTAGCCTATGCGCCAGTGGGAGGCGGAGTCGGTCTCGGCGCGGTGGAAGATGCCGGCGCGCAGGTAGCCGTTGTTTTTCTCCACGGACGACATGCCGTGGCGGTTGGCCGTGAGCCACAGCGGACTGTCGTCGCCCGTGCCTGTGGTCACCGCCGCCTCGGCGCTGTACTCTATGTTGTGTCCGGCGCGTGTCAGTGCGCTCTGTGCCGCCGCGTCGTGCGGGGTGAGCGCCGCGAGTGCCGCGAGTGCGGCGGCGGGGAGGGTGTGTCTATGCATGGGGTGGGGTTGTGCTTTGGTGTGTGCGGACGGAAACGCGTGCGGCCGGTGCCGAAGGCGTGTTGTCCGTTTGTTGGGGAAATGGGGCGATGGGGCGTGTCAGCGTCTGCCGCCGCGCCCTTTCCCGCGTTGGGCGGTGTGCGGTGCGGTGTGCGGGCGGTTGTCACGTGCTGCGTGCGGCGCGCCGCCTCCGTTTTTGCCGCCTTTTTGCGGCCTTTCCGTGTGGCGGGGCTTTTCCGTGTGCCGCTTGTTTTCCTGCTGGCGGATTATCCCCGCGTGGCGTGAGCCGGCGGGACAGCCGGCGCCGCCGGGGTAGAGGCGCGCGATGAGGTCGGGGCGGCCCATGCGTCGCAGCTCGGCTACGATGCGCGGACGCTCCTCCGGCTTGTACCAGAAGAAAAACATCCTTTGCCGCAGTTTCTCCTCGGGCGTGCGTGCGGAGAAGACGGGCTCGAGCGTGTAAGGGTGGTAGCCCGAGTACCACGTGTCGGTGGACACCGTCATTGGCGTGGGCGTGAAGTCCTGCACCTGCTCCAATTTGAAGTCCATGTCGCGCGTCTCCGCCGCCAGCTCGGCCATCTCCTCTTCGGTGCAGCCCGGGTGCGAGGAAATGAAGTAGGGGATGATTTGCTGTTTCAGCCCCGCCTCGCGGTTGATGCGGTCGAATATCTCCTTGAAGCGGTGGAAGAGGGCGAACGGGGGCTTGCGCATAAGCCTCAGCACGGCGTCCGAGGTGTGCTCGGGCGCCACCTTGAGCCGTCCGGAAACGTGGTGCAGTATCAGCTCGCGCGTGTAGGCCTCCGCCGCTCGCCGCAGCTTCTCGTCCTTGTAGGGGTGGAGCAGGAGGTCGTAGCGCACGCCGCTGCCTATGAAGCTTTTTTTTATGCCGGGCACGGTGTCTACGGCGCGGTAGATGTCGAGCAGGGGCGTGTGGTCGGCGTTGAGGTTGGGGCAGACGGCGGGGTGTATGCACGAGGGGCGTTTGCAGCGCGCGCAGATGTCGCGGTTTTTGCCGCCCATGGCGTACATGTTGGCCGACGGACCGCCGAGGTCGGAAAGGTAGCCCTTGAAGTCGGGCATCGCCGCAATCTTCCTCACCTCCCTCAGTATGCTTTCCTTCGAGCGGCTCATTATGAATTTGCCCTGGTGCGCCGATATGGTGCAGAAGGCGCAGCCGCCGAAGCAGCCCCGGTGTATGTTGACCGAGAACTTTATCATCTCGTAGGCCGGGATGCGCTTGCCTTTGTACTTGGGGTGGGGCAGGCGTGTGTAGGGGAAGTCGAAGGAGCGGTCAATCTGCTCCGTCGTCATCGGCGGGAAGGGGGCGTTCACCACCACCCACTTGTCCTCCAGCCCCTGCAGCAGCCGCTGCGGGTGCAGCTTGTTGCTCTCCTCCTCGATGTGGCGGAAGTTGGCGGCAAATTTCTTGCGGTCCGCCAGGCACTCCTCGTGCGAGTGCAGTATGATGTCGTCCTCGCGGAAGCCGCCCGGCACGTCCTCCTCGCGCTCCACCGTCACCGTCTGCGGCACGGGGTATTTGCGGAAAAGCGAGCGGAAGTCCGCCGCCGTGCATTCCGCCTCCTCGCGTCCGTGCAGCAGCCGCCGCTCTATGGTCTGGCAGATGCGCGCGAGTGGCAGCTCGCCCATGCCGTAGACAATCATCTCCGCCCCTGTGGCGGGCAGGATGCAGGGCATGAGCCGTCCGCGCCAGTAGTCGAAGTGCGTGACGCGCCGCAGCGAGGCCTCTATGCCGCCCAGCACCACGGGCACGTCGGGGAAAAGCTCCTTCAGTATGCGGCTGTACACCACGCTGGGGTATTCGGGGCGCATGTCGTGCCGCCCGTCGGGGCTGTATGCGTCCTCGGAGCGCAGGCGGCGGTTGGCGGTGTACTTGTTCACCATCGAGTCCATCGCCCCCGGCGATATGCAGAAGAAAAGGCGCGGACGGCCGAGTTTCTTGAAGTCGCGGTAGTCGCCGTGCCAGTCGGGCTGCGGCACCACGCACACACGGTATCCCTCCGCCTCGAAAAGCCGCGCCACCACGGCCGCCCCGAAGGAGGGGTGGTCGACGTAGGCGTCCGCCGAGAAGAGTATGATGTCAGCCTTGTCCCACCCGCGCAGTTCCATTTCCTTGCGCGTGGTGGGCAGCCAGTCGGTTAGTTGCGGCACTGTGTGGTTGTTTTCTGCGGAATGTGCGTTTTTCGCCCGCTGCGTGGAAGGCGCAGGCGGCGGGGACTTTCCCTTTGTCCGCTTGGCTTGACGGGCGAGCCGTTTGCCCTTGCCCGTGCTATTCGTGCGCGTCCCGTCGCGCGGGCGCGCTTGGCTTGCGCTGCCTGATGTTGTGGCCTGCGGGTAGGGAGTGTGCGGCGGGTACGCCGGCGCGGCCGCCCGTGCTTTTGGGGAAGGCCTGAATATATTTAAGGCGCGAGCGGTCAGTCCTGTGTGTTGTCCGCCGCGTTGTCTTCCGCGCTTTCCGCCGTTTTTCCGGCTTCCCACTCTTTCCACGCCGCGATGAGGTTGCGCAGTCCGTAAGCCTTCATCTTGTCATGGTACACCACGTCTATGCAGAGGTCCAGCAAGTCCTTCGTGTCCTCGGGGCGTGAGGCGATGAGCGCGCGTATGTTGAGCTTGAGCTTGTCCAGCTCGTTTTCCGTCACAAAGCCCGCCGAGGGCGTGAGTCCGCTGAAAAGGCTGTACTTGCTGAGGGTGGCGAGGTTTTTCTCGGACACTTCGAGGTGGTGCGTGCCGGTGGCGTTGAGCTGTATGGTTGCCATGGTTTCCGTTGTTTAAGGTTTGGTTGCGGACGAAAGCCGCTTGTGGTTATTCCGTGGCGAAATTAGCATAAAAAGGGCGGAAAGGTGCGGCGTGGCGGCACAAATGTGGGGCGGCATGGCGTGGCGGCGCGGCTGTCCTCGTTTGCGGCCGACGGAAAGTGCACGCCGTCCCGTGCGTGTCGGGTGCGCCGGGTTGTGTACGCCCAAAAGGTGCGGGAGCTGGGTGGCGGGAGTATGCGGAAAACTTGAAGTGTAAGCAAAACGGCACAAAAACTGACAAAACGTCAAAACGCGCCGCCGCGAAAAAAGCGCAACTTTTAGGAAAGTTTAACGGCGTCGGCGGCCTGTAGCGGCCCGGTGCACCCTTTTTTAAGCCAAGCCTGCACTTCGGTGACAAGATGCCGCGGAACTCTGAAGGCCAAGCCGCACTTCAGTGACCCGATACCACGGTACTCCGTGGCCCAAGTGCAGGCGTTTTGACTCGTAAGTGGCTGAAAATCA
>CAVGTC010000021.1:0-24641 GCA_963632255.1 Lachnospiraceae bacterium | reverse complement strand
CCAAGTGCAGGCGTTTTGACTCGTAAGTGGCTGAAAATCAATACAGGCAAAAATATAGGGACATTCCTCGCGGGATGTCCCTATCTTGTAGTACAAAGATAATACATTTTCGGGCGATTTCCAAAAGTGTTAAAACCACCGCTTTTTTCCGCAGTGTCAGAAAAACAGCGGTTTTGCTTACACATTGTATTTTCATGCCTGCGCCCGCAACAAAGGCCAGTGCTAGCTGTTGTACCCGCACACTACCCGGTGATTTGGCTATTTAAGCGCGAAAAGGACATATGCCGGGAACGGAGCGGCAAAGTTTTTTAGTATGCGCTTCGTGCGGGAGAAGGCATCCTGCCACGCGGTATGTTAAAGACGAGGACGGCAAGTATCGGGGCGAAGCTGGAACCTGAGAAGCTACTTTCCCGCCGCTCGCTTACACAAAAAATGCGCCATAATACGGCAAATATGGTTGTTCCGTGCCTTGTTAACGTTAAAGAACATTGAATGGGGGGGGGTAAATCCAAACGTGATACTTTTGCGCAACGCTTCGCCGCATACGCGCAGTTCCAGAGTGCGGCGCAGGGCGGAATCATTAACAACAAAACACCACAGTTTACTATGAAATCAAAAGGACTGGCCTACCTGCTTTGGTGCGGCGGCTTCTTCGGGCTTTGCGGCCTGCAGTATTTTTACATCGGCAAGTGGGTGAAAGGCTTTCTCTTCCTCTTCACGCTCGGTTTTCTCGGCATAGGCCAGTTTATAAGCCTTTTCACGCTCGGCGGGGAGGTGGACACCGTCAACGCGCTTTTTATGGGAAGGTGCAACCTCAACGCCAACAACAACATGAACTCCCAGAACATCGTGATAAACGTGCCTGGACACGCCCAAACACCGCAGCAGCCGGCACAGCCCGCCATCCCTCCCACGTCCACCGCGCAACAGCCCGGTGACGCCGCTGAGAAATGAGCCAGCACTCCGCAACCGGAACAGAACCAGGCCACGCAGGACACAGACGGCGGGGCGGCAAGGAATCAAAACGGAACGGACTCCGTCCGCTCAGGGCTTTCAAACATTTCCACTGACATAACGCAGCGGCTAACCGCAAGGGCGGAAACAGCCACTGCGGGCACAGGCAAGGGGCACGCCTTTCCGGCGCGTCCCTTTTTGCGTAGCCTCCACAACACGGGGCGCGGCGGCGAAAGCGAAAGACAGCGCGGGCGGCTTTCGTTTTTTTAGTGTATATTTGCGCGTTATTTGTACCTAAGCGCGGACAGCCCCGGTTGCGCCCCTATATATATAAGGCGTGCGGACTGCCGCCGGCGGGAGCGGAAACAATTATAAACTACAATAACAAACAAATGCAGAACAAAGGATTTGTAAAGGTTATCGCCGTACTGCTTTCCTTGATTTGCCTCTTCTACCTGTCCTTCTCCGTGGTGACGAGCCACTACGAGAAAAAGGCCGACGAGATGACGGCGCAGGGCAAAGACGGCGCGGCTTACCTTGACTCCATGCGCAACGAGAAGGTCTTCCTCAACTGGAAAACCCTCAAAGAGTGCGAGGAGTTGCAGATTAGTCTGGGACTTGACCTCAAGGGCGGCATGAACGTGGTGCTTGAGGTGAGCGTGCCCGACGTAGTGAAAAACCTTGCCGGCGAGGCGGTGAACGACCCGAAATTCACGAAAGCTGTCGCCGACGCGCAGGCTGTGGCAAAGAAGGGCAACGTGGACTTTGTCGACGCCTTCGTCGACGCCTACCAGCAGGCCAACGGCAAGGGGCAGCTCGGCGGCGTGTTTGCCGCAAAGCTCAAAGACAGCAACATCTCCTACACCTCCTCCGACGACGAGGTGAAGAAAGCACTCCGCGTGCAGGTGGAGGCGGCCGTTGACAACTCCAACAAGGTGGTGCGCTCGCGTATCGACCGCTTCGGCGTGGCGCAGCCCAACATACAAGTGCTGCGCGGCAAGGGTCAGATGGGCCAGATTATGGTAGAGATGCCGGGCATCAAGGAGCCGGAGCGCGTGCGCAAACTGCTCCAGGGCAGCGCCAACCTCGAGTTTTGGGAGACATACACCTTGCAGGAGACCTTCTCCTACCTGCAGGCACTTGATAGCCGCCTCGCCAAAGGCGAGACCGCTTCCGCCGACACCGCTGCCGCCGCTGCCGCCGACAGCGTGAAAGCCGTGGCAAAGGAGGAGACGAAAGCTGCCAAGGGCGTGAAAGAGCAGCACCCGCTGCTCAGCAAGCTGGTGCAGCTGCAGGGTATGTCCAACGGCAACTGCGTGGTGGGCTTCGCACAGGCGGCCGACACCGCAGCCATCAACGCGATGATACAGAGCGAGACCGCAAAGAGCGTGCTTCCCTCCGACCTCCGACTCGCTTGGGGCGTGAAACCCGCCTCCGGCATGAAGGGCAACGTATTTGAACTTTACGCCCTGCGCGCCATCAATGGCCAGCCCTCCATGGCAGGCGAGGTGGTAGCCGACGCTAAGGACGACTTCAGCCAGCAGCACCAGCCCATCGTCTCGATGACGATGACGCAGAACGGCGCACGCGAATGGGCCGCCCTCACAAAGAAAAACCTCAAGAAGTGCGTGGCCATTGTGCTTGACGGCTACGTGTACAGCGCCCCCGTGGTGCAGTCGGAAATCACCGGCGGCACGTCGCAGATATCGGGCAGCTTCACGACGGACGACACCCGCGACCTTGCCAACGTGCTGAAGAGCGGAAAGATGCCCGCCCCCACGAAGATTGTGCAGGAGGAGACAGTTGGTCCGAGCCTCGGCGCAGCCTCCATACAGGCCGGCTTCACCGCGTGCGTGGTGGCCTTCGTGCTGCTGATGATATTCATGTGCTGCTTCTACGGGTTCATCCCGGGCATGGTGGCCAACATGGCGCTTATTCTTAATTTCTTCTTCACCTTCGGCATCCTTATCAGCTTCCAGGCGGCACTAACAATGAGCGGCATCGCCGGTCTTGTGCTCTCGCTCGGCATGGCGGTCGACGCCAACGTGCTGATATACGAGCGCACAAAAGAAGAACTTGCCGCCGGGAAGAACATCAAGACGGCGCTTGCCGAGGGTTACGGAAACGCTTTCTCCGCAATCTTCGACTCCAACCTCACGTCCATCATCACGGCCGTGATACTTTACAACTTCGGCACAGGTCCTATCCGCGGCTTCGCCATGACACTGGGCATCGGCATCGTGGCATCCTTCTTCACTGCCGTGTGGATTACCCGCATCGTGTACGAGCACTTCCTTAACAAGGACAAGTGGCTCGGTCTGACGTTCACCACGAAGATGAGCAAGAACTTCCTCACCGGCACGAAGTTCAACTTCATGAAGATGGGCAGGAAGAGCATCACGGTGTTCGTTGTGTTCGCCCTCATAAGCCTCGGCTTCCTCTTCACGCGCGGCCTGTCCAGCGGCATCGACTTCACCGGCGGCCGCAACTATGTGATAGAGTTTGAGCAGAAGGGTGTCACTCCCGAGCAGGTGCGCGAGGCCGTGGCCGCAAAGGTTCACGCCAAGGACCAGACGGCCATTGTCAACGCCATCGCCATCACCACGACAAGCAACGACGCCGTGCGCCTCACCACCAACTACCGCATCGATGACGACAGCGAGAACATCGACCAGGAGGTGGAGCGTTTCATCTTCGACGCGCTGCACGAGCAGGGGCTCATCAAGGCCGACTACAAGACCTTCATTGACCGTGACAACCACACCGGCGGCTCCATCATCTCCGCGCAGAAAGTGGGACCGACCGTCGCAGCTGACATGACGCGCGGCGCCATCATCTCCGTGATTCTTTCGCTGGCCGCCATCTTTGTGTATATCCTCATCCGTTTCCGCAACGTAGCATTCTCCATCGGCAGCGTTGTCGGTCTGGCGTTTGACACCGTACTTGTGATAGGCATGTACTCCATCTGCTGGGGCTGGATAGGCTTCTCTTTGGAGGTTGACCAGACTTTCATCGGAGCCATCCTTACCGTGATAGGTTACTCCATCAACGACAAGGTGGTGGTGTTTGACCGTATGCGCGAAAACCTCCGCCTGTACCCCACGCGCGACCATTTCCGCCTCTTCAACGAGTCGCTCAACAGCACCCTTACGCGTACGGTGATGACATCCTCCACCACGTTCCTCGTGCTGGTGTGCATCTTCGTGCTCGGCGGCGACAGCATCCGCTCGTTCTCCTTCGCCATGATACTTGGCGTGGTGTTCGGCACGCTCTCCTCCATCTTCCTTTCCGCCCCCATCGCCTACCGCACGCTGGGACGCAAGGAGCGCGAGAAGGCTGCCAAGTCCGAGAAGGAGGCTTGACATTGAACTGACACATACGGGAAACGGGGCGTGCCTCTTGCCGCCCCACGGATTCCCGCCAGCAGACAAGGCATTGTGCCGCGTGACGCGAAAGCGCCGCGCGGCACTTTCCTTTTCTCACGGAAAGACTGCCTCCCGCCGTACCATGCCGCGAAATGCCGAAACCGGCGCACGCACCCAACCCCGCCCCGCCCTTCCCCGGCCGCAGGCACGCGACACGCGCGGACTGCAAGATATCCGGCGGAAATACGTAAGTTTGCAACGCACTTACGCGCCGTGCGAGCGGCGCGGCGGCCGCGCGACAGCAGAAAGCGCCGCTTACAACGCATATCCCCAAATGGCAAACGACAACAACGCCACCTCTACCCGCCTGCGCGGCGCGCTTACCGCCGCGGGCGCGTTCTGCGTGGCGGCGCTGCTCCTGGTGTATTTCCTCCCGAGGGACACCAAATTCGGCTACGAGTACGAGCAGGGCCGCCTGTGGAGATACAATACCCTCATCGCGACTTTCGACTTCCCCGTCTACAAGACGGCGGACGAGCTGGCGGCGGAACGTGACAGCGCCCTGCGCGACTTTATGCCCTTCTATGTGGAGAACCCCACGATGGGGCGCACGCAGGTGGCGGCATTCCGCACCGACCACCTGCACGGCGCTTTCGCCGGCGTGCCGTCCGGCTGCGTGCAACACGTGGCGAGGCTGCTGGAAGCCGTGTACGAGGCCGGCATCGTAGACGCCGACGCACTGGCCGAGATGGCGAAAGGGCGCGTGCCAGGCATACGCGTGGTGGAGGGCAAGGAAGCACGCCCCGTACAGCTCGGCGGGCTGTACAGCACCCGCTCCGCCTACGAGTACATCGCGCAGTATGACACGCTGCACTACTCACGCGAGCTTATCGCGCAGTGCAACCTCAACAAATACCTCGTCACCAACCTCACGCTTGACAGCGCGAAGACAGCCTCAGCCCGAGAGGACGTGCTATCCGCCGTCGCCACGGCCGACGGCATAGTGCAGAGCGGGCAGCGCATCATCGACCGCGGCGACATAATCTCCCCCGCGCAGTACAAGGTGCTCCGGTCGTTTGAGCGCGAGTCCGTACGGCGCGGCGACCCGTCCCAGGGCTATTGGACCGTCCTGACGGGGCAGCTGCTCTTCGTTTCGCTGGTACTCGCCGCCTTCATCTTCTACCTCAAGTTTTTCCGGCGCGACTACCTCCGCTCCCCGCACAGCATTCTGCTGCTCGCCGCCCTCATCGTCTTCTTCCCCCTTGTCACCTACCTTATGGTAGACCACAAGTTTTTCAGCGTGTACATGGTACCCTACGCCATGGTACCCGTCTTTGTGCGCATCTTCCTCGACTCCCGCACGGCATTTATGGCCATGCTCTGCTCGGTGGTGCTGTCCTCCTTCGCCCTCCACGGCAACTACGAGTTTGTCCTGATACAGTTCATGGCCGGCATGACAGCCATCTGCGCCCTGCGCGACCTCACCGAGCGCGCCCAGCTCTTGCGCGTGGTGCTGCTGGTGGCCGTGGTAAGCATGGTGGCGATGCTCTCCTACGACCTCACCCAGGGCACCGACTTCGCCCACCTCGACCGCTCGCTCTACTTGTATATAGCTGTCAACGGCGTGCTGCTGCTCTTCGCCTACCCCCTCCTCTACCTTATGGAGAAACTCTTCGGCTTCACCTCCGACGTGACGCTTGTCGAGCTTTCCAACACCAATACCTCCATACTGCGCAAGATGGCCAAAGTGGCGCAGGGCACTTTCGTCCACTCAATGCAGGTGGCAAACCTTGCCGCCGAGGTGGCCGACAAAATCGGCGCAAAGGCACAGCTTGTGCGCGTCGGCGCGCTCTACCATGACATGGGCAAAATGCTCAACCCCGCTTTCTTCACCGAAAACCAAACCGGCGTGAACCCCCACGACGGACTTCCCGAGGAACGCAGTGCGGAGATTATCATCTCCCATGTCACCGAGGGCTTGCGCATGGCGGAAAAATACCACCTGCCGCGCGTCATACGCGACTTCATCGCCACCCATCACGGGCTGTCAAAGACAAAGTACTTTTACATTCAGTGGAAAAACAAGCACGACGGACAGGAGCCCGACCCCGCGCTTTTCACCTACCCCGGTCCCAACCCGTTCACCCGCGAGCAGGCCGTCCTCATGATGTGCGACGCGGTGGAGGCTTCCTCGCGTTCGCTTAAGGAGTTCAGCGAGGAGAGCATCCGCGCGCTTGTCGACCGCATTGTCGACGCGCAGGTGACCGAAGGGTACTTCCGCGAGTGCCCCCTCACATTCCGCGACATTTCCGACGCGAAGCGCGTGCTGGTGGAAAGCCTCAAAACAGTCTACCATACCCGCATAGCCTACCCCGAGCCGTCCCCCACGCCCGCCCGCGCCACCACGCTTTTCACGCGCGGTGCCAACCTGTTCGGCGGGACGGGACGCAAAGGGTGACACAACCCTGCGCACCGTACCGCCGACGGCGGGGTACTTCCGCACCGTCCCCGCTCAGGCATTCCTCCGCTCGTCTTTGTCGCGGCAAAGGTGTCTTCTGTATAAAAACGCAGTGCCCTGGGGCGAAATATGTGCGGATTTGATACTTTTGCAGTTTGGTTAGCGGCAAGTGCGGCTCCTGCACAGGGGCGCAAATCCCTTGTCCCGCGTGCTTTTCCGCCGCCGAGGAAACGTCCCTGCCAAGCCTGACGGACTTACATCATACCACTGTCCCATGCTTTGCCGTGGCGGGGTACGCGTTTCCCGCCGGAAAGAAAGTAAAACGAACACACTCTCAGATGAAACCCAAGACCCTACTGCTTGCCCTTACGCTCTTTTTCTGCGCAGCCGGCGCGGCTTTCGCGCAGCTGCCCTCCGTGCAGCTTAAAGACATCAACGGCAAAACCGTTGACACGTCCAAGCTCAACAACGATGGCAAGCCTTTCATCATCAGCTTCTTCGCCACTTGGTGCAAACCCTGCAACCGAGAGCTCAAAGCCATCAGTGAGGTGTACCCCGACTGGCAGGACGAGACCGGCGTGAAAGTGGTGGCAATCTCCATTGACGAGGCGCAGAACGCGCAGAAGGTTAAGCCGATGGTAGACGCCGCCGGCTGGGAGTACGAGGTGCTTCTCGACCCTAACAGCGACTTCCGCCGCGCCATGGGCGTCAATATGATACCGCACGTCTTCGTCATTGACGGCAATGGTAAGATTGCCGAGAGCCGCAGCGGTTACACCGAGGGCGGCGAGCAGCACCTGATAGAGAAAGTGAAAGAACTCCTCGGCAAGGAGTGACACCGCAGGGCGAAGCGGTCGCGCCGTCCGCCCCACACACGCACACAGCCCCCGCCTGCACGGCTTTCCCGCTTTTTGGAAAGGCGGAAAGGGGCATCCACCACACATCTTCTTTATGAGAAACCTCGCCATCGCGGCAGCCCTCGCGTTGCTGTCCCCTTGCGCCGCCCTCGCCCAGAGTGAGGACGGCAAGTCGGCTTTCTCCCTCAAAGGAAGCATACAGAGCGACGTGCTCGTGCCGCAGGAGGACAACCGCATAGGCACCGGCACATACGACGACAAGGTGCTCACCAACACCTACGCCGAGCTGCACCTGCTCAACAAGTATTTCTCTGCCGGGGCGCGCCTTGAGTACCTCGACCACCCCCTCCCGGGCTTCGAGGACGACTTCAAAGGCTGGGGCGTGCCCTATTTCTATGTGCAGGGACGCTACAAGTGGGCGGAACTCACACTGGGCGACTTCTACGAGCAGTTCGGCTCGGGACTTGTGCTGCGCACCTACGAAGAACGCTCACTCGGCGTGGACAACTCGCTGCGAGGCGGGCGGCTCGCGCTAAAGCCTTTCAAGGGAGTCAGTTTCAAGGCTCTCACGGGGCAGCAGCGCTACTACTGGCACCATCGCAACCTCGACACCTCCACGCCCTGGACCTACGGCGGCGACCTTGAGCTGAGCCTCGACCAGTGGATACGCCCCATGGACGAGCGCGGAGCTCGCCTCACCCTCGGCTTCTCCGCCGTGGCAAACGGCTCCACGTCCAAGCCGGAAATCGTCACTACCCGTCCCACGGGCGAAACCGACCCCGTCACAGGCAATGCCGTCTACGGCTCCTACCGCCTGCACATGCCAAAGACAGTGCCCGCCTACGACGTGCGTGCCAATTTCCAGAAAGGCAATTACAGCATACTCGCCGAGTACGCGTGGAAAGGGCACGACCCCTCCAGTGCCAACGGCTACACCTACCAGCACGGGCAGACGCTGCTGCTCTCTGGCTCCTACTCGAAGTGCGGAATGAGCATCCTGCTCCAGGCCAAGCGCAGCCAGGATATGTCCTACCGCTCACGCCGGGGCATTGACAAGGCGTCCACTGCTTGCTTCATCAACCACCTCCCGGCTTTCTCCATGCAGCACACCTACGCCCTCGCCGCGCTCTACCCCTACGCCACGCAAATGACGCCGGGCGAATGGGCTTTCCAGGCCGAGGCGGGCTACACCTTCAAGCGCAAGACGCCGCTCGGAGGAAAGTACGGCACCAGCGTAAAGGTCAACTTCTCCCACATCCGCGGCATCGACCAGTACGCCGACGCCACGCACACCGACGCGATTGGCGGAAACGGACTCGGCTCGAAGTTTTTCCAGATGGGACACGCCACCTACTACCAGGACATAAACGTGCAGGTGGAGAAGAAAATCACTAAGAGCTTCAAACTTAACCTCATGTACTCCGCCCAACAATACAACAAGACCGTGGTGGAGGGGCACGGCGGCATGGTGAAGAGCCACATCGCCGTGGTGGAGGGCAAGTACCAGTTCAACAAACGCCTCACGCTGCGCGGCGAGGCGCAGTACCTCCACACCCACCAAGACCAGAAAGACTGGTGGTACGGACTGCTTGAGCTTTCCGTCCTCCCCAACTTCATGTTCACCGTCAGCGACCAATTCAACGGGCATGTGCCCTACTATACCTCCGACGGTGCCGAGGACGCGAGCCGTGGCACGCACAAAGAGCACTACCTCATGGGCTCAGTCACCTTCACACACAAGGCGCACCGCCTGCAGGTGGGCTACGGCAAGACACGCGCGGGCTACAACTGCTCGGGCGGCGTGTGCCGCTTCGTCCCCGCCTCCAAAGGTGTGACGGCTTCCTATTCGTTCAACTTCTAAACACAACGCGCCGCCTTGCGCGGGAGCCAGCTCTCCCGCACCGGGACGCGCCACATGCCGTATGAAACTGCCTTTCCTTACCATACCTCTCCTCACGCTCGCCGCCCTCTCCGGGTGCACTGACGTGGACGAGGACAAACGCTTTGACGGGCCGCTCGCTTTCGAGGCGCAGAAAAACGTGCTGGTGGAGGACTTCACCGGGCAAAACTGCAACAACTGCCCCAACGCGTCGGACGCACTGCACGACATGCAGCAGGTGTACGGCGCCGACCGCCTCATCGCCGTCTCCATACACGGCGGCTCGCTGTCGTTCAGTCAGGACATGACGGCCATAAAGGGACTTGCCACGCCGCAGGGCAACGACTACGTCAGCCACTGGGGCGTGGAGGCTTTCCCCATGGGGCTGGTGGACCGGCAGGGGGGCTTGCAGGACTACGAGAAATGGAACGCCGCCGCCCTCTCGCGCTTCAAGCTCGCACCCAAGGTGTCTCTCACCGCCAAGGAGGCGAAGTATGACACCCAGACCGGAGCCGTCTCCGTCAAGGTGGCGGTGGAAGGCAACGAAAGCGTGTCCGGCGAACTCAACGTGTGGCTCACCGAAAGCGGCGTGACGGCCATACAGCGCCTGCCGAGCGGCAACTATGACCTCAACTACACGCACAACCACGTCTTCCGCGCGGCTCTCACCGCGCCCTACGGCGAGAGCCTTTCCGTGCAGTCGGGCGAGACGGCGGAACGCGAGTATACCTACACCGTCACGCGGCAGGACTGGGACACCTCCCGCCTTTCCGCCGTCGTCTTCTTTGTCACGGCAGCCGACGACGTGACACAGGTGATAGAGACCGCCGTGCAGTGAGCGCGGGGAAAGTCCGCCACGACTGACCCGCCGCGTCCGCAGCATATAGGAAATGCTGATAACGACAAGGCAGGCAGGAAAGAACACAGGAGAGAAAAACAGGATAGAGAGAGAAAACACACCAGACTGAACAGACAATAAAGAGAACGATGAAGAAACTTTTTACGCTTTTCGCCGTTGCGCTGCTTGCGGTTGTTTCCGCGCAGGCGCAGCTGCTTGTCACCCACGAGGGTAAAGAGGTGAAGGACGGCGACGTACTCACCTTTGAGGCCGGCGAGGCTCCTTTCCCCGGTCTCGACCGCGAGGCCGGCGGACACGACGACCCCACTTTCACCGCCACCGCCGCCGGCACGCTCCGCACCTACATCACCGTGACGAAGACCTACACGGGCGGCTACTCCAAGTTGCAGGTTTGCGGCATCACCGGCAGCTGCACCACTTTCGGCAAATCAAAATACCTCAACCTCAGCCGTGCCATGACTGCGGGGCAGAGCGTGGATATGCAGTTCAAGGCCCAGTTCCCCGACGGGCAGTACGGCAGCTACGAGGCAAAGGTGGACGTTTACTTTGACGAGGTGAAGCTGATGACCTTCACCAGCGTATTCACCTGCACCGAGTCCTCCGGCATAGAGAGTCTGTTCTCCGCCGGTGCCGAGGGCGGCGTGAGCTTTGACGGCTTGGCACTGCACTTCTCCTTCCCCACGGCCGGCACACGCAGCGTGAGGGTTTACTCCACTGACGGCCGCCTCATGAAGCGTGCCTCTGTCAGCGCAGCCGGAAGTCTGCCTCTCGGCGGACTGCAGCCCGGTGTCTACCTCTACCGCGTGGCGGGGACGGACGGAAAGTCCGCAAGCGGCAAGGTGACGGTGAAATGACGCGCGGCACACACTGACACGCGGCAGATACGCAAACAAGCCGGGATGGGGGCGCGCCGTGCATTGATGCCGGCACGCCCCCGTTCTTTCATTTGCAAGGCGGACAGAATGCCCCCGAAAATATACCGCCCAGTGCGGAAAAGACATTCACGCCCTTTCCTCTCCCCAATGTCAAACGACCTGAAAACAGGTATGAAGAAACTACTCATAGAGACCTACGGCTGCCAGATGAACGTGGCCGACAGCGAGGTGGTGGCCTCTGTCATGAAGATGGCGGGCTACGAACCCTGCGGCACTCTGGAAGAGGCCGATGCCATCTTCCTCAACACCTGCTCCGTGCGCGACAACGCCGAGCAGAAGATAGTCCACCGCCTTGAGGCACTCAACGCCCTGCGCCGCAAAAGCGGGCGCAAGCTCATCATTGGCGTGCTGGGCTGCATGGCCGAGCGCGTGAAAGACGGACTGCTTAACCGCCACGGCGCCGACCTCGTGGCGGGGCCCGACTCCTACCTCTCGCTGCCCGAACTCATCGCGCAGGCCGAGACGGGGCACAAGGCCATGGACATAGAGCTGAGCCTTACGGAGACTTACCGTGACATCGTACCCACGCGCTACTGCGGCGGGCGCATCTCGGGCTTCGTCAGCATTATGCGCGGGTGCAACAACTTCTGCCACTACTGCATCGTGCCCTACACGCGCGGCCGTGAGCGCTCGCGCGACGTGGAGAGCGTGCTGCGCGAGGTGCGCGACCTGCGCGACCACGGCTACAAGGAGGTGACGCTCCTCGGACAGAACGTCAACTCCTACCATTGGCAGGGTGCCGACGGCTCCGACATCACCTTCCCCGCCCTGCTTCGCGCGGTGGCGCGGGCCGTCCCCGGCATGCGTATACGCTTTTCCACCTCCCACCCCAAGGACATGAGCGACGAGACGCTGCGCGTCATCGCCGACGAGCCCAACGTGTGCCGCCACATACACCTGCCCGTGCAGAGCGGCTCCAACCGCATACTCAAGCTGATGAACCGCAAGTACACCCGCGAGTGGTACATGGAGCGCGTGGAGGCGGTGCGGCGCATCGTGCCGGACTGCGGGCTGTCGACGGACATCTTCGCGGGATACTGCGGGGAGACGGAAGACGACCACCAACTCTCGCTCTCGCTGATGCGCGAGTGCGGCTACGACTCCTCCTTCATGTTCAAGTACAGCGAGCGCCCGGGCACTTACGCCTCAAAGCACCTCGCCGACGACGTACCCGAGGAGACGAAGGTGCGCCGCCTTGAGGAGCTTATAGCCCTGCAGAACGAGCTTAGCGCGGAAAGCAACCGCCGCTGCGTGGGACGCGAGTACGAAATACTGGTGGAGGGCGTGAGCAAGCGCTCGCGCGAGCAACTCTTCGGACGCACGGAGCAGAACAAGGTTGTGGTTTTCGACCGCGGCACGCACCGCCCGGGCGACTTTGTGCGGGTGCGCGTGACGGACTCGTCCAGCGCCACGCTGAAAGGCGTGGAGGTGAAGGGGGACGAATAACCCCGCACACGCGAAAGTTCCCCGCCAGCGTGGGCATAAACACGCCAACACACGCCATCAGCAAAACACTGACAAACGCACGGATATCAAAAAACACTTTTAAAAATACAAAGCTATGGAAGGAAACATGATTAGAGTGACGGGGTGCGGCGCTCTGCACGTGGTGCCTGACGTGACACGCATAGAGCTTTCCCTGGTAAGTCTGCACGACACATACACAGACGCATACAAGCAAGCCAAGGAAAACACAGACAAGCTGGGGAAAATAATGGAGGAGTTGGGACTTGCCACCACTTTGCCCAAGACAAAGAAGCTTGACATCGAGAAAAAGACGGAGAGCGACTATGACGAAGACAACCATTACATAGGCAAAATATTCCTCGGCTTCGAGCTCAAGCATCTTGTGAAAATAGATTTGGGCATAGACAACGCGCTGCTCAACAACCTTGTGAGGCAGGTTGGCAAGAAACTCAAACAGGCGGAAATCTGCATTGGCTATACAGTGAAAGACCCGCGCCCCACGCAGTTGAAGATGCTTGAGCGCGCCGTGAAGGACGCAAAGGAAAAAGCCACCATCATGGCCAAGGCAAGCGGGTGCAAACTCGGGGCGGTAAACCACATCGACTACTCCGTCCACGAGTTGCATATCTACTCTCAGGCACGCGACATCCACGACGCCGAAGAGGCCATATGCTGCACCGGCGACTCCCTCGACATCACGCCGGACGACTTTTCCGTCTCCGACACTGTGACGGTGGTGTGGCATTTGGAAAACGGGGAAAGCAAAGAATAAGCCGTTTTCTGACAGTTCACCGCCGACAACGCCCGCCCCTTTGCGGCGCACTGCAGAAAAATCACTTTGTCACATCTCCAAAAGAAAAGCGAGCAAAGTGTCATTTGGAGGTTAGGCTCATTTTTATGCTTAATTAACGGTCGCAGCGGTGCAAGTAGGGCTTTTCGGCACCAAGCCGGACTTCGTCGCGCCGATGCCGAGGCATTTTGAAGGCCAAGCCGCACCCCAGTGACAAGATACCGCGGTATTCCGTGGACCAAGTGCAGGCATTTTGACTCGTAAGTGGCTGATAATTAGTATAGGCCAAAAAATAGGGGCACGCCTCGCGGCATGTCCCTATCTTGTAGTACAAAGATAATACATTTCGGGGCGGAATGCAAATGCGGCTTCGGCGGGCCGATTTGACACTTTGCACGTTTTTCCACCGTTTCCCTGTCTTTTTGATAAAACGCCCCTATGGTTTTTCTATCCCAAAAAGCAAGGGCGGGAAAGCGCGGGGAGTGTGTCCACCGCGCTTTCCCGCCCGACCGTCACACGAGGCGGGAGCGGCAAAGGGACGCCGCCCTTCCCGCACCCGGATGACTTACTTGAAAACCACGCCGTAAGGCTCGACGCCCGTGGAGTAGGTCTTCACAAGCGAGCCGTCGCGCGTGTACTCCATCACCTTGCCTGGGAGCGCGTAACCGCCCGCCTCTGCCAACGTACACACAAAGATATTGCCCGTCACGGGGTCGGTGTCCGCCTCAATGGGCGACACTGGCACGCCGTCCGTGGGGAAGAATGAGGAAGTGTGCTTCACGCCGTCAAGGCTGTAAAGTGCCGCCGTGGTGGTGGTGGCGTGAGTGGTCCAGTCCGTACGGCTGTCTATCACAAAGAGACTCTCCTCGCCCCCGTTTCCCGCAGCCGGCACAAGCGCCACGATGCCGCCGTCACACAGTTGCGAGGCCGTGCCCCTCGCTGTGTCAATTTTCCACACGGCGGGATAGAGGGCGGGCGTGCCGTAGCCCGAGTTGCCGTTGCACACCACAAAGACCGCGCTGTCACCCAGCGCCACCATCTTCTGCGGATTCATACCCACGGCTATGTCGCCCTCCTTCGCAAGCGTTTCGGCATCCACCACGGCCACCTTGTAGCCCGAGGCGTAGTTGTCCGCCCAACTGCCGCTAATGGCCACATACACCTTGCCGCCCGAAGCCACCACGCCGTAGGGGTTCTGCCCCACAGCCAGCGGCGCGGACTTTGCGTAGGAGGCGGTGTCGACGCGCGTCACATAGCCGTCGTTGTTGGTGACGAAGACATAGCCGCCCGCGCCGCACACGGCCTCGGGTTCGTTTGTCTCCACTTTCGAGAGGATACGCAGGGCCTTCGCGTCCAGCACCCAAAGGAGGTTGGAGCCGTACACAGGCACATACATTTTGGCGCCGTACACCACAGGCTTCTGCGGCGTGTCGCCAAGACTCTGCTTGTTGACGGCAGCAAACATCTCGCTCACGTCCGTCCCGTTTCCGGTGAGGCAGAAATAGTCTATCTCGCCGGGCAGTCCCTTGCTCTGGTTGCCCTGCGTCACGACATAAAAGCCGCGCTCGGCGATATCGGACGAGTCGGCGGGCGTGACGACGACAGTGTCGTCGCTGTTGTCATCGCAGGCAGCTAATACCGTCGCCGCAAGCAGCGCGGCGGCCGCAAGTCTCAAATACTTGTGCATAGTGATGATGGGTTGTGAATTATGAATAAAGTTTATGGCTCCTCTTTCCGTCACGGACGGGCACCGCGCTACCACGACACTGTCGCAGAAAGCCGGTAAGCACGCCCCGGCATGGGGTAGCGTGCCACCACCTCGTAGCGGCAGCCGAAAGCGTTGAGCAGATCGGCACGCAGGCGCAGCGACGCGCCGCGCAGCCTGACGCTGCGGTAAGCCGATAAACTCCACTCGGCGTAGGGACGCAGGCGGGTGTGGGCGAGATGCTCGTTGGTGCTCCACCGCTCCGAGGCGCACGACACGCTGGCCGACACGCCTATCCAGCGGTACTCGTAGGCGGCAGAGGCCGTGCCGCTGTGCAGCGGGGCGTACGCCACCTGCCGCCCGTACGAGTAGCGGTCCAGCCCCTCGCGCGAGGTGCGGTCGACGGTGCGCTGCAGGGAGTAATTGCCGCTGAGGTACACGGCGTGTCCCCGCGCCAGGGTGAAGTCCAGCCGCGCCGTGGCGTCAAGTCCCGCCGACCGCACACGCCCCATGTTGGCCATGCGCCACATGTAAAGGCTGACGGGTATGCCCGTGATGCGGTCCGTCACGCGCGAGGCGTAACCGTCGGCCGTCACCTCAAGCACACACCACCGGCACACGGGCGCGGTGCGGAGGGTGACACCCGCGCCAAACTGCCGCGTGAGTTCGGGGCGCAGAGTCTTCGTACCGAGGTGGTAATAGTACGCCTCGGTGAATGTGGGCACACGGAAATGCTCCTTGTAACCGGCACGCAGACGCACCGCCACCTTGCGCAGCCTCAGCGGCACGGAGAGCGTGACTGCGGGGGTAAGGCGCGACACACGCCGCGCCGGCTCCACCCCAGGCGGGGTGTGGCTGGCGTAGAAATGCGCCAGTGCGCGGGCGGTGAGCTCGCCGCCGAAGCGTGTCCGCGCCCGTACGGAGAGGGCGGAAACCCACTCCGTGCGGGCTATGCCCGAGTAGCCCTCGCGGTTGCTTGTGAAAGTGGCGTAGGCGGCGTCGGTCACGGCGGCAAGGCGCAACCAGTACGTCGCACGGTACGCCGCGCCCGCCGTGGCGTACGCCTCACGCTGCCAGTAGTTGTAGCGCAACGCGCCGCCGGGGTAGCGCCCGCCCGTGTCCTTGTAGCGACTCTCCTGCCAGGCGTACTTACCAGCGGCACGCACCTCCCACCGTCCGTAGGTCTGCCGCCACGACAGCTGCTCCATGTTTTCGGTATCCGCAAGCCGCTCGCCGTTGCCGTAGGCGTAGAGTTTCACCTGCCCGGGAAGCCGCCGCCAGCCCTGCCACCAGTAGGCTTTGGCACGCAGTGTGCCGCCGCCGGGAGTACGCCACGCAAGGTTTGCCTCGGCGGTGTAGGTCTGCATACGACTGTTTTCACGCCGCTCGCAGGTGCTTGCCACGCCGTTCTCCACGAAAAAGGGATAGTTGTTTTTGGCGAAGAAATAGTCGCCCGCCACGCTCCACGCCGTGCGGGCGGCGGGGCGGCACGCGGCGGAGAGCGACGCGCCGTATGTGCCGAAAGCCCCTTGCCGCAATGCGGCCTCGCCGTGCCAGCCCAGGGCGGAAGTGTCGGGCAGGGCGGTGTGCAGCGACAGCACCGCCATGCCCAGCTGGCGGGCGGGGCACAGCAGGGCGGCGTTGTCAAGCGTCTGCAGCTCCACGCCAGCGAGGGCATCAAGGCTGAAACGCTGCAAGTCCACCTGCCCCTGCTGCGCGTCGGCCACGGTGAGTCCGTCGTAAGCCACGGCGGTGTGCGCCGCCCCCATCCCGCGCACGGAAACGGTTTTCAGTCCGCCCGCGCCGCCGTAGTCGCGCAGGTTGACACCGGCGAGGCGGCGCAGCGCGGCTCCCGTGTCCGCCGCGCCGCGCCGCAGCAGGGCGGTTTTGTCCAGCCTTTGCAGGGGCGCGGCGGTTTCGGTCCCCTCCGCCCGCGCCGCCACCACCTCCACCTCGCGCAAGGTGTCACGCGGCACGACACTCCGCCCCGTCCTCTGCGCGGAGGCGGGGGACAGGCACATCAGCCACACGCCGCATATCCACACGGCACGCGGCCGGCACGCCGCGTTGCGGCTTGTCAGCTGTTGTTTCGGCAAAAATCCCTTTTCTTGCGGAAGCTTGTCCCGCGGCCGACGCAAGGGGCGGCGCTGCCCTTTGCGCGTCCGGCCGGGCGCGGAAACGTGGTAAGACGGGGTTCCCAAGCGGACGCGGTTTTCCCGCTTCGCGGCCTCCTGCCCTCTCTCGGGGCTTTCCGGGCACGCGCGCCGCCGCTCTTTGCGGCGCAGCCATGACGGCAGGTCTTCTGACTTATCGCGGCGCGGTTTGCCTTCCCGCCCCTTCTCGCGGCGCGTGCGGACTTACCCGTACGCACCGGCGGGGCAGTGGCTGCGCTGAACCGGCTAAAATGCGACACACAGCAGCGGGACTGTACAGGTCTCTCACCTGTTTCCCTTTTAACAGGGGCGACGGAATGGCTTGATGCCCTCCCGTCCCCCGGACCGTCGGCACTGCAAAGATAGGCTTTTCCGCGCTTGCGGCGCAAGGCACGGACGGGGAAGCCCGCGCGAAACAGCGACACGCCGCACAGGGGAGGGTTGCTGCGGAGGGTTTTCGCGCCTGCGCCCGTTTTCACGGCGCGATTCCCCGCCGATAACGCGCCTTTCCGCATTAATCCGTAATTTTGCACATTGCAAGCCTTTCCGCCACGCGCAGACGCGGGACAAGTCCCGGAAAAGCGAGCGGGAAGAAAAGAGAAACAAAGGAAACACACAATACACTATATAGATGGAAAAGAAGTTCAACCGAACACTCGTCACGGCAGCCCTGCCTTACGCCAACGGCGGCGTACACATAGGCCACCTGGCCGGGGTGTACGTGCCGGCCGACATATACGTGCGCTACCTGCGCCTCAAGAAGCGCGAGGTGCTCTTCATTTGCGGCTCGGACGAGCACGGCGTACCCGTCACCATACGCGCCCGCAAAGAGGGCTGCACGCCGCAGGAGGTGGTGGACCGCTACAACAAGGTGATAAAGGAGTCGTTTGAGGGATTCGGCATTTCCTTTGACTTCTTTGGCCGCACCACATCGGAGACCCACCGCAAGACGGCCTCCGACTTCTTCCGCAAGCTGTACGACAAGGGCGAGTTTGTCGAGCAGGAAAGCGAACAGTACTATGACGAGGAGGCAGGCACCTTCCTTGCCGACCGCTACATAACGGGCGAATGCCCCCACTGCCACGCCGAGGGCGCGTACGGCGACCAGTGCGAGAAGTGCGGCACCGCGCTCTCGCCCACCGAACTCATCAACCCGCGCTCAACCGTCAGCGGCTCAAAGCCCGTGCTGCGCCGGACAAAGCACTGGTATCTGCCGCTCGACAAGCACCAGCAGTGGCTCGAGCCGTGGATTACGCAGGAGCACAAGGACTGGCGCGCCAACGTGACGGGGCAGTGCAAGAGCTGGTTTGACATGGGGCTGAAGCCACGCGCCGTGAGCCGCGACCTTGAATGGGGCATACCCGTCCCCGTGGAGGGCGCGGACGGCAAAGTGCTGTACGTGTGGTTTGACGCGCCCATAGGCTACATATCCAACACAAAGGAGCTTCTGCCCGACTCGTGGGAGAAGTGGTGGAAGAGCGACGACACGCGCCTCGTGCATTTCATAGGCAAGGACAACATCGTCTTCCACTGCATCGTCTTCCCCGCCATGCTGCATGCCGAGGGCTCGTACATCCTGCCCGACAACGTGCCGGCCAACGAGTTTCTTAACCTGGAGGACGACAAGATTTCCACCTCGCGCAACTGGGCGGTGTGGCTTGACGAGTATCTGACGGACTTCCCCGGCAAGCAGGACGTGCTGCGCTACGTGCTCACCGCCAACGCGCCGGAGACTAAGGACAACAACTTTACCTGGAAGGACTTCCAGGCCCGCAACAACAACGAGCTTGTGGCCGTGTACGGCAACTTCGTCAACCGCGCCCTGCAGCTCACGCAGAAATACTACGACGGCGTGGTGCCCGCGCCGGAGGCTCTCACGCAGTACGACCTCGACACCATTGAGGAGTTCAAGGGCGTGAAGGCGGAGGTGGAGCGCCTGCTTGAGGCTTTCCGCTTCCGCGACGCGCAGAAGGAGGCGATGAACCTCGCGCGCATAGGCAACAAGTACCTCGCCGACTCCGAGCCGTGGAAGGTGGTGAAGACCGATCCCGCACGCGTGAAGACCGTACTTTACCTCTCCCTCCAGCTTGTGGCCAACCTCGCCGTGGCTTTCGAGCCTTTCCTCCCGTTCTCCTCGCAAAAGCTGCGCGGGATGCTTGGCGTGGAGGAGGTGGAGTGGGACCGCCTCGGAGCCACCGACCTGCTGCCCTCCGGGCACCAGCTTGGCAAGCCCGCGCTGCTCTTCGAAAAGATAGAGGACAGCGTGGTGGAGGCGCAGGTGCAGAAGCTGCTTGACACGAAGAAAGCCAACGAGGCGGCAAATTTCAAGGCGGAACCGGTGAAGCCCGCCGTGCCCTTTGAGGACTTTGAGAAACTGGACATACGCGTGGGCACGGTGACTGCCTGCGAGAAAGTGAAGAAGAGCAAGAAGCTGCTGAAGTTTGAGATAGCCGACGGCATGGAAAGCCGCACCATCGTGAGCGGCATAGCGCAGCACTACGCCCCCGAGGAACTCGTGGGGCGGCAGGTGTGCTTCGTGGCAAACCTCGCCCCGCGCGTCATAAGCGGCGTGGAAAGCCAGGGCATGATTCTCTCCGCCGTAAACTTTGACGGCTCGCTCTCCGTCGTCTCGCCCCAACGCGAGGTGGCACCGGGAAGCGTGGTGGGCTGACACCGCCCCGCCGCGTGCGGCCAAGTAACGCACCCGGGCAACGCGACACCATAGACAACACACAAACAGAACAACGGAAAAGCTACCATACAACAAATGAAGCACCACCTTTTCCTCTACAACACGCTTTCGCGCAACAAGGAACTCTTCACTCCCATACACGAGGGGCGCGTGGGCATGTATGTCTGCGGTCCCACGGTGTACGGTGACGCGCACCTGGGACACGCCCGCCCCGCCATCACCTTCGACCTCGTATTCCGCTACCTTAAGCACCTTGGCTACAAGGTGCGCTACGTACGCAACATCACCGACGTGGGGCACCTTGAACACGACGCCGACGAGGGCGAGGACAAGATTGCCAAGAAAGCGCGCCTCGAGCAGCTGGAGCCCATGGAGGTGGCGCAGTACTACACCAACCGCTTCAACGCCGCCATGGCACGCCTCAACGTGCTGCCGCCAAGCATAGAGCCGCACGCCACGGGCCACATCATCGAGCAGGAGGAACTGGTAAAGCGCATCATGGACAACGGATACGCCTACGAGTCGAACGGCTCGGTGTACTTTGACGTGGTGAAATACAACGAGAAGCACCGTTACGGCGTGCTTTCGGGGCGCAACCTTGACGACGTGCGCGACGCAAGCCGCGAGCTTGACGGCGTGGGGGAGAAACGTCACCAGGTGGACTTCGCCCTCTGGAAGAAGGCACAGCCCGAGCACATCATGCGCTGGCCATCGCCGTGGAGCGAGGGCTTCCCCGGCTGGCACTGCGAGTGCACGGCAATGGGGCGCAAGTACCTTGGCGACCATTTCGACATACACGGCGGCGGCATGGACCTTGTATTCCCCCACCACGAGTGCGAGATAGCGCAGGCCGTGGCATCGCAGGGCGACCAGATGGTGAAGTACTGGATGCACAACAACATGATAACCATCGCGGGCAAGAAGATGGGGAAGAGCTACAACAACTTCATCACGCTCGACCAGTTTTTCACCGGCTCGCACCCGCTCCTCGTGCAGCCCTACTCGCCCATGACCATCCGCTTCTTCATACTGCAGGCGCACTACCGCAGCACGGTGGACTTCTCCAACGAGGCTTTGCAGGCCTCTAAGAAGGGCTTCGACCGTCTGATGGACGCCACCGCGCAGCTCGACCGTATCGAGCCGACGGAGGGCGGCACGCTGACGGAGGACTTCGCGGTGGAGCTGGAAAACAAGTGCTACGAGGCCATGGACGACGACTTCAACTCGCCCATCGTCATCAGCCATCTCTTCGACGCGGCGCGCACGGTCAACCAGCTTGCCGGCAAAAAGATTACCGCCACGCCGGCGGGTCTGGAACGCCTGCGGGGTGTATTCCACACCTTTGTATTTGACATCCTGGGGCTTGTGAGCGAGGGCGCGGGCGGGAACGCCGGGCGAGAGGAGGCCTACGGACACGCCGTCGACCTGCTGCTGCAGCTGCGTGCCAAGGCGAAAGCCGCCAAAGACTGGGCGACGAGCGACCAGATACGCGACGAGCTGGCTTCCTACGGCTTTGAGGTGAAGGACACCAAGGACGGCGCGTCCTGGAAATTGAACAAGTGAGACGCGCCAACCACCCGCAAACAAGAAAAACCGACACACACTCTCTGGCATGTCAAGACGCATACCCACCCTCCTCCTGCTGATGGCGGCGGCTTTCTCGGCCGCGCTGGCGCAAGTAGACTTCAAAGTGCAGTACAAGCGGGTCAACCCCACCACCGTGGACATTGTCTTCACGGGGACGGCGCAACCCGGCTGGCACATCTACTCCACCAACATTGGCGAGGGCGGTCCCACCCCCGCCACTTTCGGCGTGGACAATATTAAGGGGGCGAAACTGAAAGGCTCGCTGAAAGCCGGCCCCGGCGCAAAGACCACACAGGACCTCATCTTCGAGATGCCGGTGACTTTCTTTGAGGGGCACGCCACATTCACGCAGCGCGTGGAGCTCACCGCCAAAGACTACGAGGTGGAGGGTTACCTGAAATACGGCGCGTGCAACGACGAAAACTGTCTGCCGCCCACCAGCGTGCAGTGCAAGTATGCCGGCGCGGACGGACCGGCTGCCGCACCTGCGGCGGAGAAGGAGGAGTCTGCCGCCCCCGCAGATGAAACCGCAGCCACACCCGATCAGGAGGCAGCCATCGACAGCGCGGAAACGGAAGTCGAAGTTTCCGCCGCCGTGCAGCCCGCTGACAGCGCGGCGATAAAGGCATTGTGGACTCCCGTCGTGAAAGAGCTGCAAAGCTTCGGCGGAGAGGGCGGCGGCGTGGCAGGGAAAGCGTGGTACGCCATCTTCTTCCTTGGTTTCCTCGGCGGACTCGTGGCTCTCTTCACGCCCTGCGTGTGGCCAGTCATCCCCATGACGGTAAGCTTCTTCCTCAAACGCGGCGGCGACCGCCGGAAGGGCGTGCGCGATGCCGTCACCTACGGCGTGTCCATCGTGGTGATATACGTGACTCTCGGACTGGTGATAACCTCCATCTTCGGCGCAAACGCACTGAACGACCTTTCCACCAACGCTGTCTTCAACATCCTCTTCTTCCTGATGCTGGTGGTTTTCGCCGCGAGTTTCTTCGGCGGCTTCGAAATCACGCTGCCGTCCTCGTGGAGCGCGGCTGTGGACGGAAAAGCGGAGAAGACTACAGGACTGCTGAGCATCTTCCTCATGGCTTTCACGCTCTCGCTTGTGAGCTTCTCATGCACGGGGCCCATCATCGGCTTCCTGCTCGTGGAGGTAAGCACGTCGGGCGGCTCGGCACTCGCCCCCACCATCGGCATGCTGGGCTTCGCCGTGGCGCTTGCGCTGCCCTTCACGCTCTTCGCACTTTTCCCCGCATGGCTGAAAAGCGCGCCGAAGAGCGGCGGCTGGCTCAACGCGGTGAAGGTGACACTGGGTTTCCTTGAGCTTGCCTTCGCGCTGAAGTTTCTTTCCGTGGCCGACCTTGCCTACGGCTGGCAACTGCTTGACCGCGAGACTTTCCTCGCCCTCTGGATAGTGATATTCGCCCTGCTGGGCGTGTACCTGCTGGGCGGACTGAAATTTCCGCACGACACAGGCGAGGGCGGACGCACCTCTGTGCCGCGCATCTTCCTCGCGCTCTGCTCGCTGTCTTTCGCCGTATATATGGTGCCGGGGCTGTGGGGCGCGCCGGTCAAGGCTGTGAGTGCCTTCGCGCCGCCCATGTCGACGCAGGACTTCAACCTCGACCCAGTGAAGATTGAGGCGAAGTTCCGCGACTACGAGGCGGGAATGGCTTACGCGCGGCAGACGGGCAAACCTGTGATGATAGACTTCACCGGACACGGTTGCGTCAACTGCCGCAAGATGGAGCTCGCGGTGTGGCACGACGCCAAGGTGCGCGACCTGCTGACAAAGGACTATGTGCTTATCTCGCTCTATGTGGACGAGAAGACACCGCTGCCGCAACGTGTAGAGGTGGAGGAGAACGGGCAGACCACCGTACTGCGCACCGTGGGCGACAAGTGGAGCTACCTGCAGCGGTCGAAATTCGGCGCAAACGCGCAGCCGTTCTACGTGCTTCTCGACAACGAGGGCAAGCCCATCGCCCCGTCCTACTCCTACGATGAGGATGTGGATAAGTTTGTGAAATACCTCCGCTCCGGTCTCGACCGTTACAAGGACGAGGAAAGCAAGACAGAGTAACGATTACCGTATACAAAGGCTGAGAAATAATCCGAGTGCCCCCGCACGATGCCAGCAGCCCCGCTCTTATTGAACTGCATCTGAAGCGGGCGGGCGAATAACAAAAAGCACAGCGTCCCTGCAGCGGAAACCCTCCGCAGCGGGGACGCTGCCTTATCTGCGCCTTGTCCAGCCAGACGCGCAGGCAAAAGGCACTCACACCCAGCTTAGGGCAATCAGTTTTCCTTTGCAGTGCCGCACATCCGTCACTCAGTTTTACCGGACAGCAATAATTGTTTATCTGTTATCTCGATCCGGCTATTGCAGGAACACGGGTGGCAGAGATGTGTGCTTTAAAGCAAAAACGAAACTCCACCCGTAATCGGCAATATCTTATCCCGAACAGTGGCAATAATTACATACAACATCTTCACATATAGGGTAGCCCGGGAATAGCATTTTTATCTGTTTATAACACTCTGGACTCATCCCTAAATTGCGGATGTTAGCGACACACCATAACAAATAAGTGGGATCATCCGCTATAACATCACAAAGCAATTGCCCACTGTGCCGCCCAAAATTAAATGTACTCCCTACATCAATAAAGTAACAACACCTATTCATACTCATTTCGTCCCTTCGATGAAAAGATCCTCTGGATCAAACAACAGATAGGAAGGACGGCCCGTTACTGTATTCATATATGCACACGAACACAAAAAGCGCCCAGCAATCGCTGTATAATTCCCATAGGTTCTCGTCATAACAAATTCATCATCAGAGGCTATCTATTCTAGGCCTCTCTCATCGTTAACTTGTAAGTTGATTATTTCGCTGCTCCGGTACCGTTCATTTCGCTGTTGCGGTACCGCTAGTTA
>CAVGTC010000020.1:0-24824 GCA_963632255.1 Lachnospiraceae bacterium | reverse complement strand
CTGCACTTGGCCCACAAAGTACCGCGGTATCCCGTCACTGAAGTGCGGCTTGGCCTTCAAAGTTCCACGGCATCGGCGCTACAGGTCGGCGGCTTGCCTGGTGAAAGTCCGCCTTGAGCCCCTGACGTACTAAACTTTGTTAAAAAACGGCCGTTTGCTGTTCCCTCGCTTGTCAGCTTTTTGGGGTGAAAAGTGACAAAATGACAAAAGCGGCGTGTCCGTGGGGGACACGCCGCCGCAGGGTTGGCAAAGTGTTGGAGGGACTCGCGGGGCATGCCGCCGCCCGCGCCCCATGTCGTGGAGGCGTCAGACGCCGAGTAGCGCGAGCAGGCGTGCCACGCTCTCCTCCACGCTCAGCTTTGAGGTGTCGAGCGCGAGGGCGGGGTGGGCGGGTGCCTCGAAAGGCGCGGAAATGCCGGTGAAGTCCTTCACCTCACCGCGCCGCGCGCGGGCGTAGAGCCCTTTCACGTCGCGCCGCTCGCACTCCTCAAGCGGGGTGGAGACGTATATCTCCTTGAAGTCGTCCGCGCCAATCACCCCGGCGGCCAGCCGGCGAAGCTCCTCGGTGGGGCTCACGAAAGCCGCGATGGTAATGACGCCCGTGTCGACGAAGAGTTTCCCCACCTCGGCTATGCGCCGTATGTTTTCGCGCCGGTCGGCGGGCGAGAAGCCGAGGTCGGAGTTGATGCCCGTGCGTATGTTGTCGCCGTCAAGTATGCGGCACAGCAGGCCGCGCCGCTGCAGTTCGCGTTCGAGGGCGATGGCCACCGTACTTTTTCCCGAGCCGCTCAGGCCCGTGAACCACAACATCACGCCGTGCTGCCCGAGGAGGCTCTCCTTGTCGGCGCGTCCCAGCATGCGGTCGAAGACAGGGTATATGTTTTCGTTGCGGCTGCCGCAGCCGCTGTCGTGCTTTTCGTCTTTCATGCCGCAAAGGTAACGTTTTCAGCAAGCCAAATGAGCAAAGGGCAAGCCAAAGCTTGCACTTTGCCATGGCGGGAAAACGCACTTTCCAACGGAAAGAACGTTTTCAGCAAGCCAAATGGGCAAAGTGCAAGCCAAAGCTTGCACTTAGCCATGGCGGGAAAACGCACTTTCCAACGGAAAGAACGTTTTCCCTCGCTTTTTGCTTAACTTCGCGGTACAGACAGGCGGGCGGCGGCAGCCGCGTGCCGTGCGAAACATCCTACAAGGAAAGTACACAGAGCAATGGAAATAAAAATCGACTCACTCGAGGTCCTGCCCGCCGCCGCCCGCGCCTTTGTCGGCGCGATGGGCGACTCCACCGTCTTCGCTTTTTACGGCAAGATGGGCGCGGGGAAAACCACTTTCATCAAGGCACTCTGCGAGGCGCTCGGCGTGGTGGATGTGGTCAACTCGCCCACGTTCAGCATTGTCAACGAGTACCGCGCCGAGCCCTCCGGCGAGCTGGTCTACCACTTCGACTTCTACCGCATAGCCAAGGTGGAGGAGGTGTACGACATGGGGTACGAAGACTACTTTTACTCGGGCGCGGTGTGCCTCATAGAGTGGCCTGAACTGGTGGAGGACTTGCTCCCCGGCGATGCCGTGCGCGTGGAGGTGGAGGAAGAGTCCGACGGCACGCGCGTCTTGCGTTTCTGAAACCGGCACGCCGGCTGTTGTGCCGGCTTTTGCGCCGCCGACGCCCGCATTTGCGCCGGCGTGACGGCAGCACACTCAAAAAACTTTACCGCTTATGAGCCTTTTGTTTTTCGGACCGATGTCCGGCGGGGAAGCCGTGGCGATGATAGCTTTCGTCCTGCTGCTGTATGTGGCGTACCGAGTGCGCAGGGCGTGCCGCCGCACCGCCGCCTCTTCACAGGATTACTGCGACAACTTGCGGGAGAAGGCCGCCGAGCCTTTCGTCCGCCAGCGCAGGCATGAGATGAAACGGCGCGTAGAGCGCAGTGTCGCGCTGCGTTCCGCGCCCGGGTACGACCCCCTCGCCGCCCTTGACGGCGACGACCCGATAGCGCGCGAGGCGGCGGCGCGCCGCATGCAGCTTGAGCGTGAGGAGAAACGCACGCGCGGAATGTGGAAGTCGGCCGACGACAAAGCACGTCCCGCCCGTCTCCTGCAACTGGCCCGCGCTCGCGCCGCATTGGACTGAATGGGATGGCGTGCCACACCTTATATATATATATACAACCACATACGCATGAAAAGAGTTTTCACGGCCGCCGCGTTAGCGCTGTTGTGCGCTGGCTCGCCGCGCCCCGTGGCGGCACAGGACACCTCCGCTTTCACTGCCGGGCGCATGGACGACCTCACAGCCGGACAGAAAGCCGCCGCCACCGCGCTGCGGCTCACCGGCAGCCTTTCCACCGCCGGCAACTCGGACTTCCGCCAGATGCGCGACCTGTGCTGGCAGCTGCGCAGCGCCGACCTCTCCGGCGCGGACTGCCGCGAAATTCCCAAAAACGCTTTCCACTCGCGCCACCGCCTTGAAAGCGTGGTATTCCCGCCCAATGTGCTTTCCGTGGGCACTCAGGCGTTTTACGCCTGCACCGCCCTGCGCAAAGTGGAGCTGCCCGCCAGCGTGGAGCGCGTGGGAGACGGCGCTTTCCTTGGCTGCACCGCGTTGGAGGAGGTCACACTCAACGGCGCGCCCGTGCTGGGCGACTTTGCTTTTGCCCGCCTTGCGGGGCTGAAGCGCCTGACGGTCAACTCGCGCGTGCCGCCAAAGGCTTCCGCCTCCACCTTTGAGGGGATTGGCCGCAAGGGCTGCAAGCTTGTCGTGCCGCGCGGCGCGGAATGGGCGTACCGCCACGCTGAGGGATGGCGGCGTTTCTTCTCCGACGACACCCGCAGCGGCTATGAGGTGTGCCGCCCGGCGGACTGCCTTATACCGGTTCCTTCGTCGCTTTCGGTGGACACCGGCGCCGAGCCTCTTGAAGTAAGGCACGCTTGGGAGGTGTCGGCGGTCGACGGACTGGCAAACGAGTGCGAGAGGGCGGAGGAGATGCTCCGCACGCGCCTTGGCGACTGCCTTTCCGCCAAGAAGGGGAAAAAGGCGGACGCTGCCGTGCGCCTCACCCTCGCCCTTGACGCCTCGCTCCCCGACCCGGAGGCTTACACGCTCTGCGTGACGGACGGCGGGGTGACGGTGAAGGGCGGCGCGTCGGCGGGCGTGTTTTACGGACTGATGACGCTGGACCAGCTGCTGCGCGGCAGTGACGGCGAAAGCTGCTGCGACGCGCTACCGCAGCTCACCGTCACCGACAAGCCCCGCACACACGTGCGCGAGCTGATGGTGGACCCGGCACGCATCTTCGTCCCGCTTGACGAGCTCAAGGCGTTTGTCCCCGAAATGGCGCGATACAAGTACAACGCCATACACCTGCACCTTGTTGACGACCAGGCCTGGCGCATAGAGATAAAGAAGTATCCGCGCCTTACGGAGCTGTCCTCCTCGCGTACGGGGATGGACGATATGCAGATGCCCATCTCGGGGTTCTACACGCAGGAGGAGATGAGGGACTTCGTGAGCTACTGCGCCAAATACCATGTCATGGTGGTGCCGGAGATAGAAATGCCGGGACACGAGGTTGCCGCCGTACATGCTTACCCTGAGCTTACCTGTGGCGCGAAGAAGGTGCCCATCCGCACCACCTGCGGCGTTTCCAACGAACTGCTCTGCCCGGGCAGTGAGTTCACTTACGAGTTTCTTGGCAACGTCTTCCGCGAGCTGGCGGATGTCTTCCCCTGCAAGTATGTGCATCTCGGCGGCGACGAGGCGGGGCAGCCCGCCCTCGGGTGCTGGACGGACTGTGAAAAGGACAAGGAGCTTAAGAAGCGGCTGGGTGTCACCACCACCGACCGCTCGGAAAACTGGCGCTTGCAGGAGTATATGTTCAACCGTGTCATCGACACCTTGCAGACGAAGTACGGCAAGACGCCGATGTTTTGGTATGAGACCGACTTCAAGAATATCCAGCCCGGCTGCGTGACTTTCGCGTGGCGGCACGGACTGACGAAGACCGCGCTCGACGCCGCCGTGGCCAACAACGCGAAGATTATGCTCTGCCCCGGCGAGCACTGCTACCTCGACTATCCCATGGCGGGCGGCGACATGCCGGAGGTGAACTGGGGCATGCCCGTCACCTCGCTGCGGCAGACTTACTCGCTCGACCCGGCGTGGGGTATGGACGGGAGCTTTGAGAAGAACAACCTCTTCGGCGTGGCGGGCACGTTGTGGAGCGAGAGCATCAATTCGCCCGAGCGCATCTTCTACCAGGCTTACCCCCGCGCCCTCGCGCTGGCTGAGGCGGGGTGGAGCGAGGCGAAAAACCGCTCGTGGGAGAGTTTCGTCACCCGTCTGCGCCCTGTGCTGCGCGATATGCAGCGGCGCGGCGTGACCTACTCCATGGAGTTCTGACCCACTCTCCCGCTGTCGTTACCGCGTGCATAAACGACACTCCCGCCCCGCGCTGTGTGCGCGGGGCGGGAGTGTCGTTGTTTGGGGCGTGTCGGCGGTCCGGCGTTACTGCATGTACGGCGTTATGCCGTCTCATTCCCTTTCCTTCACGCCGAGCGGCCAGAAGTGGGAGGTGTTGCTGAGGAAGTGGTAGGCGAGGAGGCACACGGTAAGCGCGGCGGCGGGTGCGGCGAGATAGCCCGCCAGCTGCCAGTGCCACGGCGCGTGCAGCGTGAGGGCGCGGGCGTAGTGCGCCACGGGCGACAGTACGATGATGTGCGCCGCGTAGACGAAGAACGCGCTCTCCGACAGCCACTGCGACGGCTTGCGCGTCCTGCACCAGCCGGCGGTCGCCTGTACGGCGAGTGTCATGGCGGCGTAGTGGTATAGCGCCTGTACCGCGCCGTGGAAGGGACCGTTGCCGAAGGCAAGGAGGCACACGGCGGCGGGGACGGAAAGCAGCACGGCGGGCTGCAGGAGGCGACGCGTGGCTGCGACGGGGTCAATCTGTCGTATGGACATCCACGCGCCGAGGGAGAAAAACCACAGTCCCTCTGCACTGATGCCGCCGAGGTTGGGCCAGAGGTGCCCGTAGTGCAGCAGCGCGGGCACGAGAAGCCCCCAAAAGCCGAAATGGCGCAGGAGGCGGTAAACGACGGGCGTGAGCAGCGCCACCACCATGAGGTCGCGCACAAACCACAGCGGCTGCAGTGCCGGTCCCGTGGTGGCGTGTACCCAAAAGCCGAGTATGTGGCGGAAGCCCTTCCCCATCGGTGTGCAGCCCCAAAGGGAGTCGAAGCCGCCGTGGTGCGCCCAGCTTGCCGAAAGCGCCGCCGTGACGCGGTGCAGCGAAGGCAGGCCGTGCATGTCGCGCAGGGCGTAGAGCAGCAGTGCCACCGCAGTCCACACGACATAGGGCACAAGCAGTGTGCGCACGCGCCGTGAAAGCTTCTTGCTGTAGGTGTGCAGGGAGAAATCACGCGCGTTGAGGAAGAAGAGGTAACCCGATATGGCGAAGAAGAGGGGGACGGCGAAAGACGGCAGCACGTGTGAGAGCAGCGTAGCCACAAGCCCGAGGACGGTGTGTCCGCCGCCGGCTGTGGCGGTTTGCCATTCCGTGGTGTAGGCGTGTATCATTACCACGCAGACGGCGAGCGGGAAACGGAGGGCGGCGATGTAGTTTTTCAAGTGCGGTGGGGTTGGGTAGGTACAATCAAGAAAGATTCCTGCGTGCGGGCGTGCCTGCTTTCAGGTGTGGGGCGCGTTGGGATGTCCGCCTTTCACTTGTCCACGCGTCTAAGCCGCAGCCCCACGTCCGTGATGCCGGGCAGAAGCTCGCGGCGCATGAAGTGCGTGACGGTGAAGTCGGCTGACGCGCCCTCCCGCACCTGCAGCGTGGTGACGGGGCAGACGTACTGTCCCACGGTCACACCGTGTCCCGGGTCGTCGCCGTTGGGCAGCGCGAGACGGCACTCCACCGTGTCCGTGCGGCGGTAGTCGGGGTTGTGCCACTGCTGTTTCACCACCAGCCACAGCGTTTGGAAAGGGTAGGGCACGGCCCGCGAGCTGCGCACGCCGAGCGTCAGCGCGTACACGCCGCCACGCCGCACGGTGTCGGCGTGGAAGCGCAGTGTGTCGCTCTGCTCCCAGCCCTCTACGGGGGTGGGGCGGTACTCGTACATCGTGCTGCGGCGGACGCAGGCGCAGAATGTGGCAAGCGTGAGCAGTAGCAAGGCGGCGGTGAGTGCCGTGTACTGCGACGTGCCGCCGCGCTTGCGTGGATTCAGTGACATTGTCTTCGGAAAGAAATTGGGGACGCGTGTCATTCTGCGGATGGGGCTTTGCCCTCCTGTCCCGTTGCGGGGTTCTCCCCTCCGGCGGGGTTGCCTCCTCTTGCGGAGCGCGGTTTCCCGCCGCGCGGGCCTGCCGGGCGTGTTCCGTCGGTTCTTCCCTGCTGCGTGCGGGGGCGGCGTTCTGCACGCTCGGGACGTTCGGGACGTTCGCCGCGCTCGCTCCCCTGCTGCCGCTTCTGTTCGCCCTGCCGGTCGTGGGTGGCGTTGCCGCGCGGACGGGCGTTGTCCCCGCTCCGGCGGCGTTCGCCCTCGCGGCGCGTGGCGCGGCGGCGCGATTTGTCGAAGCGCGTGAGGTCGTCCTGCTCGGCAAGGTCGACGTGGCGGTGCGCCGGCTCCGCCTCCTCCGTGTCAAGGCGCAGGGGCTTCTCGCCGGCGGCATTGAGGGTGATTACCTCCGCCGCGCGTTCGGCTGTGATGGTGACGATGTTGGCGGCGAGGCGGCGGTCGGTGCTGTATGTCACCAGACCCGAGAGCGTGTCGGCCTTGAAGTAGTGGTATGTCCCGTCCGCAGTCTCAAGCTGCGTGTGGCGGTCGGGCAGGCGGCGTGCCGCCTCCATGTAGGTGTCCACTTCATAGTTGAGGCAGCATTTCAGCTTGGCGCACTGCCCGGCGAGCTTCTGCGGGTTGGGCGTGATGTCCTGGAAACGCGCCGCCGCCGTGCTCACGCTGCTGAAGTTCTTCATCCACGTGGCGCAGCACAGCTCGCGGCCGCAGGGGCCGATGCCGCCGATGCGCCCCGCCTCCTGCCGCGCGCCTATCTGCTTCATCTCTATGCGCACGTGGAAGTTTTCCGCCAGCACCTTGATGAGCTTGCGGAAGTCGACGCGCTGGTCGGCTATGTAGTAGAATATCGCCTTGTTGCCGTCGCCCTGGTACTCCACATCGCCTATCTTCATCTGCAGGGCGAGATCCTTGGCTATTTGGCGCGAGCGTATCATAGTGTCGTGCTCGCGGCTCTTCGCCTCCTCGTACTTCTCCAGGTCTGCGGGGCGTGCCTTGCGGTAGACGCGCTTAATCTCCGTTCCCGGGCGCAGGTTGGCTTTCTGCATCTGCAGCAGCACGAGTTTTCCCGTGAGCGTCACCACGCCGATGTCGTGCCCCGGCTGCGCCTCTACCGCCACGGTGTCGCCTTTCACGAGGTCGAGGCGGTTGTCGTTGCGGTAGAAACCCTTGCGCGTGTTTTTGAACTGCACTTCGACAAAGTCCGTCACGCCGGTGTTGCCCGGCACGTCGGCAAGGTAGTCGTAGGTGTTGAGCTGGTGGTCGCTGCGCCCGCAGCCCGTGGCTGCCAGTCCGCGCAAGGACGCGTCGCCCCAGCCGCACGTGCAGCTGGCGCACGCGTTTCCGGCACACCTTTCCTCGCCGCACGCACCCTCTCCGCACTGCGCAGCGGGGTTGCTCGCGGCGTTACCGTTTCCGCCGTTGTCGGCTACGGCGGCGTATATTTTGTCGTTGTCTTCCATTTTGTAGAGAGTCTCTTTACTGTATGAGCAGCACAATCATTTTGAGCGCGAAGTCAAAGAACACCATACGGGCGTTCACGTTCTGCGCGATGTCGCGCTGCGCGGCGGAGATTTCCTCCGAAATGCCAATCACGTTGCGCTCGTTGATGAAACGGGCGAAGCGCACGGCGAAGTCCGCCTCCTTGCGCGACATGTAGTTGAGCTCGGGGAGGCGGAAGTTGTACACGAAATTTTCGCGCACCATGCGCTGGGCGTACTCGAGGAACCCCTTCTGCCTCTCGCGCCCCCAGCCCGCCATCTGCTGCGCCCACTCCTGCAAGTCCTTCACCTTGCGCATGTAGCAAAGGCGCATCAACAGCACGAACATGTCAAAGTTCTGCTCCTGCTCCGCGTCCGAGGTCACCTGCGCGAGAGCCTTTGTGAAGCTGCCGCCGGCGGCGTGCGCCACAAGGCGCGCGTCCTCCTCCTGCAAGCCGCACCCGTCGCGCAGTGCGGCGGCGACGGCGTTCTCTTCCAGCGGCGGGAAGTCGATGCGCTGCGTGCGGCTGCGTATGGTCTCGAGCATCCGTTCGGGGTGTGAGGTGGTGAGGACGAACACCGTCCGCGCGGGCGGTTCCTCCAAAATTTTGAGCAGCTTGTTTGCCGCCTCCTCGTTCATCAGCTCGGCCTGCCAAATCACAAGCACTCGGTAGCCGCCCTGGTTGCTGACGGTGGCCAGTCGCGTGATTATCTCGTTGGTTTCCGCCACGGCGATGAGTGCCTGCTGGTTTTCCACTCCGATGCGCCTGAGCCACTGCTGGAGGGTGAAGTAAGGTGTCTCGCGCATCTGTGCCCGCCACTCGCCGGCGTACTGCGCGCTGGTGGCGGCGGCGCTTTGCCCTGCCGGTTTCACGACGGGGTAGATGTAGTACAGGTCGGGGTGTCCCAGCGCTTCCGCCATGCGGCAACCGTGGCACGCGCCGCAGGGCTCGCCCTTGTCCGTGGGACTTGTGCAGAGCAGCCGCGTGGCGAGTGCGGCGGCCATGGGTAGCTTGCCGCTTCCCTCCGCGCCGCAAAACAGCAGCGCGTGGGGTACGTGCCCACCGGAGACCATGCGCATCAGCTGTCGCTTCACCGCCTCCTGCCCTATTACATCGCCAAACTTCATTGCCTTTCCGTGCACGCCGTCCGCGTGGCACTTCGCTTACAGCTTACAAAGTTAAGAAAAAATGCCTTAGCCTTGTCTGCCGCCTCCTGTGGCGGCGAAAAGCTGCGGGGCGGCGGGTCGAATCGGTGAAATTTCCCTAATTTTGCGGGCATCCGCCTTGCGGAATGTCGTCCGTAACCAAATGGAAAAACACGCTTTCCTTATCATCGCCCACAACGAGCCCCGCGTGCTGCGCGTGCTGTTGCGCCTGCTTGACGACCCGCGCAACGACGTCTTCCTTCTTTTGGACGCGCGCTCGGAGAAGATGCGCCGCGAGTTTGCGCAATGGCGGCAGGGGCGCGGCGGCTTCCGTCTGCTTGACGACCCGCCCAAGGTGTTTTGGGGCGACATTAGCCAGGTGCAGGCGGAGTTCCGACTCTTTCGCGAGGCTTATGCGGCGGGACCTTACCTTTACTACCACCTGCTTTCCGGTGTCGACCTCCCGCTTTGTACGATGGACGCGCTGCACCGCTTCTTCCGCGAGCATGCGGGGTGCGAGTTTGTGTCGTACTGGGACGATGAGGCCGCCGCGCGCGATGTGCGCCGCAAGGTTGGGCGTTACCATTTCTTCACGCGGGCGCAGCGCAAGGGCACGTTGCGCCATTCGCTTCTCGCGCCGGTCAACAACCTTCTCCTTGCCTTGCAGAAAGTGTTGCGTGTGCGGCGCGGGGCGCGGGGATGGGACTTCCGCAAGGGTGGCAACTGGGTGAGTGTCACGCACGCCTTTTGCGGTTACCTCCTCTCGCGCGAGGGCGACGTGCTGCGCCGCTTCCGCCACACGTTGTGCCCCGACGAGATATTCTTGCAGAGCGTGCTGTGGGCTTCGCCTTTTAGGGAAAAACTTTACAGGCGGGGCGGTACGGAGTGCGAGAGCTCGCTGCGCATGGTGGACTGGCACCGTGAGGGGCCGAAGCCCTACGTGTGGCAGGGCGGTGATGTCCCCGCACTGCTCGGCAGCGGCGCGCTGTTCGCCCGGAAGTTCTCCGTGCGTCATTGGGATGCCGTGGCGGCGGTGGCGGCGTATGTATCAGGAAAAGAAAAGCAACCCTTACAATGAGTGAGAGAATAATGAGTGAGAGCAGAAAAGCTGTTGCGTTTGTGATGGATGAGTTCCCTTGCGGCGGAGCCGAGCGTGTCACGACCGATGTGGCTCGCTATCTGTCCGAGAACGGCTACAAGGTGTACGTCATTGCGTCCGACTACCACAATGAAAAGATGGGTGCTTGCGAGCTTAGGGCAGGGTTTGAGGTCGTGGAGTTGCCGCGTCGTCGGGGGCTGAGGAGCAGACAGTACGCTGCAGAGCTTGCGCAAAGCATAAAGGGGCTGGAACTTTCTGCCGTTGTCTTCACGAAGATGTCCCGCCGCCTCCCTATGGTGGTGCGCCTCGCGGGTACACCGAGTGTTTGTGTCAACCATGGACAGGTGCTTTGGGAGATACCAACTATTCTTATGTGGTTCAGAGAACGCGCCTCCCGCAAGCGCTTGAAATACGGCTTGCGCTGGTTGTGCTACGACAGCATACGCTATAAGGTGTTCGGCTCACTGGCGCGAAAGTACAAGACGCGATACCGCGCGATAATCAATGCCGTTGACCGTTACGCCGTACTTTGTGAGGAATACAAGAAAGAAACCATAAAGAGGCTCGGTCTGTCAGACCGCTCGGAGGGCAAGATTGTAGTGCTGGAGAACTCGTGCGCCGTCCCCGCTGCGGTCAACAAAGAGAAAAGCAAGAGCATCATATATGTGGGGCGTCTTACCTATCCCGACAAGCGTGTAGACCGTCTGATTGAGATTTGGCGGAAAGTGTGCGGAAGTCTGCCTGAGTGGACGCTTACGATAGTGGGTGACGGCGACGAGCGCGAAAACCTACAGCGGCAGGCGGCAGGGCTGCCCCGCGTGGAGTTTGCCGGTCACCAGACCGACGTGAGTCCGTACTACCAGAAAGCCTCGATACTTTGCCTCACCAGTGCCATAGAAAGCTGGGGACTCTGCCTTATGGAGGCGCAGAGCTACGGTGTCGTCCCGGTGGCCTTTGACTGCTCGGCTGGCGTGCGCACCCTGCTTTCGCCAAGCGGGGTGAACGGCGTGCTGGCACCCGACGGCGACCTCGACGCCTACGCCGAGAGTCTGCTTTCCCTTGCAAGCGACGAGGCTCGCCTTGCGGAGATGAGGGAGAACGTGCTGCGAAAGTCCGCCGCATACAGCTACGAGGTGATGGGGAAAAAGTGGCTTGACGTGATAGAAGAGATTGGGCGGTAAAGCCATTCCGCCGCGCCCGCGGGCAAGGCGGGGCAGGGCGGAGTGCCGGGAGCGTCAGACGGGCAAAACTGCGGCGTGTCCCGAAAAATCTAAATGTAAGGAAAAACGCCGTAAAAGTAGCAATCTGCTTTCTGCGGGCCGTACGGCCGCATTTGCAATTCGCCCGAAAATGTAGTATATTTGTATCACAAGATAGGGACACGCCGCGAGGTGTGTCCCTATCCTTTTAGGTGGTAGTGATTTTCAAGCACTTATGTGGCGGAAGGTGTACACTTTACCAAAATTTGCCCTATGTTTAGTGCCACTGAAGTGCGGCTTGGCCTTCAAAATGCCTAGGCTTCGGCGCGACAAGTTGGCGACTTGCGCGAAAAAAGCCCCGACTTTGTGCGGGAAAACCCGCCGATGCCGTTAAATGAACGTAAATTAAATCTTTCCATTGGCACAGTTTGCCGCTTTGTAAGGAAAATACCGTAAAAAGTGACAATGTGATTTTGACGGCGCGGCGGCAGGCACTACTTAACGGCAAGCCCGCGCCGCCGCCCGTTACTACCTCCGCTCGACGGGTGTGTCGCTCATCACGAAACGCAATTCGCCGCCGCGCGTGAGGGTCGCGTGGTCAATCGTCGCGCCTTTGACCGGCTTGCCGTTCCAGTAAATTTTCCTCACATACTTGTGGCTCTTGCCAAGTCCCTCCGCCACCACCGTGAGGCGTTTTCCGCCGGGCAGCGAGAGAGAGACGCGCGGCAGCTGCGGCGCGCCGAATACATACTCGCCGGAGACGGGGTTGACGGGGTAGAAGCCCATGGCTGAGAGTATGTACCACGCCGACATTTGTCCGCAGTCGTCGTTGCCGCACAGCCCATCGGGCGTGGGCAGGTACTGCGTCTCAGCTATTTCCCTCACCAGTTCCTGCGTGCGCGAGGGCTTTCCCGCGAGGGTGTAGAGGTAGGCCACGTGGTGGGACGGCTCGTTGCCGTGCGCGTACTGCCCGATGAGTCCCGTCACGTCGCTCAGTGTTGCGTTGAGCTTCAGCGAGAAGAAAGAGTCGAGCTTCGCCACAAACGGCTTTTCCCCGCCCATCAGGCGTATCAGTCCTGGCACGTCCTGCTGCACGTGCCACGTGTACTGCCACGCGTTGCCCTCCGTGTAGTCGCCGCCCACGCTCTCGGCGTGCGCCAGTCCGGCGGGGTCGAATGGTGTCTTCCATGCGCCGTCCGTGCGGCGCGGTCGCATAAAGCGCGTGGAGGGGTCGAAGAGGTTTTTGTAGAATTCCTTGCGCCGCGCGAAATACCGCTCGTCGTCCTTCTTCCCCATCAGCCGAGCCATGTCCCAGGCGCAGTAGTCGTCGTACACGCTCTCCAGCGTTGACGACACGCTCTCGGCGCTGACCGAGTCGGTGGGGAAGTAGCCGTAGCGGTTGTACAGCTCCCAGTCCGACTTCGCGCCGTGGCTCACCGTCTGCGTGCGCTTCACGGCGGCGAAAGCACGCTCGGTGTCATAGTCGCGCAGCCCCTTGTGGTAGGCCTCGGCCACTATGCTCACGGCGTGGTTGCCCACCATGCAGTAGGTCTCCTTACCCCACACCGGCCAGATGGGCAGAAAACCCTGCGCCTCGGCCTGTGAGACGAGCGAGCGCACGAAGGGCGAAACCATCTCGGGGGTGGCGAGCGTGTAGAGCGGTGACGCGGCGCGGTAGATGTCCCAGCATGAGAAGGTGGAGAAGAATTTGCCGCCCTCCGCCTTGGTGAGGTGCCCGTTGGCGTCGCGGTACGCTCCGTCAGTGTCGGCGATGTTGTTGGGCTGTATCAGGGCGTGGTAGAAAGAGGTGTAGAAGTTGGTTTTCTCCTCCTCCGTCCCCTCTACGTCAAAGCGTCCCAGCCAGTCATTCCACTGCTTGGCGGCCGCCGCACGCGTGGTGTCGAAGTCCCAGCCCGGCAGTTCGTCCGCCATGTTGCGGCGCGCGCCCTCCACCGTCGCCGAGGAGACGGCAATCTTCGCCAGCAGCGTTTCGCCCGGCTTCATGTCAAACGACACCAGCATGCGCCGCCCGCGTTCGGTCTCCGCCATCGGCAGCTCGTCGACGCGGCGCATGGGGCGGGAGAAAGTCATGACGAAGAAGATGTCCTGGTCCACCCACATCTTTCCCCGCACGTGTCCCGAGAGCGTGCGGCTGTCCTCCCAGCTCACCTCGCACGCCGTCACCGACGAGTGGTACTGCCGCTCGTTCCACGTGGGCGCGTGTTGCAGGTCCACCAGCACGGCGGCCGAGTCCGCCCGCCCGAAGGTGTAGCGGTGCATCGCCACGTGCGGCGTGGCGGTGAGCTCGGCCTGCACGCCCGTCTCGTCAAGATAAACCTTGTAGTAGCCCGGACTCGCCTCCTCGCTCTTCTTGTCGAAGCCGCTGCGGTAGTCGCGGCGACCTGGGCGTGCGGTGGAGGGCATCACCAGTATGTCGCCCAGCTCCACGCACCCCGTGCCGTTGAGGTGGGTCTGTGTGAAGCCCCATATGCGGGTGTCGGAGTGGAGGTACTCGGCGCAGTACTGCCATCCCACCGCGCCCGTCACGGGACTTGTCTGCACCATGCCGAAAGGCGTGCAGGCCCCGGGGAAGGTGTGGCCGTTGGCGGCGCAGCCTATGAAGGGGTTGACGTAGTCCACCGGCCGTCGGGCGGACTTGTCTTGCGCGGACGCGGCGAGCGTGGCGCACAGAAGCAGTGCGGGGAGAATCTTTTTCATGGTATCCTTGTGTGGCTTTGTGGTTTAAGGTCGGTGTGAGTATGCGTGCGCGGACGGCGGAAAAGGGTGCGGTGGCACGCGGCGGCGCTCAGAGCGGGTCGGCGTCAAAGTACACCGTCACGCTTTTGTACCCCTCCTGCGCGAGGAGCGCATCGCGTGCCGCAAGAAGTGTGCGCCGCACGCCGGCGGGGGGCAGGGCGGGAGCCACTTTCAGCACCAGCTTGCGTATGTGCAGCGACTGCACGCGCGACACTGCGGGGCAGTCCGGCCCCAGCAAATCCGCCCCGAAGTGCGGGGAAAGCATCGCCGCGAGCGCCTGTGCAGCCCCCTCCGCCCTCCGCTCGTCACGGTGTTTGACGTAAATGTCTATCATGCGCAGCAACGGGGCATAGCGGAAGTCCGCCCGCTCCTCCATCTGCTCGGCGTACATGGCGCGGTAGTCGCCCGCCACCGTCTGTGCTATGACGGGTGTGTCCGGTTGGCGCGTCTGCACCACCACCAGTCCGCGCCGCCCGCGCCGCCCGGCGCGTCCCGCCACTTGCGACATCATCTGGTAAGCCCGCTCGTGCGCGCGGAAGTCCGCCGCGTTGAGCATCTGGTCGGCGTTGATGACCCCCACCACGCGCACACGGTCAAAGTCAAGTCCCTTTGTCACCATCTGCGTGCCTATCAGCAGGTTGGTGCGCCCGTGCTGGAAGTCGTCTATAATCTTTTCGTAAGCCGTCCGCGAGCGCGTGGTGTCAAGATCCATGCGTGCCGTCCGCGCCTCGGGGAACACCTCCCGTGCCGCCTCCTCTATCTTCTCCGTGCCGCAGCCCATGTCGCGCAGTTCCGTCCCTTCGCAGCAGGGGCACTTCTCCGGTACGTCGTACGCCGCGCCGCAGTAGTGGCACACCAGCTTGCCCATGCGGCGGTGGTAGGTGAGCGACACGTCGCACTTGGTGCAGCGCGGAGTCCAGCCGCACGCGCGGCACTCTATGACAGGCGCGTAGCCGCGGCGGTTGAGGAAGAGTATGGCCTGACCGCCTGCCGCGAGCGCGGCACGCACCTCCTCCGTCAGGCGAGGGGAGAAAGGTGTCTTCATCAGCTTTTTGCGCCGCAGTTCCTTCACATCCTCCACCACAATCTCGGGCAGCATCACGCCGCCGTGGCGTTTCGCCATCTCCACGAGCCCGTACTTTCCGCGCATGGCGTTGTGGTAGCTCTCAAGCGAGGGCGTGGCCGAGCCGAGCAGCACTTTCGCCCCCGTCATGCGGGCCAGCACCAGCGCGGTGTCTCGGGCGTGGTAGCGCGGGGCGGGCTCCTGCTGTTTGTAGCTTGTCTCGTGCTCCTCGTCCACCACTATCAGCCCCAGGTCGCGGAAAGGCAGGAAAAGCGCCGAGCGCGCGCCCAGCACCAATGGGAAAGCCTCCGCAGTGAGCTGCCTCTTCCAAAGCTCCGCCCGTTCAGCGTCCGGAAACTTGGAGTGATACACCCCCATTTTTCCGCCGAAGACGCGTGACAGGCGGGTGGTGAGCTGTGTGGTGAGGGCAATCTCCGGCACGAGGTAGAGCGCCTGCCGCCCCGCCGCGAGGGTTTCGGCGATGAGGTGGGTGTACACCTCCGTCTTTCCGCTTGATGTCACGCCGTGCAGCAGGCACACGTCCTTTTGCGCGAAAGCTTCCTTTATGGCGGCGAGGGCGCGGGCCTGTTCGCTGTCAAGCTCGCGCGGCGGCAGCGTGGACGCGGCTTGCGGGCGTATGCGTTCCACCGCGAAAAGGTAAGTCTCCAGTATGCCCTTGCGGCGCAGCGCGGTGAGTGCGCCGTCCGCGCCCTCGCAGCCGTCGGCGAGGTCGGCTTTCGCCACCTCAAGCAGCAGGGCGGGGTTGCGCAGGGTGAGTGCGGCGGCGGCTTGGGAGAGGTCAAGGTAGCGCAAGAGCAGCCGCTCCTGCGCTTCCGCGTGTGTCTTTTTAAGGGAATCGAGCGTGGCGTTCACGGCGGCCTCGCTGTCGAGGGCGGGCGTGAGGCGCACGTGCGTCTCGGTGCGTGGGCGGTAGCCGCGCAGCATGCTCTCGCTCACGCTTACCGCCCCTTTGTCCATCAGACTCTGCACCGTGTGCAGCGTGGTGCGCGAGCGCAGCGTTTTCTCGATGTCCGCCACGCGTGCCGCCTTGCCTTTCGGCAGCGCGGCGAGCAGAGCCGCTTCCTTGGGCGTGAGGTCGGCCGCAGTGACGTCAAAGTTCTCGTCGCGGGCAATTACCGTTTCGCTTTCCAGCTTCAGTCCGGCGGGCAGCGCGGCTTTCATCACCTCCCCCGGCGTGCACATATAATAGGAAGCAATCCATTTCCACAGAGCCAGCTGCGCGGGCAGCACGATGGGGGCGGCGTCCGCAAGCCCCTCCACGCTCTTTTCCTCCACTCCCTCGGGGGGCGGCTCGTTGCCCACCTCCGTCACCACGGCAGTGTAGTGGCGGCGAGGGCCGAAGGACACCACCACGCGCGAACCCGTGGTGACCCTGCCCGCCAGCTCGGGCGGGAGGGCGTAGGTGTACTCCCCGGGCGCGGCGAGGGGCAGCAGCACTTTTGCGTAAAGCGGCATAAGGCGTGGGTTGGGAATAGTTTGCGGGGGAAGCGGTAGGGCGCGGCGGCTCAGAGGCGGAAACTGCGCGGCACGTCGGTCTCGAAGTGCAGCGGCTCGCCCGTGATGGGGTGGTAGAAGTTGAGGCGGAAGGCGTGCAGGGCGAGGCGGCCGATGGGGTCGTCGCCGTTGCCGTACTTGGTGTCGCCGCACACCGGGTGCCCGAGGTCCTGCATATGCACGCGTATCTGGTTTTTGCGCCCCGTCTCCAGTTTCAGCTCCACAAGCGAGTGGCGGCCGTCGGTGCGCAGCACATGGTAGTGGGTGACGGCGTACTTCCCGCCGTTGTCGGTGGGGGAGGAGTAGGTGAAGTAGGCCTTGTTGTCTTTCAGCCAGCTGCGCACCGTGCCGCCCTGCTGCGGAAGCTCGCCGGAGACAAGCGCCATGTAGCGGCGGTCGGTCACTATCTCGTGCCAGTTGTGTTCAAGTATCTGCTCCGCCTCCACGGTCTTGGCGTACACAAGGAGTCCCGAGGTGTCGCGGTCGAGGCGGTGCACCACGTGCGCCGTGCATTTCTGTTTCGTGTTGCGGAAGTAGCCGTCAAGCAGCTGTTTCACGCAGAAGGAGTGGTGGGACGAGGCCATGGAGAGTATGCCCACGGCTTTCTCCACCACCACGATGTGCGGGTCCTCGTACACGATGCGCACAAACTTTGACTTCAGCTCGCCTTTCGGCTTGCGTTTCGCCACCTCCACGGTCTGCCCTGGGCGCAGGGCGAGGTCAAACTGCTTCACCGTCTTCTTGTCCACGCGTACGCCGCCGCCGGAGAGGATGGCTTTCGCGCGGGTGTGGCTCACGCCGGCAAGGGCGTGCTGCAAGAAGTCGAGCAGTCCCTCTGGCTGCCTTACGGTGAATGATGTGTAGAGGTTGGTGGAAGTGGTGTTGCGCATATTGTGTGTCGCGTGTTCTTTCTGTCTTGGTTTGTTGGTAGAGTGCCAGTCCGCAGCGGGCGCGGGCGGTCTTGCAAAAGTACAACCTAAGCCTTGATTGCGCAAATCGTGCCCTCTGGCTTTCCCTGCCGCCGCCCGCCCCGGCCTTTCCGGACCTGCCTTTTTGCGGCGCGGGCTTTCCCCTGTGACGATAATGCGCTATTTTTGCATAAGACAGACTTCGGCTCTGCCATCCGAGCGAGCTCGGCGGCTCTCGCCTTGCGCTGTCTTTGCATAAGACAGGCTTCGGCTCTGCCATCCGAGCGAGCTCGGCGGCTCTCGCCTTGCGCTGTCTTTGCATAAGACAGGCTTCGGCTCTGCCATCCGAGCGAGCTCGGCGGCTCTCGCCTTGCGCTGTCTTTGCATAAGACAGGCTTCGGCTCTGCCATCCGAGCGAGCTCGGCGGCTCTCGCCTTGCGCTGTCTTTGCATAAGACCCGGCGGGGATGCCCTGCCGCCGCCATGAGGAACGATGATAATAGATGAAGATAGTACTGAACCCGAAATACGAGGCGTTGCGCGACTACATAGCCCATCTTGAGGAACACTTCGAGCGGGAGGGAAAGGAGATACACAGCGGGCGCAACACCATCCGCACACTTGCCGTGGGTGGCATGACGCTCTGTGTCAAACGCTACGCCGAGCCGTCGCTGAGGCGGCGCGTGCAGCAGCTGCTCTACAAGTCGTCCAAGGCCAAGCAGGCTTATCTGCGTCCCTTTATGCTGCGCGAGCGCGGCTTTGAAAGTCCCGCGCCCGTGGCTTTTGTGCGTTTCAGGCACGGACTGCTGCACGCACGCTCCTATTTCGTCTGCCTCCACTCCGATTACCGTTACAGTATGGAGGGGATAGGTTCGTTGCCCGACACCGAACAGCAGGAGGTGACGGCAAGTTTCGCCCGCTTCGCCGCCCATTTGCACGAGGACGGCTTCCTGCACCGCGACTTCTCTTCGTCAAACATCCTCTACGACCGCGTGGACGGGCGTTATCATTTCTCCCTCATCGACACCAACAGCATGCGCTGCGGCTCGCCCGTGAGCCTTGAGGCGGGCTGCCGCAACTTGGCGCAGCTCTCCGGTGACGAGGCTTTCTTCAGCCGCCTTGCCGAAAACTATGCGCGGGAGCGCGGCGCGGACGCGACACGCTGCGCCCGGCTCATCAACGAGGCGCGGCGGCGCGTGCTGTAACTATAAGTGCGCCGCCCGCCGGTGTTTTTTTCTTGGCGAACAGAAACCGAGTACAATCCAAACAAACCACACACAATCCGCCGATGTCCCGTCCGGTGACGATACCGCCCTCACTCAAAAGCCGCGTGGAGCTGCCCTCGTCAAAGAGCCTGGGCAACCGCGCCCTGCTGCTGTGCCGCTTGAGTGGGCCGCACTCGCGGCTGGAGCGGCTGTCGCCCTGCGACGACACCCGCGCGATGTGCGCGGCGTTGGATGGTGTGGAAGCTCTTGGCGGCGCGGCGGGAAAAGCGGGTACGGTGGACATCGGCGCGGCGGGCACAGCCATGCGTTTCCTCACCGCCTACTACTCGCAGCTGGACGGCGTGACGCGCCTCCTTACAGGGACGGAGCGGATGCGCCACCGCCCCATACGCCCCCTTGTCGACGCTTTGCGCTCGCTTGGGGCGGACATCAGTTACGCCGGCGCGGAGGGCTTTCCCCCGCTGCTCATAAAGGGGAGGCGGCTTGCCGGCGGCAGTGCCAGTATGCCCGCCGATGTCAGCTCGCAGTACATTTCCGCGCTGCTGATGATAGCCCCGCTTATGCGCGACGGACTGCGCCTGTGCTTGGAGGGCGAGGTCATTTCGCGCCCCTACATAGACATGACCATGGGCTTGATGCGCGTCTTCGGGGCGCGGGCGGCATGGACGGGGGAGAGGGAGATAACCGTGCCGCCCGGAAGCTATGCCGACGGCACCGTGTGCGCGGTGGAAGCCGACTGGAGCGCCGCGTCCTACTGGTATGAGATGGTGGCGCTCACGCCCGGGGAGGGTGTGTGTGTCACGCTGCCTGGGCTGCGCCGCGACAGTCTGCAGGGCGACTGCGCCGTGGCTCGCTATTTCTTCCCGCTCGGCGTGGAGACCACCTACACGGACGAGGGCGTCACGCTGACGAAACGCACTCCGTCGCTACCGCCCGGCGAGACCTACGCGCTCGACCTCACTGGGCAGCCCGACCTCGCGCAGACCCTCGTGGTGACCTGCGCCGTGCTGCGCCGCCCTTTCCGCTTCGGCGGACTGCGCTCGCTGCGTATAAAGGAGACCGACCGCGTGGCGGCGCTGCAGACCGAACTCGCCAAGCTGGGGGCTACCCTGCTGACCGACGGCGGGGACACATTATATATAAAGGAGTATGCAGCGGGCACGCCGCACTATGACGGCACACCCGTGGATACCTACAACGACCACCGTATGGCGATGGCTTTCGCGCCTGCCGCGCTGCGTTGCCCGGGACTCCGCATCAACAACCCCGAGGTGGTGAGCAAGAGCTATCCCGCTTTCTGGGACGATATTTCGTAAGAAACCTTTTCCCCCGCGCCGATGCCCCGCCACCACATCCTTGTCATATATATCGCGCTGCTTGTGCTTCTTGCGCTGGCCGCCGTCCTCGCAGAGCTTTTCCTGAGGAAGCGGCGCGGCGGGTCGGAGGAAGCGTCCCCCGCGCCGGCGAAACCCCGCCCGGCGGGCTGCTGTGGCTTGCACGCCGTGTGCGAGAAAGAGCTGCTTGGCGGCGGGACAGCGGACATGGAGTACTATGACGACGAGGAGCTTGACGCTTTCCGGGGTCGGGCGGCGGACAGCTACGGCGACGGCGAGATAGAGCAGTTTGAGGACGTGCTCTACACGATGCGTCCCGGCGAGGTGGCGGGGTGGACTGTCTCGCTGCGGCAGCGCGGCATCGCCCTGCCCGAGACGCTGCGCGACGAGGTGCTGATGATGGTGGGCGACAGCGCGGACACAGCGGAGGACGCCGCCGGAGAAGCAACGGCGGGAGCGGGGAAGCCTGTATAGCCTGTGGGAAATCTCCCGCACAGCTCCCAAGGCAAACCGGCACGCGTACGGAGAAACCGCATTTTCCCCCGCCGCCCGGCACAGGACAAGAAGAATTAGCGCATGACAAGCGTGTAAAAAAGGACAAGGAAGGAGAACTTGCGCAGCCCCGTGGGAGAAACTTGCACCTCTTACGCGGAGTAGTACACGGAAAAGGGAAAATGACCGAACTGCTTACCTACACATTCTTTCAAAACGCCGTCGCGGGCAGTCTGCTTGCCTCGCTGCTGTGCGCCGTCGTGGGGACGTATGTCGTCACGCGCCGCCTCGTGATAGCTGGCGGCGGCGTGGCGCACGCCTCGCTCGGCGGGGTGGGGATGGGGGCGTACTTCGGCTTCCCCCCGCTTCTCGGCGCCGCGCTCTTTGCGCTGGCGGGCGGTTTCGGCATACGCCTGCTCAGCGGGCGCGGCATGGTGCGCGAGGACTCCGCCATCGCCATGCTGTGGACGTTCGGCATGGCCGTGGGCATACTCTTCGCCTACCTCGCGCCGGGCTTCATGACCGACCTTCCCGCCTACCTCTTCGGTGACATACTCAGCATTTCGCGCCGCGACCTTGTGTGGCTCGGCGCGCTCACGCTTGTCGCGCTCTCGGTACACGCGCTCTTGGGGCGCACCATCGTCAGCGTGGCCTGCGACAGCGACTTCGCCCGCACCCAGGGGCTGCCCGTGCGTGCCGTGGAGGCGGGCATGACCGCCCTCACCTCGCTCACCGTGGTGGCCTGCCTGCACATGGTGGGCATAGTGCTTGTCGTCTCCCTGCTCAGCGTGCCGCAGGCCACCGCCGCGCTCTTCGCCCGCACCTACCGGGGCATCGTGCTGCTTTCCTTCCCCATAGGGTGGGGGTGCTGCCTCGGCGGCCTTGCGCTGTCCTATCGCGCCGACGTGCCTTGCGGGGCTGCCATCATAGTGGTGGGCATAGCCTTCCACGCCCTCTGCCGCACAATAAAGGCCGCGCGCGGCCGTTAGTCCTTACCGGGAAGACGCGCCTCCGTCCCTCCCTGCCACACCCACACGTTTCCGCCCTGATTAATTGAAGAAACCAATCCGCCACATACTGCCCGCGCTGTGCTGCCTTGCCGCCGCCGCGCTGATGTCGTGCTCTTCGAAGAAGAACACGGCCTCGTCGCGTTTCTGGCAGTCGTTTGTCTCGCGGTACAACATCTACTACAACGGCCACCAGGCTTTCCTTGACGGCGAGAAGGCGAAGATGGACGCGCACAAGGACGACTATACCGAGCTGCTCCCCGTATTCCTTGTGGGCAGTGAGAAATCGCGCGCGACGGGAAAGAGCAACTACGAGACCGCCATCACCAAGTGCCAGAAAGCCATACAGCTGCACTCCATCAAGCGCAAGCCCAAGGTGAGCCCCTCCAAGCGCAACACCCCCAAGATGAAAGCCTACCTGCAGCGCAAGGAGTACAACCCCTTCCTCAAAAATGCGTGGATGCTGATGGGCGTGTCGCAGTTTGAGAAAGGCGAGTTTTTCGAAGCGGCGGCCACATTCTCCTACACGGCCCGCCTTTACGCCGCCGAGCCCGCAGTGGCCGCCGAGGCGCGCCAGTGGCTTGCCCGCAGCTACGCCCAGGCGGGGTGGTACTATGACGCAGAGGACGCGCTGGAGAAGATGCGGCGCGACTCCGTCCCCGCACGCGTCAGCCGCGAGGCGGACGCCACGCAGGCCGACCTCCTGCTGCGGCAGGAGCGTTTCGCTGAGGCCTTGCCCTACCTCGAGCGTGCCGCGCGCTACGCCGGCAAGAGCTTCCTGAAAGCCCGCCTCTACTACCTCCTCGGGCAGGTCAACCGCCACCTCGGCAACACGCAGGCCGCCTACAAGGCGCTCTCCAAGTGCATCAGCCAGAGTCCGCCCTACGAGATGGCCTTCAACGCCCGCATCCTGCAGACGGAGGTGGTGGCGGCCAATCCGCGCATGGCAAAGAAGATGGTGTCGAAGCTCGACCGCATGGCACGCGCCGACAACAACAAGGAATACCTCGACCAGGTGTACTACGCGCAGGGCAACATCCACCTCACGCAGCGCGACACGGCGCGCGCCATCGCCTCCTACGAGCGCGGACGCTCGCGCTCGAAGCGCAACGGCGTGGAGAAGGGCGTGCTGCTGCTGCGTCTCGGCGGACTGTACTGGGACAAACGGCGCTTTGAGGAGGCGCAGAAATGCTACACCGAGGCTTTGGGCATGATAGACAAGACGCGCGAGGGCTACGAAGAGGCGACGCACCGCTCGAAGGTGCTTGACAAACTCGTGCCGTACACCTCCGCCGTGGCCTTGCAGGACAGTCTCCAGCTGCTTTCGCGCATGAGCGAGAAGGACCGCAACGCGGCCATCGACCGTGTCATAGCGGCCGTGAAGAAGAAGGAGGAGGAGGAACGCCGCGCCAAGGCGGACTCGGCGGCGAAGGCGCGTGCCGAGGCCAACGGCAATGACAACAACTCGCGCGGCAGCGCGTCCAACAACACAGCCTCCACGGCCAAAAGCACGCAACAAAGCGGCAAGACGTGGTATTTCTACAACCCGACGCTGGTGATGCAGGGCAAGGAGGACTTCAAAAAACACTGGGGCAGCCGCAAAAACGCCGACAACTGGCGACGCTCCAACCTCACCGTGGTGGCTTTCGAGGGTCACGAAGAGTACGACTACGCCGCAGAGGATTCCATCGCGGCGGCGCGTGACAGCGTGGCGCGGCAGGAGGCGGTGGCGGACAGCCTTGCCAACGTGAAGCTGGCTCCCGAGGACGACCCCCACCAGCGGGAGTACTATCTCAAGCAGATTCCCTTCACCGAGGAGGCGCGGGCGGCGTCGGACGCGGTGATTATGGACGGGCTGTACAACGCGGGCGTGATAGAGAAAGACGACCTTGAGGATCTCCCCCTCGCCTCGCAGACTCTGGAGCGGCTTGTGGGGCAGTATCCCTCGTACGAGGGTCTGCCCGAGGCGTACTACCAGCTCTTCCTCCTCTACTCGCGTTGGGGAAAGACCGACCGCGCCGCGCAGACGCGCAGCCACATGGCGGCCGCCTACCCCGACAACGAGCACACCCGCGCCATCACCGCGCCCGACTTCGAGCTGCTTGCCCGCTACGGCAAGCAGATTGAGGACTCGCTCTACACCGCCACCTACCGGGCTTACCGCCTGCGCGACAATGCCACCGTCGAGCGCAACTTCAAGGTGTCCACGGACAAGTTCCCCTCGGGGCTCAACCGCCCGAAGTTTGTCTTCGTGCACGCGCTGAGCCGTCTCGGAACGGCGGACAGCAAGCAGCTTGCCGACGAGCTGCGGCAGCTTGTGAAGGATTTCCCCGAGAGCGATGTGAGTGCCATGGCGGGCATGATAGTGAAAGGGCTGGAGAGCGGGCGCAGCATAGGCACCGGCACCTTCGACCTCGGCTCGCTGTGGAGCCGCCGCACGGCGGAGAGCGACGCGGCGGCGGCCGAGGCGGGCAAGGCGCGCGAGCTTTCGGCGGCGCGGGACGTGCCTTTCGTCTTCGTGATGGCCTATCCCACTGACTCGCTCGACACCAACCGCCTCCTTTACGAGATGGCGCACTTCAATTTCACCACCTTTGTGGTGCGCGGCTTTGACATGGCCACCGTGCACGAGCGCGGACTGTCGCAGTTCCGCGTTTCGGGCTTCAACAACTACGACGAGGCGCACGCCTACGCCCAGCGCGTGTACAAGGACAAGGAGCTTGCGCCGCTGCTGGCGAAATGCCGCGTGCTGCTCATCTCAAAAGACAACCTCGACCTGCTTGGCGTCTCGGTGAGCTTTGACGACTACGGCAAGTTCTACGGCAAAAACTTCGCGCCGTCCCTGCCCGCCGGCATACCGACGGAGGAACCCTCCGCACCGGTTGAGCAGCACTACGAGGACGAGTACACGCCCGAGGAGCTTGAGCGGCTGCAGAAGAGCGGCGGCAAGACGGAGGAGACCACCGACGACGATGACGACGGCGAATGGTACAGTGACTGACGCGCCGTGCCGTTTATCCGTGTAGCGGCGTGGCCGTGCGGGCTGAGGCTTGTGTGCCGTGCGCGTCCATTCCTGTTTCGTCCGTCTCCGTCCCTGCGTTTGGCATCCGTCTTTTCGCGCGGATGAAAGCACCGGCAAAGCTGGCTGACGGGCTGTCCGCGTGCGTAAAACTGCCGCAAGCTGCGAAAGCGCGATGTAAGAAAAACGCCCGAAAATCTGACATTTTGCTCCGGCGTGCGTTTTAACATTTCTTGCTTTCGGCGGAAAAATGTTGTATCTTTGTACTACAAGATAGGGACATCCCG
>CAVGTC010000019.1:0-25165 GCA_963632255.1 Lachnospiraceae bacterium | reverse complement strand
GTACTCCGTGGCCCAAGTGCAGGCGTTTTGACACGTAAGTGGCTGAAAATCAATACAGGCAAAAATAAAGGGACATTCCTCGCGGGATGTCCCTATCTTGTAGTACAAAGATAATACATTTTTCGGCGGAATGCAAACGGCCCTTCCGACGCCCGAAAAATCACTTTGTCAGATTTTTACCCGTTTTGCTTGCATTTTGTCAAAAACCGCACCGGGCGTAACACCGCCGCCATTACGTTGGCAACGACTCCCCCTCCCGCCGCATTGGCCAAGGACGCTTGCCGCAAATTGCAAGTCCACGTTTGCAGTGCCCCATTGAGCCGACGGAGAAAAACAAGGCGTGCCGGCGGACTGTCACATCCGCCGGCACGCCGGCACACGGCATATCAGTATGCAGACCTCAGAAAGTGTAGCTTGCGCTCAGACTCACGGTGCGTCCGGGGCGGTAGCTGCGCGTCACCTCCTGCACTTCCTTCTGCGTCCCGTTGGAAAGGGAAACGGAATTGAACTGCTTGAACACAACCTTCTCCGCCAGCACGTCCCTCACGCCGGCACGCAGCGTGAAGCGACCCAGCTTGCGCGACACGGAAAGGTCGAGCGAGTTGCGCGGCATTTCGTAAGAGTCGGGTATGTTGACCGTCTGGTCGGCCGTCGAGCCGAGGCTGCGCCCCACGCCAATCAGGCGCTTGCCGATGCGGTTGTAGAGTACGGAGGCGTTCCACAGCCCGTCGTCGTAAAACACGCCCATATTGACAAGGTAGGGCGACTGCCCCTGCATGGGACGGTCCGACTGGCGCGAGCCTTCCTCAAACTTCACCTTGCTCTTGATGAGCGAGCCGTTAAAGACGAGCGAGAAGTTTTTCAGCCCGATAAAGGCGAGGCTCTTGCGTATGTCGAGCTCAAGACCGTAGGAGTGGGCGCGGCGGGCGTTTTCGTACGAGTAGACAAGATCCGTGCCGCCGGTCACGGTGTAAGTCCACTCAATGGGCGAGTCGAAGTCCTTGTAGAAGGCTGCGAGCGAAATCTGGTCGCCTGCCGAGGGATACCACTCGTAGCGCAGGTCGACGTTGTTGATGTAACAGCTTTTAAGCTGCGTGTTGCCCTGCACGAAGCTGCCGAGGTCGAAGTCGTAGAAGGAGGACGGACTCACCTCGCGGAACTCGGGGCGGTTGACCGAGCGGCCGTAGGAGACGCGCAGCTGGTGCTTCCCGGCAAACTTCCACGTGGCGTTGACCGAGGGGAAAAGTCCGCTTCCGTCATAGTTTTTCCCGAGCGGACTCTTCTCATAGTCGCGCGTGTTGCGTATGAGGCGCATGCGCGAAAACTCGTAGCGCACGCCGGCGTACACGTTGAAGGCACCGAGCGGCACGTTGACGGCGGCGTAGCCCGCGGCGATGGTGTTGCGCCCGTCGTAGTCGTTGGTCATCTGCGTGTCGTCAAGAAGGTAAAGCCCCTTGTCGCCGTAGTTGGCCGTCTGCATCAGCTGCGTGGGCAGGTCGGTATAGCGGAAGCCCGAGGGCAGCGTGTTGTCGGCGGGGTCCCAGGCGTAGACAAAGCTGCGGGTGGCATACGAGCGGGTGCGGAACTCGCCGTACGCGCCGGCGAAGAGCTCGGGGCGGACGCGCCCCTTGCCCATGGTGAGGCGGTAGTCGACGCCGGCGGAGGCTATGTGCTCGTCAAGCGAGGTGTACTCGCGCGACACCTCGTTGGCCACGGTGAGCCCCACGCGGCCGGTCTCCAGCTGGTCGTCAAGGGTGTAGCGGCGGCGGTCCGGCAGGCGGCGGTTGGCGTAGGCGTAGCCCGCGTTGAATGTGAGGCGGCTCTTGTCCCACACATATTTGCCCGAGAACTGCGTGTTGTACGTGCTGCGCGACGAGTAGTAGTACTCGGCCTCCTGCACGCTGTTGTTCTGCGCGTCATATCCCGTGCGCGAGGTGTAGCGGTCGGTGCCGAGCTGGTTGAAGATGTTTTTCCACTCATAGCGCCCCACGCCCTTCGCGGGAAGGAAGGTGAGGTTGAGCATCGCGCCGAGGCGCGCGTTTTCAGAGTACTGCTTGTCGCTGTAACGGTGCAGGTATACGCTGCGGTCGTTGGTGAGGTCGTACGCGCCGAAGAGCGAGTTCTCCATCGGCGAGTAGGTTTTGTGGGAGTGGCTGTAGTTAATCGCGCCCAGCACGGAGAGCAACGCGCCGCTGTTGAAGTCGAAGGCGTGGTTGATGTCGGCGGCGAAGTTTCCGTCCGCCCAGCGCTTGTGGCGGCTTGTCGTCCAGTCGTTGTTGAAGCCGTTGTCCGTCAGGCTGATGCCCTTCCCCCCCGGCGTGTTGGCCAGCGTGGCTTTCAGTCCGTCTCCGTTGAAAGAGCGGAAACCGTTGTCAAAGCCCAGGAAGTCCGTGCCGCTGCCCTTCGACGAGTAAAACGAGCGGAAGTGGGTGCGGTCGTTGGCCGACGCGCCGATGCTGATGTGGGCGGCGTTGGCGCCCGGTATGTCCTTGGTCTCTATCTCTATGAAGCCGCCGGAGAAGTCGGCGGGGTACTGCGGCGCGGGCGACTTGACAATCTGCATGTTGTCCACCTGCGAGGAGGGAATGAGGTCGAAGGAGAACGCGCGCGAATCCGGCTCGCTCGACGGCACCGCGCCGCCGTTAATCCACACGTTGTTGTAACGCTGCGAGAGTCCGCGCACCATGACAAACTTCTGGTCGATGATGGAGATGCCCGGCACGCGGCGTATCACCTCCGAGGCGTCGCGGTCCTGTGTCTTGCTTATCTGCTGCGAGGACACGCCGTTCTGCACCACGAGGCTGTTGCGCTGCACGGCCACCACGGCGTTTTCCGTGTTGTGCTGCGCTTTCGCCGTCACGGTGGCCACGCCGAGGCTCTCCTCAAGCGGGCGCATGCGCACCACAAGCACGCTGTCCATGCGTGCGGCGTTGACGGTGAGCGTCACGCTTTTGTAGCCGAGGTAGCTCAGCGCGAGGGTGTAGTTGCGCTGCCCGAGCTGCGGCACGCTGAACTCGCCGTTGTCGTCGGTGTACAGGACGCGCGTGCCGGGTGTCACGCGCACGGTGACCCCGGGAAGGGACTCGCCGGTTTCGTCGTCAAGCACACGCCCGCGCAGCGTGGCGGAGGCGTCGGCCAGCGCGGAAACGGCAAACGTGACGAAAAGCACGGCGAGGGCGAGTGCCCTGCGTACAAAGGAAAAGCCTTTCAGCCCTGCGGCGCGGCGCGGCGTGAGGTCACGCTGTCGCGCGGCGGCAGACGGAAAGGCGGGTTGGGTGGAATACATAAAGCGATGTGTATGTTGTTTTCTCGCCGCAAAATTGCGACAGTGCTGTGAAGCCGCCGTTTCACCCCGATGAAGAAGATGTTAAGGGGGGCTACCGGCGGTGGCGCTTTATGTGTGGGACGGCTGTGCGTGGCGGCACCCGCGCAAGGCGGCGCGGAGAAAAGAAAAAGCGGGGAGCGGCGGGCTGTGTGTCCGCCGCTCCCCGCCGTAAGGTTGGGTTGCGTCCTGTCAGTCAGGCGCGCCGCGTCAGTTGGGGAAGACGGGCTGCGTCTGGAACATGTCCTTGCTGTTGGATATCTCCTCCACCATCTCGTCGGAAACGGTCTTGAGCCCGAGTGCGTCCATGTCCGTCTTGAACTCCTCGTACATTTCCGGAGTGAGGATAAACCAGTAGTTGCCGTAGTCGCCTATGTAGAGGGCAACCTGGCGCAGGAAGCCCCAGCGCTCGTAGTACGGCAGGAGGTTGTAGCCCGAGAGGCGCGACACCTTGCGTATGTAGTTAAGCACGAAAGGCACGGAGTTGTTGTATTTGTTGCTGTTGGCGTCGACGTACTTGTTCTTAATCCAGCAGCTTGTGCCGTACTTCGCGGCGAAGGTGGCGTACTTGCCGTTCTTGTTGCCGTTCTGCACGGAGGCAAGCAGCTCATACTTGTCCACATCGCCCTGCTTCTCAATCTGCGAGCCGTTGGTTTCGTCGTTCTCGCGGAGCGACTCGTACATGTCGGGGGTGAAGTCGGGCACGCCGTGCGTGGTGAAGTACACGTGCGCCATGATGAAGGGGCAGAGCGTCTCGCCCACGCCCACCTCGTTGAGGGCGAGGGCGCGCTCGGGCGTCTCGCTGTACGCTGTGATGACGGAGTCCTTCATCTGCTCGGCCATCTTTTGCAGGTTGGGGTAAGAGGCGAGCTGCGAGCGGTTGGTGTAGGCAAGGTGGCGCATGTTGCTGTTAAGCCCCTTGGCGCTGTTGTAGCCCGGCGTGATGTCCGAGTAGTCGGCCTGCACGAAGTGGCGGCGGGCGGGAGCCCAGTTGTTAATCTTGTCGCTCGTGCGGTAGCCCATTCGCATGATGTTGTAGTACGAGTTCATGTTGTTGGTCACCTCGCCCATGCCGCCCCAGCAGAAGTAGGGCGACATCTGGTGCTGGTGTCCCCACTCGTGGGAAAGTCCCCAGATGGCGTCGTCGTCGGCGTGGATGAGCTTGTAGCAGTTGAGCACGCGGCTCTCCTGGTCGACGTGGAAGGACACGCCAAGCCCGCCCTGGAACATGTAGTACGTGTAGTTTACGTAAGCCGCCGTGCGGTTGTCGGGCAGGCAGTTGTACTTGGTGAAGCCGAGGAGGTCATGCTCCCAGTCGATGAGCGAGTCGAGCACGTGCAGGTACTGGCGGTAGCCCACGCTCTTCTGGTCGTCGGCCTTGCAGTAGTCGTGCAGGCCCTGCGCCGTCCAAACCGAGTGTACCTTCTCGCCCACCACGTCCATGTGCTTGTTGGGCGCTTTCGCCGTGAGTTCGTGCATCTCCTCGTTGGTCTTGTCAAGCGAGAGGTAGCCGTTTACAATGCCGTTGATGAAGTGCACCTTTATTTTTGGCTTCAGTTCGGGGTTGATGTCGGCGTAGTACGCCACATAGGCAAGTCCGTCATAGTCGCAGGTGAACTTGATGGTGTTGAGTCCGTTGCGCAGGGAGAATGTCTGCGTCTCGGGGTTGCCGCCGTCGAAGTTGCTGCCAATCTTTCCCGTGTACCACGCGGTGACAAGCAGGGGCACGCTCTCGCCGTCGGGCAGGCCGGACACGGCCACTGCCCACGTGCCCTTCGGCACGCTGATGCCCGTCACGCCCTGGCGCTGGTCATAATACTTGCCCGGCGCGTTCCACAGGTCGCTCTGCGTCTGCGGACTGAGCTTCGCGGTGTACTCCGCCACGCGGTAGTTGGTTTCGTACGTCCCGTCAAATATCTGCTGCGCGAGGTTGCGGGCAAACTCGTAGTCGAGGTTGTCGATGTCGTTCTGCGTCACGCCGTCCTTTAGCGTGGTGAGCGCCTCGTCGGCGAAGATGCCGAGCGGATTCTCACCGTTGCTCTTATAGAAGGACATCTCGGCGCACGAGGCGAAGTCGCCGTAGCCGGAAAGCACCTTCACGCGGATGCTCTTCGGCTCGGTGAGCCCGTTGTCGCCGAAGGAGAGGCGGTGCGTGCCGGTGCTCTCGTTCCAGTCAACCTTTTTGTAGAGCGTGTAGTCGGTCTCGCTGCCGCACTTGGTGTATACCTCCACCTCGCCGAAGTTGCCGTTGGAGTTTCCGTCCTGGCGGGTGGTGTACTCCATGTAGTCGATGCGGTCAACCGAACTGAAGTTGTAGGTGAGCACAGCGGGGTTGGTTTCGCTCACCTTGAAGCCCGAGCCGTTCCACGCCGTGTGCCAGTAGGTGCCGGTGTTGCCGTCGTAGGTGTTGGAGACGGGGTAGCCGCTCTCGTTGTTGTTGGCCGTGGCCGAGGAGGGCTTCACGGAGGTGTCGGAGGGGAGGTCCTTCACGCTCTCGTCGCGCCCCTGCGTGATGACGAGCTTTTCGCTCAGTCCGTTCGCCGCGCTGGCGAAGGTCACCGTCGCCTTGCGGTCGACGGGCTGTCCGTTTTGCGCGAGGTGTATGTACACCTTGCCGTCGTCGGCCTTGCGCAGCGACACCCATGAGGCGTCGGTGGAGGCGGTGTACGGCACGTTGGCGGTGATGTCAAAGCAGAGCGTGCGCTCGCGGTAGCTCACCGTCTGTTTGTGCGGGGCCACGATGGCGGGGAAAGAGCCGTCGGGCAGCGCGGTCTGCGCGCCGAGAGGCAGGCAGCCGGCCGTTGCGGCAAACGCCATCGCCGCGCAAAGCAGTCTGTGTTGTATGTGGTTCATTGTATGTATGTGCTGTTAAGGGTGTTTCTCTTTTCTCTTCTTGTCTCTCTGTGCCGTGAAAGCGTCGGAGTGCCGTGCGTGTCAGCGCACCAGCACGCGCTTGCCGCCGGCCACATAGACACCGGCAGGCAGACTGACGCTTGTGCCGTCAACTGCGGCCTCGCCCTGCCATACGCGGCGGCCCTGCATGTCGTAGATGTCCACGCGCTGTGCCGCGCCGGAGCGGAGTGTGAGTTCGCCCGCGCCGCCGGTGACGGAGAGGGAGGCACCGGTGCCCGCGACGGAGGCGATGCCTGTGATTTCGTCCTCCGGAGCCACGGTGAAGCCCGTGGAGACAAACTTAAGGTCGGGGTAAGTGGTGGATGTCATCTCAAACCACGCGGCGTGCTGGGGTTTGAGGAAGGAGAACTTGCCGTAGTTGGCCGCCGAGGTGGCGGGGAAGTAGTCGCCGTCCTTGTTGGTGAGGCTGGCTTTCGTCAGCTCCGCCGCTTCGGCACCGTCGTTCTGCCCGTAGAAAGTGAAGCTGATGGTACGCTTGCCGTCGGGGTCGAGGGCGTAGTCGCTGAGGTCGAGCTGGTAGGCGTCCTTGTTGCGGTCGGAGAAAGAGGGCGCCTGCACCATATAATAGTAGTCGCCTTTCTTCGTCAGCAGCGCGGAGATGTCAAAATTCTCGTCCTGCGGCGCGTAGGAAATGTGCGCGGGCATATTGGCGGCGGAGGGCAGCGAACTGAATGTGAGCTTGTTGCCGCCGCACGACATGGCATCGAGCGTCACGCCTGAGGGAAGCCCAACCTGCGTGAGCTGGTTGTTGGCGCACGAGAGGTAGGAAAGCCCGGTGCTCAGCGTAAGGTCGAGCGTGGAAAGGCGGTTGTTGTCCGCCACAAGCTGCGTGAGCGCGGGCAATCCGGTGGACGAGGGCATGATGAGCCCCGAGATGCTGTTGTCCGAGCAGAGCAGCACGCTGAGCGAGTCGTTGGCCGAGAGCGTGAGGCGCGTGCTTATTTTGTTGGCGGTGCAGTCAAGCAGGTCAAGTGACTTGTTGCTGCTCACGTTGACGGCGGTGAACTTGTTGCCGCCGGCGTAGATGTGCTGTACGTTGGAGTGGCGTATGGCAAGGCTGCCCGACGAGCTGCCCGTGAGTGCCCCGAGCTTGTTGCCGGTCACGTTTATGTTCTCCACGTAGGGGTGCGTCTTCTCCGTTACGGTGAGGACGGAGAGGCTGTTGCCCGAACAGTCGAGGTCGGTGAGCTGCTTGCAGGGTGTCACGTCAAGCTTTGACAGCTCGTTGTCCTGGCAGTAGAGCGAGCGCAGCGCGGTGGCTCCGCTGAGGTCTATCGCCGTAAGTTTGTTGCCGCTGCACACGAGGGTGGAGAGGCGGCTTCCGCCCGTCAGCGTGACGGTGCCCGTCTTTGCCACGCCTTCGGCGAGGCAGAGCCCGTCCTCGCCGGCGGCTGAGGTGTAGCTCACGGGGCCGTCACCCCAGTCGACGGTAAAGCCCTGCCGCGCGTAGTTGACGCGCAGCGAAACTTTCTGCCCCGCCGCCGTAGTGAGCTTCACCACCTGGTCCTGGGCAAAAGCCGGCGCGGCGGACAGCATTCCGGCCGCCGCCAGCGCACCAATGAGTAAGTTCTTCTTCATGTATCGCTGATGTGTTGTGTTTTCCGTCAGGAGTGTTCTCCATTCCGCCACGCGCTGCCGTTATTTGCGCCCCTTCGGGCTGTGCGGCACGCCGGACGGGCGTGCCTCCGCCCTGTCCGCCGCCGGCGGCAGGGCGCAATATTCCTTTCGGCGTGGTTTCTAAGACGCAAATATGCAAAGTTTTGCGCGGCGGCGCAAAACATTTCCGCGTTTTTGATTCAAGGGAATTACAAAATGCAGCGGGGAGGGGGCGGAAAAGGATTCTGGCAACACGCAACCCGGCAAAGGCAAAGCGGGCTGCAAGCGGCACAAATAACAAATAAAAGGAAGCGGCGAATCCCTTGTGTGAGGAATTCGCCGCCAAAGTTATGGAGGTACCCAGCAGATTCGAACTGCTGTACGCGGTTTTGCAGACCGCTACCTAGCCACTCGGTCAGGGTACCAATTATGTTTGTCGCTGCGGTGCGTACGGGACTCGAACCCGTGACCCCATGCGTGACAGGCATGTATTCTAACCAGCTGAACTAACGCACCTTTTTGCCTCCCGGTAAACCTTTCCGCCCGCGTTTTTCCCGCGTGCCCCCGGCTTCGTTCCCGAATGCGGATGCAAAGGTAGTGTTTCCGCGCGAACGGGCAAACCTTGCGGCCTCTTTTTTCAGAAAAACTTTTGGAAGAGCAGCACGTCCTCGTACGCTCCGCGCGTGTAATGCCACCCGCGCAGCGTGGCCGTGCGGATGTAGCCTGCTCCGAGGAAGAGCCTTTGGGAGAGAGTGTTGCCCTCCCCCACCCTTGCCAGCAGCGTGTGCACGCGCAGGCGGTCGGCGGCTATCTCCTCCAGCCGTGCGAGGGCGGCCGCGCCGTAGCCCCTGCCGCGCATTTCGGCCAGTATGGCGATGCCAACCTCGGCGTGCGCGTCGCGCGGGCTGTATGCGTTGAGGTCCGCCAAGCCCACGGGCCGCCCCGTCTCCGCCTCCTCGGCCACGAGGCGCAGCTGGCCGCAGGCGTGCACGCTCTCCATCGCGGCGATGTAGCTGCGAAGGGCGTACTTTGAGTAGGGGGCGTCGCTCTCCTCGGCGTCCCAAAGCTCGGGGCTGTTCTCTATGTCGTACAAAAGCTGGAGGTCCTCTGGCTCGACGGGGCGCAGGCGTATCAAGGACGGGTGTCGTGTCATCGGGTGCAAAGCTACGAAAACGCATCAATACGGAAAGACGCGTAAAAGCAAAGTGCGAAAGAAGCCCCCGGGCGGGCCGTTGTCCGTCCGGGGGCTTCCATTGTCCTGTTGCTTGCGTGCGCGACGCACTACTTTATTAATAGTCCTTGGTCATCTCCGCCACTTCGGCGTTGACCTTGGCGGCGAAGTCGTCCACGGAAAGCGTGCCCTGGTCGCCCTCGCCCTGCTTGCGCACGGAGACGGTGCCGTCGGCGGCCTCCTTCTCACCCACGACAAGCAGGTAGGGGATGTGCTTCAGCTCGTTGTCGCGTATCTTGCGGCCAATCTTCTCCGAGCGGTCGTCCACCACGGCGCGCACGTCCTGCTCTTCCAGGCGGCGGCGCACCTCGTCGGCGTAGCCGTTGTACTTGTCGGAGATGGGCAGCACGGCCACCTGGTCGGGCATGAGCCAGAGGGGGAACTTGCCCGCCGTGTGCTCGATGAGCACCGCCACGAAACGCTCCATGGAGCCGAACGGGGCGCGGTGTATCATGACGGGGCGGTGTTTCTGGTTGTCCGCGCCGGTGTACTCAAGCTGGAAGCGCTCGGGCAGGTTGTAGTCCACCTGTATCGTGCCGAGCTGCCAGCGGCGTCCCAGCGCGTCCTTCACCATGAAGTCGAGCTTGGGACCGTAGAAGGCAGCCTCGCCGTACTCTACGTGCGCGTTGAGCCCCTTCTCCTCGCAGGCCTCGATGATGGCGCGCTCGGCGCGTTCCCAGTTCTCCTCCGAGCCGATGTACTTCTCGCGCTTCACCTTGTCGCGGAGCGAAATCTGCGCCTCGAAGTTCTCAAACTTAAGCGCGCGGAAGATAATCATGATGATGTCCATCACACGGAGGAACTCGCCCTTCACCTGGTCGGGCGCGCAGAAGATGTGCGCGTCGTCCTGCGTGAAGCCGCGCACGCGCGTCAGTCCGTGCAACTCGCCGCTCTGCTCGTAGCGGTAAACCGTGCCGAACTCGGCGATGCGCAGCGGCAGGTCCTTGTACGAGCGCGGCTTCCACGCGTAGATGGCGCAGTGGTGGGGGCAGTTCATCGGTTTGAGCATGTACTCCTCGCCCTCCTCGGGGGTGTGTATGGGCTGGAAGGAGTCCTTGCCGTACTTGGCGTAGTGTCCGGAGGTGACGTAAAGGTTTTTCGAGCCGATGTGCGGCGTCATCACCTGCTGGTAGCCGTAACGTTTCTGTATCTTCTTGAGGAAGTCCTCAAGGCGCAGGCGCAGCGCGGTGCCCTTGGGGAGCCACATCGGCAGTCCCTTTCCCACGAGGTCGGAAAACATGAAGAGCTCCATCTCCTTGCCAATCTTGCGGTGGTCGCGGCGCTTCGCCTCCTCAATCATCTGGAGGTACTCGTCCAGCATTTTCTTCTTGGGGAAGGTGATGCCGTACACGCGGGTCATCATGGGGCGCTTCTCGTCGCCGCGCCAGTAGGCTGAGCTTACCGCCGTCACCTTGATGGCCTTGATGGGCGCGGTGGAGAGGAGGTGCGGGCCGCGGCAGAGGTCGGTGTAGGCTCCCTGCGTGTAGGTGGTGATGTGCCCGTCCTCAAGCTCGGCGATGAGCTCGTTTTTGTAGGCCTGTCCCTTTCTGGCGAAGAAAGCCAGCGCGTCGGCCTTGCTGATGTCGCTGCGCACGAGGGTCTCCTTGCGCTGCGCCAGCTCCTGCATTTTCTTCTCAATCTTGGGGAAGTCCGCCTCGCTGATGGCGACTCCCTCGGGCGGCATCACGTCATAGTAAAATCCGCTCTCTATGGCAGGCCCTATGCCGAACTGCGTGCCCGGCCAGAGTTCCTGCATCGCCTCTGCCATAAGGTGCGCCGAGGTGTGCCAGAAAGCGTGCTTTCCCTCCTCGTCGTCCCACTTGAAGAGCTTCACGGTGGCGTCGGAGGTGATGGGGCGGTTAAGCTCCACGGTCTCGCCGTTCACGCCGCAGGCCAGCACGTCCTGCGCCAGCCGCTGCGAAATGCTTTCTGCTATCTGAAGGCCCGTCACGCCGCTTTCATACTCGCGCACGGAGCCGTCAGGAAAGGTAATCTGTATCATAACAATAGTAGGCAGTGTGTGCGCCGTCCCCGTCACGCGCCGCCCGGCAGGGAGCGCCGGGATGCGTGCCGCCGGAGCGGCGGACACTTTGTTTTCAAATTGCCGCAAAGGTACAGCATGCGGCACGAAAAGCAAAGTGGGCGGTCGCTTTTTTGCCCCGTTGCCGCGTCGCGCGGCGGGGACGGCGGGCGCGTGACAATGCGTGCCGCACCCGTCCGGGTGGCTTCCGTTATGTTTTCCCACGTTTTTTGGGATTCCCCATCCCACGCCGACACCCCGATTACGCGCCTGCCGAAAAATCAAAGTGTAAGCAAAAGCCGCAAAAATCTGACACTTTGATTTTTCGGCGGCATTTTTGCCCATTTGCATTCGGCGGAAAAATGTATTATCTTTGTACTACAAGATTGGGACATCCCGAGAGGAATGTCCCTTTATTTTTGCCTATATTGATTTTCAGCCACTTACGTGTCAAAACGCCTGCACTTGGGCCACGGAGTACCGTGGTATCGGGTCACTGGGGTGCGGCTTGGCCTTCAAAGTTCCGCGGCATCTTGTCACCGAAGTGCAGGCATGGCTTCAAAAGGGGTGCACCGGGCCGCTACAGGTCGCCGACACCGTTAAACTTTCCTAAAAGTTGCCCCTCCTTTCGCGGCGGCCCGATTTGACATTTTGTCAATTATTGCCGCAAAATGTGACATTCCGATTTCTTCACGGGATAGCTGCAGGAAAGCACGCCCCGACCGTGCACATATGTTTTCCTGTCCTGGGTAACTCCCAATCCCGCCTCGCCACCGCCGCACGCGTCAGTCCGTTTCCCCCTCGCCGTGTTTCGGCCAGCAGAAGACAAAGGCTATAAGCGACACCAAAAGGCAGTATACCTGCGTGCTGCCGCCCAGCGCGCCGTATCCGCCGCCAGCCGTGAAGAGTGCCAGCGTGAGGTTGAGCAGGAGCGGCACGCCAAGCAGCGCGGTGCGTACGAAGTTCCACCGCCGCAGCGAGGACGGCACGCGCCGCAGGCTCTCCCTCACCTTTTGCATGGCGAAGAGACGCAGAGCCCCCCAGCTTCCGCCCAGCGTGAGCAGCACGCAGAGCATGTCCGCCGCGTATTTCTGCCGCGCGGTGGGAGCGAAACAGCACCCGCCAAAGACACCGAGTATGTCGCAAAGCGAAAGCGCGGCCACCGCGCCCCATACGCATATATATATGGCACGGGGCGCAAGCAGCGAAACCTCCGCAGGGCACTCCCCCGTCCGTCCTTTCATGTCATTTTCCATATTGTCAGTGCAAAAAACTTGTGTGACACGCGCTCCCGGCAAGCCGGTACGCGCAAAAAAACTATCAGCCGCAAAGTTGCGAAAAGATATCCAACCACCTTTTGCCCACACCGCACAAATAAGGGTGCGGGCACGCACAGCCGGCGGGTGATTTCTTTCCCCCTCCGCACGCAAGACGCCGCGCCCTCACGCGTGTCCGCCCTTGCGCCACGCCAGCGGCGAGCAACCCGCCATTCGGCGGAAAAACTTGCAGAAGAACGCGTCGGAAGGGAAACGCAGTTCGTCGGCTATGCGTGCCACCGGCTTGTCGGTATGCCGCAGCTCAACCTTGGCGGCGGTAAGCACGGCGCGGTCCACCCACTCCTTTGCCGTGACGCCGCTCACACCGTGCACCACGGCGCCGAGGTAGCGGGCGGTGACGCAAAGCCGCCCGGCGTAGTAGTCAAGACGGCGTTGCTCGCGGCAATGCTCGTTTACAAGGGTTATGAAATTCTGGAACATGGCATACCGCCGGCTGTCGCCGTCCCCGGCAAGCGCCGACACCTTCTCGCGCACGCGCAGTATGTCGCCGTACGCGGCGGTTATCACCCCAAGCATATTGTCGAGCGTGCCGCTACCGGTGTTTCTCCCCCGCGCCAAATGCCACATCGTGCCGAAGAGCCGGGAAAGCAGCGCGCGCTCCTCCCCCGTCACCCGCAGCACGACGGTTCGCCGCCGCCCGTCCACAGCGGCGGGCAGTCCTTGCGGGTGGGCAAGCCGCATGCGCTCCAGCGTCACGCCTACGCCGGTGACGGTGAAGTCGGGACTCACCTCTATCGGCTCTACCACAGAGCCGGGCGCCACCACCACCATCGTGCCCTCCCCCACTTCAATCTCCCGAAGGTTCACCACGGCACGCAGCCGGCCTTTGCGACAGAGCGCGAGGCGGTAGTCTTCTATCAGGTACGGTCCGCCCCGCCCGTCGCGCACGAAAGGCGCCAGCACGCCGACGGCATCCAACACGATGCCGAGTCCGCCGGAAAAGAGCCAGCGGCGTTTTTCCCCTCCGTCAGCCTTGACAAGGGCGTCACGCATCATGGGGATGTTAAGCTTTTGGGGGTATGGCATAGGGCGGGGAGTTGTGCCGTGTCGGCGTTGAATGTGCGTGCAAGGTTAACGATTTACTTTGAAACGGGCGCATCTCCGGCGCAGGAAAGTACAAAAAGAACATTTCCCGCCAACTAAGGGCAATATCCGTGCGGCGCAGTGTGCTGAACTTTGCCGACGTAAACAAGCAAATAAAATGACCACACATGGCAAAACGTCTGTTACTGACCCTATGGGCAGTGTGCACGCTGACTGCGGCGCACGCCCTGACGCTTGAGGAGTGCCTGCGCCTGGCACGCGACAACTATCCCGCCATCAGGCAGTACGGCCTCGTGGAGGCGGCGAAGGAGTATGACACCGACAACGCGGGCAAGGCGTGGCTCCCGGCGGTGTCGGTGCAGGCCGGCGCGTACGCCTTCACGGACATACTGAAACAGAACAGCGCGGCAAGCCGGGCGGGCGTGGACATTGACAACCGTCTTGCCGCCGCCGCCGTCACGGTGCGCCAGACTGTCTACGACGGGGGGCGCACAGCGGCGGGAAAACGCGCGGCGGCCGCAAAGTGGGAGGCGGAGGCAAGGCAGACCGACACGGACATGTACGCCGTGAAAGCCCGCGTGCAGGAGATTTACTTCGGCATACTGCTCATTGACGAACAGACGCGGCTCAACGACATCCTGCAAGCCGACCTCGCCACGGCCGCAAAGAATGTGGAGGACATGATGCGCGGCGGGGTCGCCAACCAAAGTGACCTTGACGCGCTCAACGCCGAGCTGCTCTCCGCCGCGCAGCAGCGCGAGGCCTACGAAGCTACACGGGCGGCTTACCTTAAAATGCTTGGTACGTTTGTGGGGCACGTGCTGGACAGCGCCACGGTCATAGAGAAGCCCGCCATGCCTGCGGCTGGCCACGGCGCGGAGCTGCTGCGCTCGGAGATGGCGTATTTCGCCTCGCAGGACGCCATACTCGACGCAAGGCGCAGACAGCTTGACGCCAACCTGCGGCCGACGCTGACTCTCATGGGGATGGGGACGCTGCACACCAAGTTGTCGGGGATGCTGAACAAAGGACTTGTGGCGGGCGGACTGACGCTGTCGTGGGACATCGGCGCGCTGTACACGCGCAAAAACGACCTGCGCAAGCTTGAGACGCTGCGGCAGCAGAACGACGCGCGGCGGCAGACCTTCGCCTTTCAAAACCGTCTGTCGCAGGAGGAGACGAACGGTTCCGTCGCCGCGCTGCGCAAACAGCTGGCGGGCGATGACGGGATAGTGAGCCTGCGCGAAAGCATACGCGCGGCGGCCGCCAAAAAGGTGGCGGCGGGCACGGAGAGCGCCAACGAGCTGGCACGCGACATCAACGCCGTGAACCGGGCGCGGGTGCAGCGAGCGGCGCACGAAATACAACTGCTGAAAGCGCTTTACAACCTGCGCTACCTTAAAGGGGAACTTTGACTTTGCGCCCGCCGGGAAGCTGACGGGAGACAACAAGACACAATGACATCACACACTTTTCCATGAAGACTATAAAGGCATTTGCCGCCGGTTTGCTGGCGGCTGCGCTGTGCGGCTGCGGCGACAGCGTGAACGGATATGACGCGACAGGCACTTTTGAGGCGACGGAGGTTACGGTTTCGGCGGAACAGAACGGGCGGCTGCTGGAGTTTTCCGCCAACGAGGGCGACCGCGTGGCGGCCGGAGAGCAGGTGGCGCTTGTGGACACCACGCAGCTTTACCTGAAGGCGCGGCAGGTGGGGGCGACGCGCCTGGTGTACGCCACACAGCGCCCCGACACGGAGAAACAGCTCGCCACCGTGCGGCAACAGCTGGAAAAAGCGCGGCAGGAGCAGCGGCGCTTCGCCGGACTGGTGAGCGACGGCGCGGCCAACCGCAAGGCGCTCGACGACGCGGAAAGCCAGGTGAAGGTGCTTGAGCGGCAGCTGGCGGCGCTGCGCTCGTCGCTGGCCGTCTCAACCAACAGTCTGAACGCCCAGATGGGGACGGCGGACATAGAGCGGCTGCGCGTGGCGGACGAGCTGCGCAAGAGCCGCGTCACCGCGCCCATCGCCGGCACGCTGCTCGACAAGTACGCCGAGCGCGGCGAGTTTGCCACCGTGGGCAAGCCGCTCTTCAAGATTGCGGACACGGATAACATGTTTCTGCGGGCATACCTCACCACGGCGCAGCTCAAAAGCGTGAAGCTGGGGCAGCGCGTCAGGGTTTTCGCCGACTTCGGCGGGGGCGACCGCAAGGAGTACGCGGGCCGTGTGGTGTGGATTTCCGCGAAATCGGAGTTCACGCCGAAGACAATACTCACCGATGACGAGCGTGCCGACCTCGTTTACGCCGTGAAGATTGCGGTGAGTAACGACGGCGGCATAAAAATCGGGATGTACGGGGAGGTGAAACTCTGACAGGGCGTGAAAGCGAAAGGAGGGCACAAGATGGAAAGCGGGAGACCGGCGGTGACGCTGGACAACGTGAGCAAACGCTACGGCAAAGTGCAGGCACTGAAAGGCGTTTCGCTTGAAGTGAACGAGGGCGAGCTCTTCGGACTCATCGGACCGGACGGGGCGGGAAAGACAACGCTCTTCCGCATCCTCGCCACACTGGTGCGGGCGGACAGCGGGGAGGCCACCCTTGACGGCTTTGACGTGTGCAAGGGGAAAAGGGAAATACGCCGCCGCGTGGGGTACATGCCCGGGAAATTCTCCCTCTACCAGGACCTCACCGTGGAGGAGAACCTCACGTTTTTCGCCGAGCTTTTCGGCACCACCGTGGCGGAGGGGCGTGCGCTGGTGGAGGCTGTGTACGGACAGATTGAGCCTTTCGCCACACGACGGGCGGGCGCGCTGTCGGGCGGCATGAAGCAAAAGCTTGCGCTGTCGTGCGCCCTCATCCACCGCCCCAGGGTGCTGCTGCTTGACGAGCCGACGACGGGGGTGGATCCCGTGAGCCGAAAGGAATTCTGGGAGATGCTGGGCACACTGAGGCGGCGCGGCATCACTATCATCGCCGCGACGCCGTACCTCGACGAGATTCGCCGCTGTGACCGCGTGGCTTTCCTGCAGGAGGGCAAGGTGATGGGCACGGGCACGCCGGGCGAAATTCTGTCCCGCTTCAAGGAGACGCTCTGCCCGGACGGACTTACCCGCGCGGAGGCGGACGGCTTTCAAGACAACGTGATAGAGGTGAAGCACCTTGTGAAGGCTTTCGGCAGCTTCCGCGCCGTGGATGACATCTCGTTCAGCGTACGGCGCGGGGAGATATTCGGCTTTCTCGGCGCAAACGGCGCGGGGAAGACGACGGCGATGCACATCCTCACGGGACTGAACGCGCCGACAAGCGGGACAGGGCGCGTGGCGGGCTGCGACATCACCACGCAGTACGAGCAAATCAAGAGCCACATCGGCTACATGAGCCAGAAGTTCTCGCTTTACGAGGACCTCACCGTGCGGGAGAACATACGCCTCTTCGCCGGCATATACGGCATGCGGCGAAAGGACATCAAGGAAAAGACCGCCGCCCTGCTGGACCGCCTGCACTTCGCCGCGCACGCCGACGACATCGTGGGCAGCCTGCCGCTGGGGTGGAAGCAGAAGCTGGCCTTCTCGGTAAGCATCTTTCACGAGCCGGAGATAGTTTTCCTTGACGAGCCTACGGGAGGCGTCGACCCCGCCACGCGGCGGCAGTTCTGGGAGCTTATCCACGCCGCCGCCGCGCGCGGCATAACCGTCTTCGTCACCACGCATTATATGGACGAGGCGGAGTACTGCGACCGCGTCTCCGTCATGGTGGACGGGAAGATAAAGGCTCTTGGCACGCCCGACGAGTTGAAACGCCTGACGGGGCAGCCCGACATGGACGGTGTCTTCACCCATCTGGCACGCACTGCGGCAAGACAATAAACAAAAAACACTCACTCTATGCGACAGCTACGCTCTTTCGTCATAAAGGAAACGCGCCACATACTGCGCGACCGCCGCACCATGCTGATACTCTTCGGCATGCCGGTGGTGATGATGCTTCTCTTCGGCTTCGCCATATCCACTGACGTGAGAAACGTGCGCGTGGCGGTGGTGACATCGTCCGCCGACCACGCGGCGCAGCAGGCGGTGGTACGTCTCGGCGCGAGCAGCTACTTCGACATTCTGTACAAGGTGGGGACGCCGGCCGAGGCCGAGCGGCTCATACGGCGGCAGAAGGCGGACTTGGCGGTGATCTTCGGCAGCGGGTACGCGGACGGGCGCGGGGGCGTGCAGGTAATCACCGACGGTGCCGACCCCAACATGGCACGGATGTACAGCCGCTACGCAAGCGAGGTGCTGGCGGGCGCGGCGGACATCCCGCTCCGCACAGCCCTGCTGTTCAACCCCCAGATGAGAAGCTGCTACAACTTCGTGCCGGGCATCATGGGTATGCTGCTGATGCTGGTCTGCGCCATGATGACCTCCATAAGCATTGTGCGCGAGAAAGAGCGCGGCACGATGGAGGTGCTGCTCGTGAGTCCCGTGCGCCCGCTGCTGGTCATCGCCGCGAAGGTGATGCCTTACCTCGCGCTGGCGTTTTGCATCCTGTGCTTCATCCTCGCCATCTCACATTTCGTCCTCGGCGTGCCGGTGGCAGGCGGCCTCGGATGGATATTCCTCGTCTCGGGCGTGTACATCGTGGTGGCACTGTCGCTGGGGATACTGATAAGCACCGTGGCACGCACGCAGCTTGAGGCTTTGCTGGCCTCGGCTATGATGCTGATACTTCCCTGCATCCTGCTCAGCGGTATGATGTTCCCCATTGAGAGCATGCCCGAGCCGCTGCAGTGGCTCTCCGCCGTGATGCCGCCGCGCTATTACATTTCCGCCGTGCGCAAGCTGATGATAATGGGCGTGGGCGCGGACAAGGTGGCACGCGAGGCGACGGTGCTTTCGTGCATGGCGGCGGCACTGCTTTCCGCCGCGCTGCTTAACTTCAAGGACAGACTCTGATGACCATCCTATACCTTATACAGAAAGAGTTCACGCAGCTGCGCCGCAACACGTTTGTGCCGCGCCTCATCGTGTTGTTCCCCATAATAATAATGTGCGTCATGCCTTGGGTGATGAGCATGGAGGTATCCAACATTGCCGTGGACGTGGTGGACAACGACCATTCTTCGCTCTCCGCCCGGCTGGCACAGCGCATCGCCGCCTCAGAGGCTTTCGTCCTCGCCGGGCGGAAGCCGTCGTACGCCGAGGCTATGGCGGACATTGACAACGGCAGGGCGGACGCCGTGGTGGACATACCGCCGGGCTTTGAGCGGCGAATGCTGCGGGGGGAGTCGCCATGTATTTTCGTGGCGGCAAACGCCGTCAACGGCACAAAGGGAAGCCTGGCACTCAGCTATCTCAGCCAGATAGCCGGCGTCCATCTCGCCGGGTACGCCCCGAAAGCCGACGCGCCCGCCGCCACGCCGTCGCGCCCCTCCGTCAGCACGCTGTACCTTTACAACAAGCACCTCGACTACAAAGTGTTTATGATTCCGTCACTGATGGCGATACTGCTGCTGCTTGTCTGCGGATTTCTGCCTGCGCTCAACATCGTGGGGGAGAAAGAGGCTGGCACGATAGAGGCCATCAACGTGACACCAGTAAGCAGGTCGGTCTTCATCCTGGCGAAGCTAATCCCCTACTGGCTTGTCGCGCTTGTCGTGATGACCATCTGCTTTGTGCTGGCGTGGGCTGTGTACGGCATAACTTGCCAAGGCAACATCTTGCTGTGCTACCTGCTCGCAATGCTGATGGCGTTCACGTTCAGCGGCTTGGGGCTGGTGATATCCAACTATAACGACACGATGCAGCAGGCTGTTTTCGTGATGTGGTTTGTCGTGGTAAACCTCATTCTGCTGAGCGGTCTCTTCACGCCGGTGCGCTCCATGCCCCACTGGGCTTACCTCACCACCTACGCCAACCCGATGCACTATTTCATCGACGCGATACGCACCGTCTTTGTGCGCGGCGGCGACTTCGCCTGCATCGCGCCGCAGGTGGCCGCCCTCACCTGTTCCGCCGCCATCACCAACATCTGGGCGGTGGCAAGCTACAAAAAGCATAACTGAAAGCCGGCGTGCCTGAGCGGACATAACAGCCCAGGCACGCCGGCATACGGCTAAACAAATATCTTATCCCACTGCGGCAAGGTACAACGCAGCGCGGGAATACACAAACTTAGGCGTAGAATCTCCCGCAAACAAACACGGGTCGACCTTAAATATACGCGGGAGCTTCTCTACAACCACGCGACGCGACCCGGCACGCCCGAAAGTACGCGTTTTGTCATTCCGCCTTGGGCTTCCTGCCGCCATGCGGACCGCGCAGGTTACCGCGGTTGGGAGTCACGCCGTGCTTTTTGAGGATACGGAAGACGCTGCTGCGGCTGCGGAAACCGCTGGCCATCCATATTTCGTCAAGCGCCTTGCCCTCGTTGTACATGGAAACGATGACACTTTCGCGCTCCTGCTTGGAAACTGCGGCTTTTGTCTTTTTCTTGGGACGACCGGCGAAGCTGTGCTTAAGCTCCTTGACATGCATGGCGGCGTGGCGGAGGGCAAGCACCTCCTCGGGCAGCGTCCCGAACATGTGCAGCACGTCAGCGGGCGTAGCTTCGGCGAAGAGCTTGCCGGCAGTGTCCAGACGGTCGCCAATGGAAACGACGCGGACGGACTTCACCCTGCACTGGGCGAGGAAAGCCGCCAGCTCCCTGACACCGCGCACGGCGTTGCTGAACTTGGCCACCACTATCTCGTCACCGCAGACAAGCGCATCGGTCAGCCGTTTGCGCACGGGACGCTTGCGCTCCTGCGCCGCGTCCTCCTCAGCAATCTGCACACAGCCGTAATTGCGCATCCACTCACGCGCTTCTTCCAGTCCGTCGTCATAAGGTGTCTGGTAAATGTATCCTACCTTTGCCATAATATCCTCCGTCTTTTGTTTTCAGGTTTCTATCTTCACTTGCCCTTGCATGCTTTTGCCCGGGCGTATATCCAAGCAATATCATTGCAGAACGGGAGTACCCGCCGCACAAAGATACTTGAAATGCGCTGTACGACAAGGATTACCACATAAAAAGGCGACAATCAGTGGTTGTCCAACGGCGTGCGCCCTATGATGGAACGCCCGAGTGTCACCTCGTCGGTGTATTCGAGGTCGTCACCCACGCTCACGCCGCGTGCCAGTACGCTGAGCCTCACGCCCGTCCCGGAAAGCCGCCGCGAGATGTAGAAATTGGTGGCATCGCCCTCCATCGTGGGGTTCAGGGCGAGTATAACCTCCTTTACGCCGCCCGCCTCCACACGGGCGAAGAGCGAGGCAAGCTCTAGGTCGGACGGTCCCACACCGTCAACCGGCGAAATCACGCCGCCGAGCACATGGTAAAGCCCGCGGTACTGCCCCGTGTTTTCAATCGACATCACGCTGTGTATGTTCTCCACCACACATATGGTGGCACGGTCGCGCGAATGGCTGGCGCAGATGTCGCAAATGTCGTTGTCGCAGAGGTTGTGGCAGACTTTGCAGTGCTTCACCTCGTCCCGCAGCCTCACCAAGCTCTCACTGAAGTCGTGCACCGTGCCGCTGTCCTGCCCAAGGAGGTAGAGCGAGAAGCGCAGGGCGGTTTTTCGCCCCACGCCGGGCAGCCGCATCAGCTCCTGCACGGCCTGTTCGAGCAGCTTTGAGGGGTATTGTTCGTTCATCGTCTGTCAGTCGTCACCTTGGCTTTGTCACGCCCGCCCACAGTCCGCAAGCAGCGGGCGGCAAGCACGGGGAAAGCCCAACGGACCTGCCCCACACTTCAACCAAGGCAAAGTCCCGCGTCAGCAGGCCTTGAAAGACATGTCAAGTCCCTTCACCGAGTGCGTCAGCGCGCCCACCGAAATGAAGTCCACGCCGCACTCGGCGTAGTCGCGAAGCGTGTCAATGGTTATGCCGCCGCTCGACTCCGTCTCAAACTTCCCGCCAATCATCTCCACCGCCTTGCGCGTGTCGGCCACGGAGAAGTTGTCAAGCATGATGCGGTCCGCGCCGCCGTGCGCCATCACCTGGCGTATCTCGTCAAACGAGCGGCACTCAATCTCCACTTTAAGCTTCAGCCCCTTCTCTTTCTGGTATGCCGCGCAGCGGTCAAGCGCGTTGGCGATGCCGCCGGCAAAGTCCACGTGGTTGTCTTTAAGGAGAATCATGTCGAAGAGACCGATGCGGTGGTTTGTTCCGCCGCCAATCTTCACCGCTTCCTTTTCCAGCATACGCATGCCCGGCGTGGTTTTGCGGGTGTCGAGCACGCGGGTGGACGTGCCTTCCAGGCGGCGCACATACTCCGCCGTCATCGTGGCGATGCCGCTCATGCGCTGCATCACGTTGAGCATAAGGCGCTCGGTCTGCAAGAGCGAACGTACCTTTCCCGTCACCACCATCGCCACGTCGCCGGGCTTAACGCGCGCGCCGTCGGCGATGAGCTGTTCCACTTCCATGGTGGGGTCGAAATGGTGGAATATCTGCTTTGCCACGCGCATGCCCGCCAGCACGCCCTCCTCCTTTATAAGAAGACGCGACTTGCCCATGGCATCCTCGGGGATGCAGCAAAGTGTCGTGTGGTCACCATCGCCAATGTCCTCAGAAAAGGCAAGGTCGATGAGGCGGTCGTTCAGTTCGTCCACGCCGTAGCGTGTCTTGTATTCGGTCATGATATAGTATATGTGTGCGGGGCGTACGGGGAAGCCGCGGAAGCGTCCCCCGCGCGGGCGGACATCCGTGTCAGCCCCGCGCCCCGCGCCGGTTGTCGTGCGTTTGATTTCCGCCGCCGTCAAGCCGGACTGCGTTTACTGGGTCTGGAAGCGCTTGCTTGCGCGGAGCAGGTGGCGCGAGAGGCTCATCAGCTCCTGCGCCTCCTGCAAGGTGGAGAGATAGAGCAGCGCCACCTTGAGGTTGCTGTCCTCACGCTGTATGCGGTCCTGCTGGCAGTGGCGTATCTGCGATATGCGGCTTTTGATGGCGTTGCCCTCCACCAGCACTTCGTCCACACCGGTGAAGTCGCCGGAGCTTATCATCCGCTGCGCCTCGGCGAGGAAGCTGTCCACGTCGCGGCATATGGGCGTAAGCTCGTCTATGTAGTCTTTCGGCAGCGGGTTGAAGTTGTTGTCGACATGCTCAAGGCACGGTTCAAGCATGCGTTTGAGTCCGTAGAGAATCTGCGTGGAGCTGTTGCAGCCGAGGTGGAACCACGTGTTTTTCTCCACAGCCAGCAGGTAGTCGATGCGGCGCATGCCCAAAATCTCCTTGCGGCGGTAGCGTTTCCACACGCTCTTCTCGTTGTCAATGGCGTGCGATGCCGTGCGCAGGGCGCGTATGTCCTCGTTCATCAGTCCGCTGGTGATGTTGGCAAACGTTTCGCGGGTGAAGGCGATGAGGTCGTTCTGCGTGCGGCGCACGTGCTGCAGCAGGAGCTGCCACGTCTCCGCCTTGTCGTGCGAGCGCACAATCTGGCGGAACAGCGTGTCCACCGTTTCCGCCTCGCGCTTCTGCTTGAACTTACGGTTGTTGTTGACGATGACCGCCGCCACGAGGCACAGCACAAGCACCATGCAGACGAAGCCGCCGAGGTGGTTGAGCGTGGCGATGAAGAAACTCATGATGAACGCCGCGCCGGCCGTGATGAACCAGCCGCCGATGACGGTAATCACGCCCGTGATGCGGTACACGGCGGTTTCGCGTCCCCACGCGCGGTCGGCGAGGGACGAGCCCATCGCCACCATAAAGGCAACGTAGGTGGTGGAGAGCGGCAGCTGCAGCGACGTGCCCACTACGATGAGCAGACCCGCCAGCACAAGGTTGACCGCCGCGCGCACCTCGTCAAAGGCAGCCCCCTCGCTTAGTGGCGCGTCCTCGTTGTCAAAGCGCTTGTTCACCCACGCCCGCAGCCCCTGCGGTATGTGGCGCATCAGCGTCTCGTTGGTGTTGAGCACCGCCCTCACCGTGCGCCGCGCGATGCGTGAGGAGGAGAACACCTCCTCGCCGTCGTCCTGGCGGGAAAGGTTGACGGTGGTCTCCACCACCTTGTGCGCTTTCTTCGAAGTGCAGATGGCTACGGTCATGATGACGCCGGCGGCGGCGAGAAACCAGTGTATGCCGGGCAGCGTGCTCTCTCCTTTCAGCACATCCACGGTAAAGGTGGTGGGATCCGCGCCGGGGTGCTTCAAGAAGTCAAGGTACGACTCCAGTCCCGCCAGCGGCGTACCGATGAAGTTAACTAGGTCGTTGCCCGCGAAAGCCATCGCGAGGGAGAACGTGCCGAAGAGCGTCACCACCTTGAAGATGTTCACCTTCATGAGGTGCAGCATCTCCATCAGCACAGTAAAGAAGACGAAGCACACGGCGAGAATAACGCCGCTGTGCGCGGTGATGACATCAGGTGTCCAGCCAAGTGACTTGAAGATGGCCGAGCTGCTGAGTCCGCTGGTAATGAGAAAATAGAAGATAGAGGTGGTTGACAGTCCGCCGAAGAGGGCGATGCTGTACCGAAGGTGTTTCTTGTAGTGGAAAGTGAAGACCATTCGCGCCAGCCACATCACGACGAAGCCGAAGACGAAAGCGATGGCGACGGAGAGGAAGATGGCGATGATGACTGAGAGAGCCTTGTCGGTGTTGATAAGCTCGGCGTAGGTGTGCCCGTCCGTCACTATTTTCGAGAAAGCCAGCGCCGTGCTGCCGCCCAGCAGTCCGAAAACCATGGAGACGGTGGTGGAGGTGGGCATCCCCAGTGTGTTGAAGATGTCAAGCAGAATGACATCCGTGGCGGCGACGGAGAGGAAGATGCACATCACGTCGTCAAGGGTGTAGTACACGGGGTTCAGCACGCCGTGCCGTGCGATGTCCATCATGCCACCGGAGGTGGTAGCACCCACCAGAATGCCAATGGCGGCCACGATGAGAATGGTGCGGAACTTCGCGGTCTTCGCCCCCACCGCGGGGCTAAGGAAGTTCACAGCGTCATTGGCCACACCTACGGAGAGGTCGAACGTGGCCAAGAGGAGTAGGAATATCAATACCCCCAGATAGAAGAAATCCATAAGGTCTCAGTTGTTGGTGACTCGCTTCCGCAAGAAAAGCCGCGCGGTACGGGTCCGCAAAACGCCTTTTTACGGAGCAAAATTAAGGGATGGGCGGGAAAGCGCAAAGGGTTGTGTTAATTTTTTATTAAGGGCAGCTTTCGTTGAAAGCGCGGGTATTTCGCACAGCCCTCAGGTGTCCTTTTCGCGGCGGGCGGTCGGGCATTATGCCGTCTTTTCGCCGGTTTCCGCGGCCACGTCACACCAGCCGCCACGGCCGCACCCATTTCCGGGCAACCAAGCCCCCGACGTGAAACGCCCGGCACGGGACGGACGCGCGACGAATACCCCGCAACCATGAAACGTCCACGGCAAACACTCCAAACACGGGCAACGGGGCAAGAGGGCGCGGACTGGACGCGAAAGTCAAACGCATGCATGGACACCCGAGGAAAGGCTGTGCTACCTTGCCGCAATTTTCTGAAGCGAAATGCCCCAGCCGTGCATCCGTGAAAAGCGGACGAATTGCAAAATATTCTCAAAAATCGCTTGTGACACGTTATGACACGATTTGCAATCCGCCCGAAAATGTCGTATCTTTGTACTACAAGATAGGGACATCCCGCGAGGAATGTCCCTTTATTTTTGCCTATATTGATTATCAAGCACTT
>CAVGTC010000018.1:0-26110 GCA_963632255.1 Lachnospiraceae bacterium | reverse complement strand
GTGGCTGAAAATCAATATAGGCAAAAATATAGGGACATTCCTCGCGGGATGTCCCAATCTTGTAGCACAAAGATAATACATTTTTCCGCCGAATGCAAACGGGCCTTCCGCCGCCCGCGAAATCACGTTGTCACTTTTTCGCCCGTTTTTCTTGCATTTTGTCAAAAATGGACATTGTGCCCCCTATGGCTGGCGGGCGCAGCGTGGCGAAGCTGCCCAAGCCGTACTTTGACGCGGCGGCGCGTGTCAGCGGCGGCGCGTCCAGATGATGATTATCACGGCGGGGATGACAAGCAGTATGCCGGTGAGTTCCTGCCAGCCGAAACGCTCGTTGAAGACCAACGCGCCGGTCACCACAGCGGTGAGCGGCTCGAAAGCTCCCAGCACCGCCGTGAGCGTACTGCCGATACGCTTCACGCAGAATACCAGCGACACGTTTGTGACAAAGGTGCACACCACGGAGAGCGCGAGCAGGTGTGCGGCCTGCCGCCCCGTCGACACTGGCTGCAGCGTACCCTGCCGCAGCGCTTCGGCGGCGAAGATGAGCGCGCCGATGAAGAGAATGTAGAAGACGAGCTTCGTGCCGTCCATCGTAGCCGCCCGCGAGCGGTTGACGCGGATGAGGTAGAGTGCGTAGCACAGGGCGGAGATTAGCACTATCACCACGCCCGCCACGCTTGTCCGCCCCGAGCTGTCCCACGACAGCACGGCCACGCCCGCCACGGCCATCGCCACGGCAAAGAGGGTGCTCGCCCGCCGCGCCTCGTTGTAAAAGCACATCATAATGACGGCTGTCACCACCGGGTACATGAAGTGCAGCGTGGTGGCCACGCCGCTTGACATGTAGTTGTACCCGTCTATGAGGAAGAGTGCCGAGCCGTCGGAGATGAAGGCGAGGTAGATGAGCGTCACCAGCTCGCCGCGCGTCACGCGGAAACTCTTTCTCTGCGCCACCATGATGGCCGCCACGATGAGGCTGGCGAAGCCGAAGCGGTAGAAAAGTATGGCGGGGTCCGATAGATAGTCGGCCGTGCCTTCCTGCTTCAGCGGGAGGGTGAATAGGGGGATGAAACCATAGCACACGGCGGCGAGCAGACCTACAGCGATGCCTTGCGCGGCGGCGCGGCGTGGGGAGGGTTGGGTGGGCATTGGGGTGTTGTCGGTTGTGGGGCGGGGAGGTTTACCACTGGTTGTAATGCACGTTGGCGGCGTCGTACTTGTCCTTGGGCTGCGGGTCACCCTCCGGCCAGCCTATGGGTATGACGTTGAGCGGCACGATGTGCGCGGGCAGGGAGAGAGCCTCCTTCACGGGTGTGAGGCGTTCCTCGTAGGGGTAGGCTGCCGTCCACACCGCCCCGAGTCCCATAGCCTCGGCCTGTAGTAGGAGATTCTCGGTGGCGGCGGAGCAGTCAAACATCCAGTTGGTGGACGGTTTGCCCTCCTTGTCAAGCACGCTGAGGTCGCCGCACACCACGATGGCCGCCTGCGCCCCCGCCAGCATCTTTGCGTAGGGCAGCTTCTGCGCGAGTTGCGCCATTGCTGCCTTGTCGTCTACTACGATGAATTTCCACGGGCGCATGTCGCGCCCCGTCGGTGCTGCCATCGCGGCACGCACCAGCGTGTCCAGCATTTCACGCGGCACGGCGCGGTCGGTGTACGAGCGTACGCTCTTGCGCGAAAGTATGTTGGCCATCACCACTTCCGCCTTGCTCTTCTGCGCGGTTTCGTTTCCGGCTCCCGCCGTGGCGACAAGGCGTGCCAGTGCCGCCACAAGGGCGACGGCAAGCACGAGGGACACAACTTTGTACTTGTTCATTTTTTCCTTGGTTGCTTGGTTGTGAATATGGGGGCGGCGGACAGTTTCCCGGCGCCCACGCTTATTTTCTCTGACCTGCGGGCTGTGGCGCTTGTGCCGTCTGTCGTGTGGTGTCCTCGGCGAGGTCGAGTGCCATACCCATGGGGCAGAGGCATTTGCACCACACGTTGGGCACGAAGCAGCTTGCCACGATGATTACCGCCGCCATAATGATGACCGCCGGGAGGGCGGTGGAGGTGAGGAAAGCCGTGAAAGGCTCATAGTCGAGCAGGAAACCGCCCACGCCCGTCCACAGCAGTAGCATCAGGGCGCAGAATACGCCGAGGCGCACGCGCGACATGGCGCGGTACACCTTGGCCGGGCAGTGTATCTTCGGGAAAGGCAGACGTCCTGCAAGCTCCTGCGCGCTGCCCAGCGGGCACACCCATGTGCAGTAGTGGCGTTTGTGCTTGATGAGTGGCATACCCACCGCCACCGCCAATACGAGCAGCGTGGGAAGGGCCGACAGCGGGTCAAGCCCGCCCGAAATCCACCCGCGCAGCAGGGACAGCGAGAGAAACTGCCCGCACCAAAAGCCCAGCACCAGTACGTTGAGCGAAAGCTGTATGACGCGCAGCCACTTGTGTCCGCGGAAAAGCATATTGATTGCCACGCCGGTAAGCAGTACGAAAAATACTGCGCCCGTGCGCCACCAGCCTATGGCGGGCGCTTTGCGGCTGTCCGCTTTTGCCGCGCCGTAGGCGGCGAGCGCACGCTGCACGCCGGTGATGACAGCGTTGCTTGAATAAGTGGCGCCGCTCACGGCGTCCACTTTCAGCGTGGCGGCGCGTGCCGCGTCCTTGCCAGCCCACTGCGGCGTGAGACCGTCCAGCGCGCGGCGGAGAAAATCAGGCGTTTCCGCGTTATCGCCCGCCGCAATCGCGGCTACCTTTCCAGTGCGGTCGATGAAGATGTACACCGGCACCGGACCCGCGAAGCCTTTCACGTCGCGCGAGTAGGGTGCGGTGGAGACAAGCGTGCCGCGCTCCGCGCCGCCGGCTGCGGTGACGCGCCACGAGGCGGTGTCGCGCGGCGTGAGCGTCACGCCCGCGCCGCCCAAGCCGAGGGCTTCCAGCTGCGCGGCGGAGGGGTGGGGGAGTGGGGACTCGGCGGCACCGGTTGTTGTGCCGGCCGTCTGTCCCGGCGTATGGCCGAAATACCGCCCCGTCCAAAGGGTGGCGGCCGAAAGCATGAAGAAAACCACGAGCAGCGAGAGCGCGTGCTCGCAAAGCCGGCTCATGCGGCGGCTGTAAAAAGTCTGCAAGCCTTTTGTCTGTACCATCGTAGTGGGGTCGTTTGGTCTTTGTGTGGGGAATGTGCCGGCATAGGCGGAAGACAAAACAGCCTTGCCGCCGCGCTCAGCCCTCGCGCAGGAAGTCGAGGCTCTCGTACACGGCCTCGCGCGGCAGGTGGCAGTCAAGGCGAATGTCGCCAATGTCGCCAAGGAGCGTGAAGTTAATCACGCCGCCCACGTTTTTCTTGTCGTGCAGCATGATGTCGTACACGTGCGGGTAGTCGTCGCAGGAGAGGGCGGGCGTGCCGTAGTTGTCGCGCACGAAGCGCACGGTCTGGCGCATGCGTTCGGCGGGGAAGCCCGTGTGCGCCGCGCTGAGGTAAAGCTCGCACACCAGTCCGTACGCCACGGCGTAGCCGTGCAGCACGGGACGGTCCTGCTCAAGCGCGAGGCTCTCAAGGGCGTGGCCTACGGTATGTCCGAGGTTGAGTGCCTTGCGCAGTCCGCGCTCGTGCGGGTCTTGCGCCACGATGCGCTCCTTGCAGCGTATGCTCTGCCCCACAAGCTCCTGCAGGACTGCGTAGTCGGGGCGGGCGAGGTCAAAGCGCAGGTGTTCCGCCCACATCACGCTGTCCTCCAGCAGCGAGTGCTTCAGCATCTCGGCGTAGCCCGAGCGCAGGTTCTCCCCGTCAAGCGAGCGCAGGAATGCGGTGTCCACCACCACGGCATCCGCCTCGCGGAATACCCCCACCTCGTTTTTCAGTCCGTTGAAGTTGATGCCCGTCTTGCCGCCCACCGCCGCGTCCACCATTGCCAGCAGCGTGGTGGGCACGTTTGCGAAACGTATGCCGCGCTTGAAGGTGGCGGCGGCGAAGCCGCCCAGATCCGTCACCATTCCGCCGCCGAGGTTGACAAGCAGCGAGCGGCGCGAGGCCTTGCCGTCGCTCAGCTCGCGCCACACCTGGGCGAGCGTGTCGAGCGTCTTGTGCGTGTCGGTCGTGCCGGTGACGATGTGCCGCGCGCCGCGCAGGGCGGGGCAGCCCTCAAGCAGCGGGGCGCAGAGTCGCTCGGTGGTTTCGTCGGCCAGCACAAACACCCTGTCCGCGCCGCTCTCGCGGCAAAGCGCGTCAAGCTCTGCCGCCGCGTCTTTTGAGTAGATTATCTTTTGCATCGCTTTCCATATCTTCCGGCGGAAATATCCGCCATCCATGGGGCATCTCCTGGGCATTACGCGCGTGCAGCCCCGCCGTCACCGGCCGGCGCTTCTTTTGCGCCCGCCTCATACTCAGAAAAAGCGCGGCGGTAGGCGTCGGGCAGTTCGGCGGACTGCTGTGTGGTGAAGTCAAAGCACACCATCACCGTGTGGCAGCGGCACAGCACGGCGCCGGTGCGGGTGTTGACGGCACGCTGCTCGAGCGTGAAGCTCTTGCGCCCCATATGCCCCACGCGCGTCTCTATGGCTATCTCGTCGCCGTAGTATATGGGCGTGATGAAGTCGGCATTGATGTTGGCTATGACGGGCGCCACGGTGGTGGCGCGGTATTCGCCGGAGAGCACGGCGCGGAGGTACTCCTCCTTGCCCAGGTCGTAGTAGGCGAAATAGGCGTTGTTGTTGACGTGTCCGTAGCGGTCGACGTCGTTGAAGCGTATCTGTATGGGGAGGCTGTGGCGGAAGGTGCCCTCCTCCTCCGGTTGTCTGTTGTCTGTCATTTCTTCCAAGCGTGTACTATTTCGCCCACATACATCACATGCGCCGCCGAGTCCTCGCCTTCATAGAAATGATGCACGGCGCTGTCTATGAGGGCAGGGGGCATCTCCTGCCTGTAAAGCGTCTTGCACTCTATGGCGAGCGTGCCCTCGGTGAAGATGGGGTTGCCCAGCGTGGTGAACTCGGGCGTGAGTCCCGCCTTTTGCAGCTTGTCCTTCTCGTCGCGTCCCGAGTGCGTGCCGATGTACTGCAGCGCGCTGCGTTTGCTTTCGGGGAATGCCGTCAGCGTGAAGTATGCGTTGCGCTCCATGAAAGTGTAGGTGTAGCGGCTCTTGCGCACATACACCGTCACGACGGGTTTTCCCCACAGCTGTCCCACGGTGCCCCAGCCCACGGTCATGGCGTTGAGCGAGTCTTTCTTGCCGGCGGCGAGTGCCATCCAGTCCTTGCCGAAAAGCTCTACCGCGTTTTTAATCTCCTCCGGCGCTATTTCGCGCCATTCGCCGGCGGCTGTGGTGTCCGCTGGTGCGTCCGCGTCCGTTGTGGCGGGTGTGCCGTTGCCGTCACGTCGTGACATTAGCAGCGCGTAAACGCCGAGCGCCGCCACGGCCAGAAGCAGCACGCAGTTGAGAATTTGTGACTTGTTCATCGTATGTGCGGGTCGTTTAGTTTCCCTTGGTATATGTTTCTCGTCCGCCCTGAGCGGCTATGTGCCCTACATCGTGAAATAGTTGCGTGCCACGGCGGCGAGGCGCATGGCATCTGGCACGGTGTCAAGCGTGTCCTCGTCCACGCGGCAAAGGTCGCGCAAGGCGTAAATGCCCAGCTCCTCGTCCGTCACGCTTTTCCCGGCGGGGCGGAAGAGGTGGTTGCGCGCGTCGACAATCCTCACCGAGCCGTTGGCGTAGTCGGCGCCGCCGGCACGGCGCAGCTCCTCGGTGACATACCGCAGCAGCGCGTCCACAAAGTCCGTAGCCTCTTCTGTCATGCGTCAGTGTGTCCTTTTCTCCTGAAACGTGTGCCGCCCTGTCTTGCTTTGTGGGCGTAATTAAAGGCAAAAGTACGGCAAAGGCGCAACATTTCAAGGATTGGGGCGGAAAGAAAAGGCGCGGCGGGGCAAAGCCGGCGGGCGGATGGCGGCGGGAAAAAGATTCCGGACTTGCAATCGCCCCTCCCCGTTGACGGGAAAGAGGAGCTTGCAAGTCCGAAACACCTATATATATAATGTGTATGCCGCGCCCGTCCGTTGAAGTTGCGGGGCAAGCTGCGGAGTGCGTGCCTTAGCGCACCACCACCTTTACGCCGCCGGCCACGTAGACACCCGGCTCAAGTCCGCTTACCACGGTCTGGCCCTCGCCCGCGTTAAGCGTGCGCACCACTTTGCCGGACGCGCTGACGATGTCAATTTTGCGCGGCTGGCCGCACTTCACCACAAGCGAGCGTTCGCCGCCCTGCACGGAGAGGTAGCTCCCGGCAGCCGTCGCGTTGATGCCGCTTACCAAGGGGTCGTAGCCGTACTTCGAGTCGAGTGCCTCGACGCGTCCCTTAATCCAGTCTTCGCAGTACTGGGCCGCCGATGCGATGTCGGAGTGCTTCGTCGAGCTGGACCAAAGGCTCTCCTCCCGGCTGTCGGCGCCGCTCTTTGAGAAGAGCTCGGCGTAGGTGGCGTAGCGGGCTGCAAGGGCATCGGGGTTGAATACCGAGGTGCGCAGCTCGGCGTAACGTGCGGCTATCTGGTCGCTCCAGCCAAGCGAGCTGGAATTGCGCAACTGGTAGTACAGTGTGTTCTCGCCGTGCTCGTAGCTCCAGAGGTAGTTGTCGTAGTCCTGTGTGTAGTCGCTGGTGTAGTAGGTCGAGCCGTCCCAGCGCGCGCCGCTGCTGCCGTCAAAGTCCCACGGAGCGAAGCACACCTTCTTTCCGTCGTCGGCCGTCTGGTCGTAGACGAAGAAGTAGAGGTTCTTCCCGTGGTTGTCGGTGGCTAGGAGAAGGTCGCAAAGCAGGTAGTAGTCGTTGATGACGGGGATGTCGAAGTAGTCGGCCACGCTTGCGCTGAAATTCTGGTCGGAGGTGGTGGCCACGAAGTTCACTGCGTTCCAGATGGGTGTCCACAGCACGGCCTCGGTTTCATAGTCCGGGTATTTCTGCTCGTAGCCCTGCCAGCTCTCCACGCCGAGCGTGTTGCGGTAGCTGCTGGGCGCGGTTTTCGGGAAGTACTGGCTGTTGGACTCATGCCCCATGAAGGTCTCGTAGTACCACTCGTTTGTTTTGTACAACAGGCCGCGTATCTCCTCCTCGCCGGTCTCCGAGTCGGCCGCGCTCTTGTACTTCTTGAGCTTCAGCTGCTTGCGGTCAATCTTCTCCGTCATACAGTAGAGACCGCGGTAGCGTCCGTTGAGGAAAACCTCCACGAAGCGTCCGCGCGTGCCGGTCAGTGCCTTCTCTTTCTTGTCGGCGTAGTAGGGCTTCGAGGCGTAGTCGTTCCATATGTCCGTGGCGATGCGGTTGCGCATGCACGCGGGGTCAACGGCCATCGCGTCGAGAATCCAGTTGTTGTCCTCGCGCAGGTCGAAGTACGAGCGGTCGACGCTGTTGCCTTCCGCGTCGCGCAGCTTCACTGCGTAGGACTTCTTCGTGTAGTTGTTTGCCGTCGCGCCGCGGTTGCGGAAAGCGGCGATGACCAGCGAGTCATAACCCTCGATGTCGGCGTTGATGACGCGCCAGGTGCCCGTGGTGTATGTGCTGCTGTTGGTGGAACCCACCTTCATGTCGACAATGGGCAGGAAGGTGAACTGCAGCTTGCCCGTGGCCTTTACGGCTCCCTCCGTGTCGACAAGCGTGAGCGGGTAGGTGCGCGAGCAGGTGACGTCTTTCAGCACTATCGTGCCGTCTTCGCCCGGGGCGATGCTGTCAATTTGCAGCGTAAGTCCCTCGTAGCCCGTCTTCGCCACGTGGTAGGGCTTCGCGGTGAAGTCGCCGCCGTCAAGCAGGCTTGTGGGCAGCTGCGTGTAGTAGAGGCGTGCGGAGGTGTCGTACACAAGCTCCTTGTCATTGATGCGCACGGAGTCGACGGCCGTGCGGAGGGTCACGCCTACGGTCTCCGCCTCGGTGGTGAAGGTGATGCCCTGCCCGTTGAGCAGTGCGAGGTGGCGCTTGTCGGAGGAGGTGAATACGAAGGTGCCGCCGCCGTCAAGCGTGTAGAGGCCTATGTAGCTGTTGCTGTAGTCGTTCCAGTAATAATACTCGGAGTCGCCCCAGCTGCCGCCGCCTCCCCAGCCGCCGCCTCCGCCCCAGCCGCCGCCTCCGCCGGGGTTGGTGGACCCGCTGCTGCTGAGGTTGTCGGTCTTGCAGATGCCGTAGCCGTTGGGCGAGTAGCTTGATGTCCACTCCGCTTTCCAGAGGTTGCCGCTCGGCGTGCCGCTCTCCACGCTTACCTGTGAGTTGGAGGAGGAGTCGTAAGTGGTGGAGACGTACTGTCCGTCCTCGGTGAATATCTGCGCCGAGCCGTCGCTCTGCTGCACGAAGTAGAAATGCGTGCGGCTTTCGGCGTCGGAGGTCTGCGCGAGGTAGCCGTCGGTGGCCTGCACATACATTGAGCTGCGCAGGTTGGCTATCGAGTAGAGCACGGGGTTGGACGTGTCGGTGGTGTACACCACGGGCGTGGAAAGTCCCTTGAGCTCCCAGTACTCGCCTTCAAGGGTGATGCCTTTCGTGGCGTTGAAGTCCGAGCGCACGTCGCTGCTGCTCTCGCCGCCGCTGCTGCTGCCGTCCTCGGTGAGGAGGTTGCCCGACGAGTCGTAAATTTCAAACAGCTCGTTGTCGGACACGCTGCTGGCGGCGTACGTGCCGACGAGGTAGGTGCCGTCCACGCGCACGTTGAAGCGCTGGTTGGTGTTGCCCACGTTGGTGATGGTGTAGTAGTTGTCGGCGTTGTGGGCTATCGTCCACTGGCTTGCCGTGCCGTTTGACGAGGTAGAGAGGACAAGGCCCTTCGCCATTGTCTCGATGCGCTCGGAGCTGTAGGTGATGTACGCGCCCGACGAGGCGTTGCGCAGTGTGTAGCCGTTCCCCTCCGTCTCCACGTACCACCACGAGTCGTCGGAGTCGTCCGTGCTGAGGTCATAGTATATGTACGCCGTCGAGCTGTGCTGGCTGCCCAGCACGATGGAGCCGTAGCCGAAGCTCTTGCATACAAACTTGTATTTCTCGCCTGTCTTGAAGGTGGGTGTGGCGTGCGCGCCGGCCGCTGTGAGTAGCAGTGTGCAGAGGAGAAGTAGGAAACGCTTCATGGTATGCTTGTGTCGTTTTTGTTGCGAATTCGTGAAAAGGTGTTTACTCCGCGCCAAAAGTACGAATTAAACGCTTTGTCGGTGTGGCAATTAGTTGACAAATACGTGCCGCTGGTATAGACATTTTGTCGGTAGGGGGCACTTTGGGCGAAGCAAGATGCTGCACGGGATGCCTTTTTGCCGTGAAACTGCCTGGAAGGGGGCGAAAGTGCGTGCTTTCGTGCGCAGGACGGGCGGAGAGTGGGGCGGGCGCCGCCGGCGCGGACGGGTGAGTGCGTTGTGGGGGCGGCGGCAGGCGGGTGCGCCCGTCCGTCTTTGTGCGTCTCCGTAGCGTTTTCGTGCGTGCGTGCGCGTGTGTAGAAAATTATTGCTGTCCGGTAAAACTTTTCGACTGACAAAAAGAATAGGGCTGACACTTCTCGCGAGGTGTCAGCCCTTTTGGCTATCTTCAAATTTGCAATAAAAAAAGATTAGTCTATGGGCAAATGTACGCAATTTACCGGACAGCAATAAATTAGAATATGGCAGCCCCTCTTGTGATCCAAGCTAAATTCCTGATTCATGGACTAAATCTCCTGATGTCAAAGCGGCAAAAATGGAAATGCAGGAAACTTATTGTATTTCCTCAAAATCCACGTAAGTGCCCTCATCTTTGGAGAATATCTTTCCGTTGGAAGCGGGCGCGTTGCCCTTTGTCTCGTGGCGTGCATTGCCGGCACGCGTACCGCCGCCCATCGCTCCGCCGCCACCGTCCGTGTCGGTAGAGCTGTAAGCACGGCGCGTCTGCCGCCGCGCATTGTCACGGGGCGTGCCGCCGTAGTTAGGGAAGATAAAATTGAAGAGGGCGCGTATGATGCCAACAGCTGCGAAAATTCCGGCAAACAGGAGGATGAAGAGACATCCAAGCATTCCTTTCATAAGCGGGTGTGGATTGGGTGGAAAAGGGATGGGTGTGTGGGGGAATTAATGCAAGGGGCGTGCCAACCGCAGTTCATTTCTTCTTAAAAAAGTTGGCGCAAACCGACGTGAGTACATAAAGCACAATGACGGCGGAGAATGCGACAACGCCGAACAGCGCAATCAGTGCTGCACTCACTGCGATAAATGTGTAACGCAACTCGTTGCCTTTCCAGCCAAAGCTCTTGAATTTCAGCGCGAACATCGGTATCTCGCTTACCAAAAGGTAACAGCACAAAAGTGTGCCGGCAAACAACAGCGCTAAAAGCGGTGCGGAAGAGGGGGGAGTTATGCCCCCGTTGTGCAATCCGTAAGCGGCGGCGGCCCAGAAAAGGGCGTTTGCCGGTGTGGGCAGACCGATGAAAGAAGTTGTCTGCCGCTCGTCAAGGTTGAATTTTGCCAGACGCAGCGCGGAGAACGCGGAAATGAGGAAAGCCACGTAAGGCAGCCATTGCCCTGCGGGGGAGGAAACAAACGTGGACAAGGGACACGCACCATCGGCAGCGTACATCGCGCAGCCCGCCCCGGCTGCAGTGCCGCACTGCGCCGCGCAGTTCCTCATCAGGGAGAATACTATGGTGGCAGGGGCGAAGCCGAATGTGACATTGTCGGCGAGCGAGTCAAGCTCTTTACCTATGGGTGAGGACACGTGCAGCAGGCGGGCGGCGAAGCCGTCGAAGAAGTCAAAAACCGCTCCGGTCATGATGAAGAGCAGGGCGGCGGTGTAGTCACCCCGGTATGCCGCGAGTGTGGCGAAGCAGCCGCAAAGAAGGTTGCAGCATGTAAGCGTGTTGGGGAAGTGCTTCTTCATCCTTGTGTCATGTGTTTTGTGAAACCTTGGGCGGGCGTTGCCAAAGGCGTAGCAGTCGGCCAGTAGAGGGAAATATAAAAGCTCCGCCGCTTCCGCTATGGCTGTGCGGCGTGGCGAAGCTTTTTTGTCTCTGTCTGTTTCCTTTCGGTCTGTTAGTGCTGCCTTTGTCTGCGGGACGCGTCCCGTCGCATACTATGCCCTTTCAGGGTGCAGCTTACCGATGACGGTATGGTTGCCCGTCGTGGCCTGCCCCATTTTTACCATTATTTCCGTGCCGAGCGGCAGGTAGACATCCACGCGCGAACCGAACTTGATGAAGCCCATATGCTCGTCAATGAAGCAGTCTTCGTCCTCACGGGCATAGGTGACGATGCGGCGTGCCACCGCTCCGGCTATCTGGCGCACAAGCACTTCCTGCCCTGCGGGTGTCTCTATCACCACCGTCGAGCGTTCGTTTTCGGTGCTGGCCTTTGGAAGCCAGGCCTTGTGGAAATTGCCGTTGTGGTGTACCACCCTTTTCACGATTCCCTCCACGGGGAACCAATTGGCGTGTACGTTGGTGATGGACATGAAGATGGACACCATCAAGCGGCGATCGTGAAAGTACTCGGTTTCCTCCACCTCTTCTATCACAACCACCTTGCCGTCGGCAGCGGCCACCACGGTGTTCTCGGGGTCGCCGTCAAACTGGCGGATCGGGCAGCGGAAGAAGTTGACGGCCACGGCGTACAACACCGCGCTCACCGTTGCCACAACGTAAAACGGAACGAGCGTGCATCCGCGCAGCAGGAAATAGAGTGCGAGGTTGAGTACGACAAGTCCCGCGAGGCCATGGCGGAGTATCTCCGTACCCTCGCGGTGCAGCCGTATGCGTTTTATTCTGCGCTCGCTTCCCATACTCAGTGTGCCGCGGCGTTGCCATAGTCCTTTACCGTTTGCAGGAGTTATGTTCCTTGCAAAGTGAAAGATAATGCCGCTTACAAGTTTGCAAAGTTAAGCATTCTTGCCATTGCCGCAAGGCTTAACGACCGCTTTTGCTTTCCGCGTATGCCATAGACGGGCGCAATAGGTCACGCAAACTGACAATATGAGCGGCTTTTGGGGAAAGCTTTGGCTGAAGCGCAGGCTTACGCGGGAACCCCTTGCCAGGTTTGAGCGGGCCACCTCAAAGGCGTAGGGACAAAACGGGTCTTCCCCGCCCCGGTTTTCACCGGAACGGGGAAGACTTTTGCGGACGCGGAAAAACTTTTCCGCGAAAATGGGAAACAGATTTACTCGGCACCCTCCATCTTGGCCTTCAGCGCAGCGAGTGCGTCGTTGTCGCCAAGGCTGGTGGAAGCGGCCTGGTTCTGGATCTGTGCCACGGCCTCATCCTTGCGGGGAGCCTTGCGGCCGGAAGACTTGCGCTCTGGGCGGGGCTCGCCGCCGCGCTGCTCGTCCTCAAAGGTGCGGCTGTGCGAAAGGATGATGCGCTTGCTGTCCTTGTTGAACTCGATGACCTTGAAGGGGAGCTTCTCGCCGTCCTTGGCCTTGGAGCCGTCCTCCTTCACGAGGTGCTTCGGAGTGGCGAAGCCCTCAACGCCGTATTCAAGCTGCACAACAGCACCCTTGTCCATCAGCTCGACGATGGTACCCTCATGGATGCTGCCCTCGGTGAACACCGTGGAGAACACCTCCCAGGGATTCTCCTCCAGCTGCTTGTGGCCGAGGGAGAGGCGGCGGTTGTCCTTGTCAATTTCAAGCACAACAACTTCGATGTCCGCGCCAATCTGCGTGAACTCGGAGGGATGCTTCACCTTCTTCGTCCAAGAAAGGTCGGAAATGTGGATAAGTCCATCCACGCCCTCTTCCAGCTCTACGAAGATACCGAAGTTGGTGAAGTTGCGCACCTTGGCGTGGTGGCGGGAGTTTACGGGGTACTTCACCTCGATGTCCTTCCAGGGGTCGTCCTTGAGCTGCTTGATGCCGAGGGACATCTTGCGGTTCTGACGCTCAAGCGTGAGGATGACAGCGTCCACCTCATCGCCCACCTTGAGGAAGTCCTGTGCGGAGCGCAGGTGCTGGCTCCAGCTCATCTCGCTCACGTGGATGAGGCCCTCCACACCAGGGGCAACCTCTACAAATGCGCCGTAGTCGGCCATAACGACAACCTTGCCGTGTATCTTGTCGCCAACCTTAAGGTTGGGGTCAAGAGCATCCCAGGGGTGCGGGGTGAGCTGCTTGAGACCAAGCGCGATGCGCTTCTTCTCCTCGTCAAAGTCGAGGATAACGACATTGAGCTTCTGGTCGAGCTCAACTACCTCATGCGGGTCATTCACGCGTCCCCAGGAGAGGTCGGTGATATGCACGAGACCATCCACGCCGCCAAGGTCGATGAAGACACCGTAGGAGGTGATATTCTTCACCGTACCCTCGAGTACCTGACCCTTCTCCAGCTTGGAGATGATTTCCTGCTTCTGTGCCTCAAGCTCTGCCTCGATGAGTGCCTTGTGCGACACAACCACGTTTTTGTACTCCTGGTTGATTTTCACAACCTGGAACTCCATGGTCTTGCCCACAAAGACATCGTAGTCGCGGATGGGCTTCACGTCAATCTGCGAGCCGGGAAGGAAAGCCTCTATGCCGAAGATGTCCACAATCATACCGCCCTTCGTGCGGCACTTGATGTAGCCCAGAATGACTTCCTTGCTTTCGAGGGCGGCGTTGATGCGCTCCCAAGACTTGCTGGCGCGTGCCTTTTTGTGCGAAAGCACGAGTTGGCCGCGCTTGTCCTCCTGGCTCTCCACGTAAACCTCTACCTTGTCGCCCACCTTGAGGTCGGGATTGTAGCGGAACTCGGATACCGGGATGATGCCATCGCTCTTGTAGCCGATGTTCACCACAACCTCACGCTTGCCCACTGCGATGACGGTGCCCTCGATGACGTCGTTCTCGCTTACGTGTCCCAGCGTGCTGTCATAGGCTTTCTCCTGGTCCTCGTGGCTCTGGGTGGACTCTGCCACACCATTCTCAAAGCTGTCCCAGTCAAAGTCAGCCAAAGGCGCAATGTTCTTCAAATTCTCCATTTAATGTGTTAGTAATAAAGTGAATAATAACGGCTTCGTTCTTAGGCGGCGAGTGCTGCGGGGGAGCGGGGCGGGTGCGCGACCCAAAGTTGGAGAAATTGCTCCGGGGCGTCTAGTTTCCGTCTATGCCGAAACTCGGGTGCAAAGTTACGCTTTTTGCTTCTCACGGACGGCACTGCGGCCTTATTTCTTTTCGCTGATTTTCATGCAAATCCGCGTCCCATGTATGCACGCGTTTTCGCTACGACAACGTTTCGTCTGCGTGAATGCCACGGTAAGCCGCCCGGGTGGGTGAATGGTCTATGCGTGTACGTAAGTGCCGATGGGCTCTCCCTGCAGCACGCGCATAAGGTTGCCGTACACGTCCATATTGAACACATAGACAGGGAGAGCGTTTTCGCGGCACATCGCCGTGGCTGTGACATCCATCACACGCAAGCCGCGTGATAGCACCTCGTCGTAGGTTATTTCGTCAAACTTAGTGGCCGTGGGGTCCTTCTCGGGGTCTGCGGTGTAGACACCATCCACCCGCGTGCCTTTCAGCATCACCTCCGCCTCCACCTCGATGCCGCGCAGCGACGAGCCGGTGTCGGTGGTGAAATAGGGAGAGCCGGTGCCGCAGCTGATGATGGCCACCTCGCCACGTTCCATCGCCTCAATGGCTTTCCACTTTGAGTAGAACTCGCCGATGGGCTCCATACGTATGGCAGTGAGAACGCGGCTTTTCACACCTATCGCGCCGAGGGCGGAACTGAGCGCAAGGGAGTTGATGACCGTGGCGCACATACCCATCTGGTCACCTTTCACACGGTCGAAGCCCTTTCCCGCGCCGTTCAGACCACGGAAAATGTTTCCGCCGCCAATGACGATGCTTATCTGCACGCCGAGGGACAGTGCATCTTTTATCTGCCGCGCGTAGTCATTGAGCCGCTCGGTATCGATGCCGTAACCCTGCTTTCCCATCAGGCTCTCGCCGCTTAGCTTAAGCAGGATGCGATTGAATTTTGCCATAGTTTTCTCTTGTTATGCGATTCGTCACAAAGTAATAAAGATAAGGTGTCCCCGCCCTCCTGTATAGGCGGGAAAGGGGGACACCCTTGGGAGATTGCAAGCTCCGTCCTCGCGAGGGCGCGGCAAACGCCCTACCGCCGCAGCGGGAGCGTCAGTGTGTTATGCCGTAGCTGAAAGCGTCAATGTAGTTGTAGAACACGCCGCCAATGCCGAAAGCAATGACACCAAGCACGCAGAGCGCGAGAGCGGCACGCGTGTAATTGTCACTCTTGAAAGTGGCGACGGGCGTGTCGTTGGGATTGATGTACATGGCTTTCACTATCAGCAGATAATAGTAAAGCGAAATGACGGTGTTCACCAAGGCGAGGAACACAAGGAGGTGGTAGCCTGCGTTGAACGCCGCCATAAAAATAAAGAACTTCGAGAAGAAGCCCGCAAACGGCGGAATGCCGGCCAACGAGAAGAGGCAGAGTGTCATGACAAACGCCAGCTTCGGGTTGCTCTGGTAAAGTCCGTTGTAGTCGGGTATGCCAATCTTACCGCTGTTCTCCTCAATGGTTGTCATTACGGCGAAAGCTCCGAGGTTGCTCACCATATACACAAGGAGGTAGAAGACAAGGGCAGTCATACCCTGCGCCGTGCCGTCCATCACGCCGAGGATGAGATAACCTGCCTGCGAGATGGCAGAGAAAGCCATAAAGCGCTTGAGGTTGGTCTGCCGGATGGCGAAGAAGTTGGCCACGGTAATGGAGGCGATGATAATCCACCACAGTCCAGTGTTCCAGCTGTACGCCAGTCCGCTATTGGCAAATGCCTTTATCAGCACGGTGAAGAGCACAAACGCTGCAGAGCCTTTGGAGATGACGCTGAGGTAGCCGGTGACCACTGTGGGCGCGCCCTCGTAGGTGTCGGCCGTCCAAAGGTGGAACGGCACGAGCGATATCTTGAAGCCCATACCCGCGAGGAAGAGCACAAGTCCGAAGACGCTGAGCAGCGAACCGTCAAGCGCGGAGCCAAGCTCGCTGAAGTAGAGTGTGCCAGTAGCACCATACACAAGCGAAACGCCGTAAAGCAGCAGCGCGCTGGAGAAAAGGGCGAGAAGAATGTACTTGGCGGCAGCCTCGGCACTCTCCGCACGCTTCTTGTCATAGGCGACAAGGGCGGTCATCGGCACGGAGGCAAGCTCAAGTCCGATGAAGAACATAAGGAAGTGGCCGCTGGATACCATGAAGAACATACCGAGGAGCGTGAAGAGCGTGAGCATGTAATACTCGCCCTGCTTCACAAGGTTGTCCTCGCGCTTCATCCACTTGTGCGACATAAGGAATACGATGAGCGTGCCCACGCTGAGCACACTCTTCAGTATGGTCATCATCGGGGTGTGCTGGTACATCCCGCCGAAAGCCTCCACTGGCTGCTCACCGCAGCAGGGCAGCAGGTTGGCGACGGTATGCACAGCCAGCAGCACGACGGGCAGGCAGGTGTTGTACACACCGCGCCCGCTCTTCTTGTCGGGACACATGAAGAGGTCCGCCACAAACAGGATTACAATCACCGCAAGCAGGGACAGCTCCTCGTGCATATAGAGAAATTGGGAATAGTCCATTGTTCTTTTTAAGTGTGTGTGATGAACTTATAAAGCCGTACGGGTTTAGAGCGCGGCGGCCTGTATGTGGCTGACGATGGGTGCGACACCCGTGTTAATCATATCGCTCATCCAAAGCGGAGCGAGACCGAGCCCGGCGACGGCGAGGATGAGGCAGATGACTGCGAAGCGTTCGTCCCACGTGGCATCGGTGAGTTTAAGATGATGCTCGTTGGTGCATGTGCCGTAGAGTATTTTGCCCACAACACGGAGGATGTAAACTGCCGTGATGACAATGGAGCAGCAGGCCGCGATAGTCAGCACGCGGTGGAAAGTGTCCGCGTTCTGGAACGACCCGACGAAGATGGTCATCTCAGCGATGAAGCCGGAGAAGCCGGGCAGCCCGAGGTTGGCGAGACCCGCCACGATGTAGCCCACGGACAGGAAAGGCATAATGCGCATCAGTCCGTTGAGCTCACGGATGTCACGGGTGTGCGTACGTCCGTATATCATACCGATGAGAGCGAAGAAAAGTGCCGTCATAAGTCCGTGACTCAGCATCTGCAGCACGGCACCCGTGCAGGCAGTCTGGTTGAGCATCAGGATGGCGAATAGCACAAGTCCGCAGTGGGACACGGAACTGTAGGCGTTGATATACTTGAGGTCGGTCTGCACACAGGCGGAGAACGCTCCGTACACTACGGAGATGCCCGTAAGGATGAGGAAAATCCATCCCAGCTCGTTTGCAGCCTCAGGCATCAGGTACATGGCGATGCGGAAGCAGCCGTAGCCGCCGAGCTTCATCAGCACACCGGCGTGCAGCATGGACACTGCAGTGGGGGCGGAAGCGTGGCCGTCGGGCGACCATGTGTGAAACGGGAACAGCGCGCCAAGCACACCGAAACCGATGAAAGTGAGCGGGAACCATATGCACTGCTGCGAGAATGCGATGGCGTGGGCTCCGCCCGTGTGATTGGCGATATCGATGATGTTCATCGTGTTGCCGCCAGCTCCGTAGAATATGCCGAAGATGCCGCACATCAAGAAAGCGGAGCCACCCATCAGCATCAGCGTGAGCTTCATTGCGGCGTACTCCTTCTTGCCGCTGCCCCACACGCCGATAAGCAGGTACATGGGGATGAGGGCAATCTCGTAGAACATGAACATAGCGAACATGTCCACGGATATGAAGAAGCCGAACACACCAAGGCTGAGCAGTGTAAACCAAAGGAAATACTCCTTTGTGAGGGGCTTTAGCTGCCAGGAGGCGAATGTGCCGGTGAAGACAATCACCGAGGAAAGGAGAAGCATGGCGACGGAGATGCCGTCCACGCCCACGGAATATTTGATATGGAGCGGCTCAAACCACGAGAACGATGCTGTGTAGAGCATCTCGCCCGTGACACCGGCGGCGCGGTCGCCAAGGAACGTGACGACCAGGTAGGCTGCCAGTGCCAGCAAAGCCGTGCTGCCCGCCACCATCACCGCCCGCACGCCTTTCACGCCGCGGGCAAGCCACAGGCCAAGCAGCATGACCAAGGGTATCAATACGAATAATGAAAGAAAATTCATAAGAATGTTTTTGTTTATGGTTTTGCGGAACTGCCGCCCCGTGCGCCGCCGTAATGCGGTGCTGAGGGCGGACGGCCCGCGCTGCTATATTCAGGCCAGGGACATAATGGCAAGGAGTACAAGCACACCGAGCAGGAAAACGAAAGCGTACCCCTGTACTGCGCCGCCCTGCAAACCGCGTATGCGGAGGCTGAGCGCGTTGGTGCCCCATGCAAGGAAGTTGAAGAAACCGTCGACTATGTGGCGGTCAAACCATGCAATGGGCTTGGACACGTGAGCGAAAATGACGCGGTGGGTGATGTACTGGTACACCTCGTCCATATAGAAACGCTTGTAAGCCCAGCGGTGCAGCTTGGCAAACTTCTCCGCAAGTGCTTCGGCCTTGGGCTGGCGCTCGCCGATGTACATATAGGTGGCGAGGAGGATGGACAGCACGGCTATCACGATGGACGTGCCGGCTACGCCCCAGTCGAGGTGTATGTCGTAAAGGTGTCCGTCCGCGCTCACGAAATGCCCGAAAGGTATGAAGCCCGCCACGCAGGTCACCACGGCAAGGAACATCAGTGGGAAGGTCATGGTAAGCGGCGCCTCGTGGGGCGTATGCTCAGCGTGGAGCTGCTTGTTTTCCGTCCCCCAAAAGATGCCGTAGTAAAGGCGGAACATATAAAACGCGGTCATCGCGGCGATGGCGGTCATTATCCATCCCATTGCGGGCATGTAGGCAAAGGCTGCCGTGAGGATTTCGTCCTTGGAGAAGAATCCAGAGAACGGGGGAATTCCGGAAATGGCGAGGCATGCGATGAGGAACGTGATGTGCGTGACGGGCATGTACTTGCGCAGCCCTCCCATAGCGGACATCTCGTTGCTGTGTACGGCGTGGATGATGCAGCCCGCGCCAAGGAAGAGCAGTGCCTTGAACATGGCGTGGGTGAAAAGGTGGAACATGGAGGCCATATAGCCAAGCGAACCTACGTGCTCGTGACCGGTCTCAAACTCGGTGCATACGCCGAGCGAAACCATCATGAAGGCAATCTGCGAAATGGTGGAGAAAGCAAGCACGCGCTTGATGTCGCTCTGGCAGCAAGCCACAGCAGCGGCATAGAACGCTGTGAATGCGCCAACCCACGCCACGATGTGCAGCGTGCTGGGGGCGTACGCAGTCCACAAGGGGAAGAGGCGTGCAATCTGGAAGACACCCGCAACCACCATCGTGGCAGCGTGGATGAGTGCTGACACAGGTGTCGGACCCTCCATCGCGTCGGGAAGCCAGATGTGCAGGGGAAACATGGCACTCTTGCCCGCACCGCCGATGAACATCAGAAAGAGGGCGAGCGGAAGCATAAAAGCCCCCTGCGCGAAGCCGCCCTGACAAAAGTCAAAGCCGAACGAGCCGCAGTAGTACCCGTATATAAGGATGCCGATGAGGAAGAACAGGTCGGCGAAGCGGGTGACGATGAACGCCTTCTTCGAAGCCGCGATGGCAGCAGGGCTGGTGTAGTAAAATCCGATGAGAAGGTAGGAGGAAACGCCCACAAGTTCCCAGAACATGTACATCTGGAAGATGTTTGTCGCCACCACGAGCCCCAGCATCGACATTGTGAAGAGACTGAGGAAAGCGTAGTAGCGCTGGAAGCCCCGTTCGCCGTGCATGTACCCGAAAGAGTAAACGTGTACCATAAGCGACACCGTGGAGATGACAATGAGCATCATCACGGAGATGGGGTCGAGCATTATGCCCATATCAAAACTCAGCCCTTTCACGAAGAACGGAAGCCAGGTGAAGTTGTATGGCGTGAGGGTAGGCAGCACTCCCTCCACGCGCGGCGTACAGAAGAAGTACTGGTAGGCGGTGTAGTAAGAAAGCACCGCCACTGCGCCCAGCACCGCCGTGCCCGTCAGGCCCGCTGCCTTATGGCTGAACCATTTCCCGAAGACCCCGAGAAGGAGGAACGAGAAGAATGGCAGCAGAAGTATAAGAATCGTATAGTCCATTTTATCCTTGGTTTGTGAGACCGGCGCATCCCCGCAGGCGAAGCCGCGCCGGACTTTCCAACTTTAAATATTTACCACTTCATCTTCTCCAATCCATCCACCGAGATGTTTTTGGCCATACGGTAAATGTTTATCATGACGGCGATGGCCACGGCACTTTCCGCCGCCGAGATGGCGATGGAGAAGAGCGCGAAGAAATAGCCCTCATAACCGTTGGGGTAAAGCATGCGGTTGAACACTGCGAAATTGAGGTCGGTGGCGTTGAGCATCAGCTCCACCGAAAGCAGGACGGCCAACGTGCTGCGGCGCGTCAGAAAGCCGAAAACTCCCGCAAACATCATAACCGCCGAAATGATGAGAATGTATTCCAGTTGAATCATTGTCGCTATTGTCTTTTTACAGGGGGCGGACTTTTCCACCCGTACGCCCGGCTCTTGGCCGGTGCGGGCAGAGTACCCCGCGCCCAGGCTTTCTGTTTAACGTTTGCGGGCTATTATCAGCGCGCCCACGATGCACGCGAGCAGCAGCACACTCACCGCCTCGAAAGGCAGCAGGTAGCCGAGGTCGCCCGTGGAGAGCATGTTGCGGCCAATCGAGCTGATGGAGGTGACAGCCGTGTCGGTTTCGCTGGGTGCGGCGAGGGGCAGCTTCGCCTTGAAGTCATGCGTCAGCACAACACTGACGAAGGCAGCGAAGCCCACAAGGCTGAGCAGCAGCCCCCAAGATGCGTCCTTTGCCTTGCGGGCGAACGTCTTGTCCTTCGCGCCTTCCGTGAGGAGGATGGAGAAGACGTAAAGCACGATGATGCCGCCGGCGTACACCATCACCTGCACGGAGCCGAGGAAAGTGTAGCCCATAAGGAAGTACATCCCCGCTGTGCCGAGCAGCACGAAAAGCAGGTAGGTGGCCGCACGCACAATGCTTTTGGTCAGTACAGTGGCGAAAGACGAAAGTGCTATCAGCACCGCCAGTATGACGAACATTATATTTTGTGAGTCCATGGATATTGTTTGAGTTTGTTACTTTTCCTCCACGTGGCTGCCGGGGTGGTTGAGTACCCGGCGCAGCTTCGTGCGGTCGAAGACGGCGTTTTCGTAGCTTTGGTCGAAAGTGATTGCGCCGTGCGGGCAGGCGCGGGTGCATAGCATGCAAAACATGCACGCACCCAGGTCGTACTCGTACTTCACAAGGCGTTTCTTCTTCTTGCCCTCAGGGGTTTCGTAAAACTCGCTGGTGACGGTGATGGTGCCGTTGGGACACGCCATCTGGCACAGCCCGCAGCCCACGCACTTGTGTTCGTTCTTTTCGTTGTGCGGCATGGTGAGTGCCCCGCGAAAGCGGTCGAACATCACGTTCTCCGCCCGGTTCTCGGGGTACTGCTCGGTTATTTTCGGGGTGAAAAACTCGCGCATCGTGGTCTTAAGACCCGTGCCGAGGCTCTTCAGCCCGCTTGCTATGCCGCCGATATAGCTTTTTTCTTCCATAAGAGAGAGTTCTACTTTTTAAAATGTCCAGCCCATGGACACGCAGAGGGCCATGAGTACAAGGTTGACCATAGTGAACGGCACGAGGTACTTCCACTCCAAAGAGAGAATCTGGTCTATGCGCAGGCGGGGGAACGTCCAGCGTCCCCACATCAGCAGGAACACCACGAAGAATGTCTTGCCCACAAACCACACCGCGCCGGGGATGTAGTCCATCACACTGTTGAAGCCGTCAAGTCCCCAAATGTGCAGGGGTGCCCAGCCTCCGAGGAAAATGGTGGTGGCCATTCCCGCGCAGATGAAGAGGTTGAGGTACTCGGCAAGGTAGTAGTAGCCGAAGTGCATGCCCGAGTACTCGGTGTGGTAGCCTGCCGTCAGCTCGCTCTCGCACTCGGGCAGGTCAAACGGACCGCGGTTGCACTCCGCGTTTCCCGCCACGAGGTAGATGAAGAAAGCGATAACGGCGGGTATGTGCCCGCGCACGATGTTCCACCCGTTGGTGTACTGGTCCTGGCATATCTCGCTGAACGACATGGTACCCGTGAGGCAAATCATGGCCAACATCGTCATGCCGATGCTCAGCTCATAGCTGATTATCTGCGCGCCGCTTCTCATCGCGCCGATGAGGGAATACTTGTTGTTGCTGCTCCATCCGGCGAGCAGTATGCCCACCACGCCCACGGAAGATACTGCGAGGAAGAAGAATACGCCCACGTTGAAGTCGATGATGTGCGCGCCCTTGTTCCAGGGAAGGCAGGCAAAGGTTACCATCGACGCCGTCACGACGAGGAACGGAGCCAGGTTGTGCAGGAAGAGGTCGCTCTGCCGCATACTGATAATCTCCTTCGTCAGCATTTTGAAGACATCGCTGAACACCTGCAGCACGCCCCACTTGCCCACACGCATCGGGCCGAGGCGGCACTGGAAGAAAGCGCACACCTTGCGCTCCATATATATAAGGGCTATGGCAAACACGGCGTAGAGCGTGATGATGACCAGCGCCACGAGGACGCTCTCCGTAAGGATTGCGCCCCACTCAGCGAAGCCGCAGGTCTGCGTGAGTAAGTCGTGCAGCCACTTTGTTACTATTGAGAAATCAAACATTGCTTTGATAAGTTTATAAGTTTATGAGCCCGGGAGTGCGGGGCGAGTCCCGTCCGCCTTTTCCGCCCGCGGCTTCCCGGGAGGGAAACCGGCGGAGGGGACGGACGCGCGGGGCTTCGGTCAGGCAAACCATGTCGTTTTTCCCGCGCCCCCGCACTTTCCAGCACGCGCGTCAGCGGTCAATGTCGGGCACGACATAGTCCACCGTGCCGCCGATGGTGATGAGGTCGGCAAGCATGTTGCCCGTGCAGGCCGTGTCCATCACAGCGACGAGGGGAAGCCCCGTCGAGCGGTAGTGCAGGCGGTACGGACTCTTGTCACCCTTGCTCTCTATGAAGACACCCATACGGCCGCGGCTGCCCTCCACCTCGCTGTAGAAAGTGCCGGCGGGCAGCTTGATGATGGGCTTCATCTTCTCCTGGTAGTTTCCCTCGGGGATGTCGTCCACCAGCTGCTCTATGATGTTGAGGCTCTGCTTAATCTCGTCAAGGCGTATCATGTAGCGGGCGAACGAGTCCCCCTCTGTGCGCACCACCTCGTCAAACTTCACCCTGCCGTAGGCGGCGTAGGGGCGCAGCTTGCGCAGGTCGTTGTGCCAGCCCGAGGCACGTCCCGTGCCGCCGGTGCAGCCGAAGGATATCACCTGCTCCTTAGTTAGCACGCCCACACCTTTCGAACGGTTCTGGAAAATCACGTTGCCCGTGAAGATGTCGTGGTATTCCTCGATGTTTGTGCGCATCGTCTTTATGAAGTCATTCACGCGCTTCACAAAGTTGGGGTGGATGTCGTACATCACGCCGCCGATAGTGTTGTAGTTGAGTATCAGGCGGCCGCCGCAGGTCTCCTCGAAGATGTCGAGAATCTTCTCGCGGTCGCGGAAAGCGTAGAGGAAAGCAGTCGTCGCGCCGAGGTCCTGGCAAAGGCAGCCGAAGAAGAGTATGTGCGAGTCGATACGCTGCAGCTCGTCCATTATGGTGCGGATGGTCTGCACGCGGTCGCTCACCTCCACGCCCATGGCCTGCTCTATGCACATGCACAGCGCGTGGCGGTTCTGCATCGCGCCAAGGTAGTCAAGGCGGTCGGTGAGCGCGAGCGTCTGCGGGTAGGTCATCTTCTCGCTTATCTTCTCCACGCCACGGTGTATGTAACCCAGCACGGGGTCCACCTTGCGTATCGTCTCGCCCTCAAGGCTCACGCGGAAGTGCAGCACGCCGTGCGTGGAGGGGTGCTGCGGACCGATGTTGACCACGTAGTCGTCATCGCCGAATATCCGGCGCTCCACCTTTTCCAGCGAGCCGTCCTCACGCAGGCGGTACTCGTGCGTCACGTCGGCGAGCGGCTCGTTGGTCATGTGCTGCGGGTCGAATGGGTTGTCCTTCTCGGGGTCGTTGTCCTTGCGGAAGGGGTAGCCCACCCAGTCCTCGCGCATAAAGATGCGGCGCATGTCGGGATGTCCAGTGAATATGATGCCGTAGTAGTCGTACACCTCGCGCTCGTAAATGTTGGCAATGTCCCAAAGATCGGACACGGAGGGAAGGTATGCGTTGTCGCGGTCGGCGGCCACGCACTTCACGCAGGCTTGCTTGCCGTTTGCGGTGTTCTCAAGCTGGTACACCACGCCTATGCCGTCCTCCATCCAGTCCACGCCGGTGAGGTTGAGCAGGAAGTCCATCCCCTCCTCGTCACGCAGGCACTTCATCTCATCGTGCAGCTTGGCGGGTTCCACCTCACGGGGTTTCAGCTCGTTTGCCGCCGGCTTGGCAGGCGCGGCGGCGGGGCGTGCCGCGGGTGCGACGGGCTTGGCAGGAGCGGCGGGCTTCTGCGCCCCCGCGCCGCTGTTGGCAGTGGGTTTCAATTCTTCGCTCATGCCGTTTCCTCCTCTTTATATATTTCTTCTTCCTTCTTCTCCGCCTCCGCACGGAAGGGATCCTTCTGCTTGCGGTTGGTTGTACCGAAGAAGTTCTCCACTTTCACTATGCGCTGCAGCTGCATCATTCCGTAGAGGAACGACTCGGGACGTGGCGGGCAGCCCGGCACGTACACGTCGACGGGTATTATCTTGTCCACGCCATTGAGCACATGGTAGGACTTGGTGAACGGACCGCCCGATATCGAGCAGCCGCCTATGGCCACCACATACTTTGGGTCGGCCATCTGGTCGTAGAGACGGCGCAGCACTGGGGCCATCTTGGTGGTGATGGTGCCGCACACCAGTATCACGTCGGCCTGGCGGGGACTGTTGCGCGTCACCTCGAAGCCGAAGCGGGCGATGTCGTAGCGTGCCGCACACACTGCCATGAACTCGATGCCGCAGCAGCTCGTGGCGAACGTGAGAGGCCAGAGCGAGTTGGAGCGGCCCCAGTCGATGAGGTCGTCCAGCTTGCGCACAATCACGTTGGCGCCGCCGGCGTTGAGTTCGGCCACCAGCTTCTCGTAAGTCTCGTTGTCCTTGAATTCCTCGTAGGGGATGGACTTGATTTTAGCTCTCTTCGTCACTGCCATTTCAACGCTCCTTTCCTCCAGGCGTAGGCCAGGCCCAGAACTAATATGAACAGGAAGAAGAGCACGCAAAGGAGTCCCGACGGTCCGAGGGAGCGCATTACCACCGCCCACGGGAAGAGAAACATGGTCTCCACGTCGAACATGAGGAAGAGGATGGCGAAAAGGTAGTATCCCACGCGGAACTGCATCCACGAGCGCCCGCGTGTGGGGATGCCACACTCGTAAGCCTCTTCCTTCTGCGCGTTGTAGCTGCGGGGTGATATTAGCTTGGCCAACACCGTCACGACACCCACGAACGCCAGACCCGTCACCAGCGCGGTGACGAACAAGGTAAAGTTCATAGCTCTCTAATGTTGTTGTTAATACTTTGTTTTCTCTCTTTTCAGGCGGCACCGTGCGGGGGATGCGGGCATAGACGAAAAAGTCCGCCCCGCCGGGATTTGGGGAACACCCGGCTTGCGGACACGAAAAACCGGCGGACAGGCACGCTTGCCCGCCGCCACTAAGCGATTTTTACCAGTTGCACGCCCCAGGGAGGGCATGCCCACATAGTACCCCCTTTTCACGACATTCGTCTTTTGCGCCGCAAAGTTAACATTTGAAAGCAAAAAGGCAAACCCTTTGCGTCTGCTATTAAGGCGCGGGCGGGCGGTAAAGCCGTACACGGGGCACGTACTTGCCGGGACCTCCCTCTTCGGTAGCCGTATTATGCTTTCGGCTTCGGCGTGCCGGCGTGGACACCGCCGGCAGGCACACAACGCAAGGGCGTTTTCCCACATTTGCGCTGCATGCCGCTAAAAAAAGAAAGTAAGCAAAACCGCCGGGAATCTGACATTTTGATTTTCGCCGCCCGTTTTGCCCCATTTGCAAAACGCCCGAAAATGTATTATCTTTGTACTACAAGATAGGGACATCCCGCGAGGAATGTCCCTATATTTTTGCCT
>CAVGTC010000017.1:0-26658 GCA_963632255.1 Lachnospiraceae bacterium | reverse complement strand
GTCTTCATCCTCAGTACCACAAAAGGAAACGTGGAAAATCTGAGAACAGACGATGGCAATGACGAAGAAAGTGCCTTACTAGCACGTGCGGCGGAAAAGATTTCCGTCTCGTTAGGCATCAGCACGAAGCCCGTTGTAGTATGCAACGCCTGTATATCAGGTCTCTCCGCTCTCATCCTTGGGCAACGCCTCCTCATGCAGGGGAAATATGACTACGCCGTCGTAAGCGGGACGGACGACATAGGACACTTTGTCTTGTCCGGCTTTCAGTCACTAAGAGCACTGTCCAACCAACCCTGCCGTCCATTTGACATGGAGCGCATGGGACTGAACTTGGGGGAGGCTGCCGCAACCATCGTACTTTCCCGCAAGCCTGTGCAAAAACACGACGCGTGGGAGCTAACTGACGGCGTAGTGCGCAACGACGCATGTGACATTGTCGCTCCTTCAAAAAAAGCGGAGGGTCAGACACGCTGCCTGCAACTACTGCTTGAGCGGCACGGCACACAGGACTTAGCCTTTATCAACCTGCACGGGACGGCGACTCTCTTCAATGACCAAATGGAAAGCATCGCGCTCCAGCGGGCGGGGCTATCCTCCACACCGGCAAACACGCTCAAAGGTTATTATGGCCACACATTGGGTGCAGCGGGACTGCTTGAAACCATTGTCTCGCTGCATTGCGCTAAGCGCGGGCTGCTCCCCGCCACTCGCGGTTTTTCCGAATTGGGCGTTTCTGGTAAAATGGACATTAAGCCCGACACCCGACACGTAAAGGGACACAGCTTTATAAAGACGCTGTCCGGTTTCGGAGGATGCAACGCCGCCGCCCTGTTTACGCACAATATAGATGTGGAGTCTCCCGCTTCCCGACACTTTTGCACCTCATTCAAGTCCATACATCATATAAGGCTCACGCCGCAGAGCCTCAGCGTGGACGGGACACCCATAACGACAGACAGGAAAGGGGACAAGATGCTCACTACGCTCTACAAGCGTTTTGTGGGCGACTACCCCAAATACTACAAGATGGACGGGCTTTCCCGACTCGGGTTCATTGCCTCGGAGCTGCTACTGCAAGCAGAAGCGGAAAATGGGAAAATGGGGAGGTTCTGCCCACGGGACGATCGCGCTGTCGTGCTTTTCGGTAGACACGCCTCCTTACAAGCCGACCGGAAATTCCTTAACACCATCTCCTACCCTGAAGATTACTTTCCAAGTCCCTCTGTCTTCGTCTACACACTGCCAAACATTGTGACAGGCGAAATTGCCATACGCAACAAGCTGCACGGCGAAACATGCTACTATGCGCTTGCCTCCCACGATGAGACACAAATGCACGAAGTACTCGAAGCTACCGCCACCGACACGGCACTTCAAAGCGTCATCTCTGGATGGATTGACTATGTGGACGGCTACGATTTCCTTGCAGACCTACACCTCTACGGGATAGAACGCCGCAAATAGAAACGATATACCTATAATATATATGGACGAACTTATCCAAGAACTCAAAGAGCAGATAATCTCCGCACTTAATTTAGAAGAACTCACCCCTGCCGACATTGACGAAAACGCAGCTATTTTCGGCACAGGTCTTGCCCTCGACTCCATCGACGCGCTCGAGCTCATCGTGATGTTTGAAAGGCGTTATGGCATCCGCCTCGCCAACCCCGCAGAGGGGAAAGCCATTTTCAAGAGCGTTGCCACCATGGCAGACTATGTAGCAAAAAACCGCAAGAAGTAAGAGCCGCACCAAGACACAACCGCTAACCCCAAGCCACACCCTCCCGCAATGAACATCGCCATTACAGGCTACGGCATCCTTTCCGCCATCGGCTGCGACAGGCAGTCGGTGCTGCTGTCGCTGCGCGACAAATGCACTGGCATCGCTCCAGCTCGCTTCCTGCGGACTATACACAAATTGCCCGTCGGAGAGGTGAAGCACTCTGACACAGAGATGAAGCGAATGCTTTCCATCTCCAGTGATGAGGACATAAGCCGCACCACACTAATGGGCATCCTCGCCGTAAGGCAAGCTTTGCTGCACGCACGTCTCAACAATTCGGGTGTCCCCGCCCCCAAACGCGTGGCACTGGTGTTGGGTACCACCGTCGGCGGAATGGATGTGACGGAAAAGCATTTTTCCAAAATCAGCGGTACGGGCGGCGTGCGCTATTTCCGCGATCACGACTGTGGCAGCTGCACAACGGCGGTATCCCGGTATTTCGGGGACTTCTTCAGTGACACCTTCACCGTTTCCACTGCCTGCTCTTCCGCCGCCAACGCCATCTCCCTCGGAGCACGGCTCATCAAGGACGAGCAAGCAGACATCGTGGTGGCGGGAGGCAGCGAAGCACTCTCACTCTTCCACCTTAACGGGTTCAACTCGCTGATGATACTCGACCACGAAACGTGCCGTCCGTTTGATGCCACCCGTACAGGACTGAACCTCGGCGAGGGCGCGGCTTTCGTTGTGTTGGAAGAGGAGAAAAGCGCAGAAAAACGCAACTGCCCCGTGCAAGCCTACCTCACGGGGTATGGCAATGCTTGCGATGCCTACCACCAGACGGCTTCCTCACCAGACGGGGAGGGAGCCTTCCTTGCAATGGAAGAGGCTCTGCGCACTGCTGGGCTTACTCCGTCTGACATCAGCTACATAAACGCCCACGGCACCGGCACCCCCAACAACGACCTTTGCGAAAGCACAGCTCTCAAGCGTGTTTTCGGCGCGACCATCCCCCCCGTATCCAGCACGAAAGGTTTTACCGGACACGCTACAAGCGCGGCGGGTGGCATCGAGTCCGTCATATGCCTGCTTGCAATGCAGGAGGGGTTTATTCCCGCCAGCGCAGGCTTCGCCACGACGGACACTGACTGCATCACCCCCTCCAAGGGTGTGGACAGCATACCCCTTCGCCACGTTATGTGCAACTCTTTCGGTTTCGGCGGAAATGACAGCTCGCTCATCTTCTCCATCAGTCCCACCTCAGGGCAAGAAGATTCAAAAGCAATTTACTCTGAGGAAGAAATACAAGAGGCTGCCCGCGTCGTGGTAAGCACGGACGAGGAAATGAAAGACATCAGCCGCTTTGTCAAGCCCATTGAGTCTCGGCGTATGGGGCGGCTAATGAAAAGTTCGCTGCTCGCCTCACTTCAAGTCCTTGAAAAGGGTGGGATAGAGAAACCCGATGCAATCATCACTGCCACAGCCTACGGCTGTACGGTCAACAGCGAGAAGATTCTCCACCAAATGCTTTCCGAGGGCGAAAGTGCTATCAGCCCCACACTCTTTATGCTGAGCACGCACAACACAATCGGCTCCAACATCGCCATACGCACCCACTGCCACGGGTACAACACCACCTACACACAAGGGGCAAGGTCGTTGGAGTGCGCGCTGCGTGACGCGCGGATGCTGTTGCAATCGGGGCAGGCGAAAAGCGTGCTTGTGGGCTTCCACGACGAGCTTACGCCACTTCTCCACGAGCTTTTGGGGGCGGATGCGCCGTTTAAGACAGATTTCCGTTCAACCGCCATACTACTCACCTTATGTGGCAAGTAATTATATTGGCGTTTGCGCAAAGCGCGCTCTTGGCCTGCGGACAGGTTTTCCTCAAGTCAGGACTTTCCCGCATGCTGCCATTTGCCTGGACGAGGGCTTTCTGGACCTCCGCTCTACTAAATTGGCAGTTTGCCACAAGCGGCATCCTCTTCGGCGCAAGTTCCCTGTTGTGGATGCACATCGTCAAACGCTATCCGCTCAGCGTTGCATACCCCATGATTAGCCTCAGCTATGTCTTCGGGCTTATTGCCGCCATTGTCTTCTTTCATGAGACGGTGGAACTGCACAAATGGCTGGGCGTGGCTCTGATTATCGGCGGGTGCTGCCTCATTGCCAGATAAGGCGTGGCAGTGCCTACCCCACAAGCCCAAAGTATTTATCCTATGAACCGTTTATTCTCACTCCTTCTCACACTGTTTCTCGCGCTCGGCACGTCAGCGCAGAAAGTGAACGAGGCTGCCGTGAAGCAGCAAATCAACAACGCCGCCGCACGCGTCCGCACAATGCAGTGTGACTTCGTACAGACAAAGCACATGCGTATGCTCAACGACAAGATGGTGAGCAAAGGCGTAATGTATTACTCCCAGTCCAACAAACTGCGCTGGCAGTACACCTCGCCCTACACCTACACTTTTGTACTGAACGGATCGCAGGTGATGATGAACAAGGGGAAGAAGAACCAAGTGATAGACGTCAGCCAAAGCAAAGTGTTCAAGGAGATCACGCGCATTATGATGAACAGCGTAGTAGGGAAGTGTCTCACCGATGACAAGGACTTCAAGTCGTCCATTGTTGACGGAAAGACAGAGTGGGTTGTCACGCTCACTCCCCTGAAAAAGAATATGAAGCAGTTGTTTGCCACCATCAAGGTGCGCTTCAACAAGCAACGCTCCATGGTTGCCGCTGTTGAATTGTACGAGAAAAACGGAGATCGAACAGTTATTGAGTTGAACAACGTCCGCACAAACACTACCCTCAATGCGAAACTGTTTAGCATCGGTTAGCCTCGCCGCCTTACTGCTCTCCGTGGCACACCTTCCGTCCGCTGCACAAAGCCTTCTGCCGGACGTGAACGGGGAAACAGTGAAATACAACGCGGTGATAGCTTTCCCGCGCGGCGAGATGAGCGGCATCCTTGCCTTACGCAACGACGGGGGTGTTTTCAAAGGCTGCGTCTTCAACGAATTCGGCATCTCCGCGCTTGACTTCACTTACCGCCCGGGGGTGAAAAAGGTGGAAATAGTACACGCCGCCAATATGCTTGACAAGTGGTACATCAAACGGGTACTGAGACGCGACCTCGCAGCCGTGATCACCGGCTTCGGGCACGGGGACAGTGTCTACACCAACGAGAAACGGCACATCACCTACCAGTTTTCCCACATTGCTAACAATGACTCTGAAAGATAACCTTTACCGCATAACCCGTACAGAGGGCACACCGGACTGCACACGCTATACGCTGGAACTGCTGCCATCCTGTCCCATATACACAGCTCATTTCCCCAGTATGCCCGTCACGCCCGGTGTCTGCCTTTTGATGCTCGCAAAAGAGCTTCTTGAAGACACCTTGCGCAGACGGTTGTGTCTTGCGGAGGTGAAAAACGCGAAATTTCTTTCCGTCGTTTCCCCCGTGTCCGACAAGGCACTCTATTGCGTCATAGGGAAAACCGCCTTCAACGAAGACAGGACAAGTGTGCAGGCGCAGGTAACGCTTGCCACGACGGAGGAAACAAAAGCGAAAATGTCTTTCACCTGTGATATAGCGCAATGACAGAAGACAAATTAGACACTACATACACTGACTCACAACGGGAGGAGATACAAGCCTCACTTCAACGGCGCGGAATCTGCGTGGTCATCCCCACGTACAACAATGCCGCCACCGTTTCCGTCGTCGTCACCGGCGCGCTGCGCTTTTGTCGCTGTGTCATCGTTGTGGACGACGGAAGCACGGACAGCACGGCGGAGGTGTTGGCACGCATTTGTGCGGTCACCGTCGTGCGCCACACACACAACAAGGGGAAAGGGACGGCACTCAGGAGCGGCTTCCGGCGGGCTATGGAGCTTGGCTACACCTATGCGATCACACTTGATGCTGACGGACAACATTTCCCCTCCGACATTCCGCTTTTCCTTGAAGCCAACCGCCGACACCCTGCCAGCATCATCGTGGGCGAGCGCGACATGGAGGGAGCGGTGCGCAGCCGGGGCAGCCGCTTCGCCAACGCATTCTCCAATTTCTGGTTTTGCCTTCACACTGGTTGCCGCCTGGCCGACACACAGACGGGGTTCCGCCTCTATCCGCTTCGGCACTTGGTGGGGCTGCGCTTCCTCACGTCGCGCTACGAGGCCGAACTTGAGCTGATGGTTTGGGCTTCGTGGCACGGCGTGCGCATTGTCTCTGTACCCATACGCGTGTATTATCCTCCGCGCGAGGAGCGCGTGAGCCACTTCCGCCCAGGACCGGACTTCGCCCGCATCAGTTTGCTCAACACGTTCCTCACCCTCGGTGCGCTTGTCTATGGCTGGCCGCTGAGGCTGCTGCGCTGGCTGCTGATGGTGGGGCGCACAGCCTACTCGCTGCTTTTCTTCCTCTTCACCTCGCTCTGTGTCTTTATGCCGTGGGTGTGGCTGGTGCTGCACACGGGAAAAATGACGGAGGGGAAACGCTGCCACTTGCGGCATATCATCCACCGCTACGCACGCTTCGTGATGGTGCGGCACGGAATCCCCGGCGTGAGGTTCAAATGCAACGTGGCAGAGTGGACGGACTTCTCCCGCCCGCACCTTATCATTTGCAACCACCAGTCGCACCTCGACCTTATGTGCCAACTTATCTTTACGGACAAGGTGGTGTTTCTCACCAATGACTGGGTTTGGAACAGTCCTTTCTTCGGACTACTCATCCGCAACGCCGAATACCTCCCCGTAAGCCGGGGCATGGAGGAAATCATGCCGCGGCTGCGCTCTCTTGTGCAGCGGGGATACAGCGTCGCAGTCTACCCCGAAGGCACGCGCTCCGTAGACTGCCGCGTACACCGCTTCCACAAAGGGGCATTCCTACTCGCCCGCGAACTTGGGCTGGATATCCTGCCCATGTGTCTCTACGGCACGGGAAAGGTGCTTCCCAAAAAGTGCCGCCACCTCAATCCCGGTGTCATCGCCATTGAGGTGGGGAAACCCGTACCGCTTGACGCGCTTGGAAAAGCCGGCATCCTGCGCAGCCAGACTTCGGAGATGCACCGACGGTATGTGGAAAAGTATGCCGAGATGTGTGACAACGAGGAAAAATATCTTTAAGGCATCATGCCCCGAAAGCAGAAAATAGTAATCATAGGCAGCGGTCTCGGAGGACTTTCCTGCGGCGCGCTGCTAGCCAAGCACGGATTCGCAGTCGAGGTGCTCGAGCAGGCGTCCCAGCCGGGCGGCTGCCTGCAGTGCTTCGAGCGAAAAGGCGCGCGCTTTGAGACGGGCATGCACTTCGTGGGCGGCGCGGGAAAGGGACAGACACTGTGGAGGTTGCTTCACCATTTGGAGATAGACCGCTCCGTGCTTCTTTCGCAGCTTGACCCCGAAGGGTATGACGTGGTGTCCATTCAAGGGAAAGACTATCCCATCGCTAACGGACGCCAGCACTTCGTGGCACAGCTTGCCGCCCGCTTCCCGTCCGCAGTGCCCGATCTTGAGCGGTACTGCGACCTCGTGCAATCTATCGCCGCCGCGTCACCCATACATTCCCTACGCATGGACAAGGGTGACGACGCACTGCTAACACACTACCAGCTGCGGGCGGCGGACGAAGTGATTGCGGAAACGGTGGGCGACCCGCTACTCGCCGCCGTACTGGGCGGAATGTTGCCGCTTTACGCCGGCGAGCGGGGAAAAACGCCTTTCGCCACACACGCTTTTATCATGGACTCTCTCTCGCAGGGGGCTTACCGTATCACAGGCGGAAGCGACCGCGTGGCGAAAGCACTCATTGACACTATTGAGCACTACGGCGGACTGGTGCGCCTCGGCTGCAAGGTGACGCGCATCATCTGCGGGGAAGACGGCGGCGCGGAGGGCGTGGAGGTCAACGGGGAGGAACGTCTGACGGCGGCCTGTGTGATATCTGACATCCACCCACGCCGCACGCTCGACCTTGTGCAGTCGCCGCGCCTGCGCCCGGCTTTCCGCAAGCGCATCCACTCCCTGCCGCAAACCACTGGGTGTTTTTCCGTCTACCTGCACTTCAAGGAGGACCGTGTACCTTACTTAAACCACAACGTCTACTCCTACGACGTTCCCACGCCCTGGGACTGTGAAATCTACACCGACGATGACTGGCCGCGCGGCTTCCTCTATATGCACTTCTGTCACGCGCCGCAACCACGCTACGCACAGACGGGAGTGGTGCTCGCACGAATGAATTTCAGAGAGGTTGAGCGCTGGAAAGGCACAAGCACGGGACACCGGCCGGCGGACTACCTCCGCTTCAAGGAAGCCAAGGCGGATCGTCTGCTCGCCTCCCTTGAAAGACGCTACCCTGGCATACGCTCCGACATAGCGCATTGGTATACTTCCACGCCGCTCACCTACCTCGACTACACTGGCACGGCGAACGGCTCTATGTACGGCACGGCAAAGGATGTGGGGTTGGGTATGGCACGGCGCATACCTTGCCGCACGCGCGTGCCGAGACTCCTACAGACGGGGCAGAATGTGATTATGCACGGAATGTTCGGTGTGCTGATAGGGAGTCTTGTGACCTGCAACGAGCTTTTCCCCGTCCCCACGCTGCTGGAAGAAATATCCGCCGACAAATGACAACACTACGCTTTGCCTTGCTTCTGGGAATGTGTCTCCCGTTTCTCGCCTTTTCCGCGCAAGCCGGGGACAACCCGCGCAAGCTGGACATATGGAAGGGGGAGAAACACCACCGGCGAGTCACCGCCACACTCTACCTCGCGCCGGGTACAGACAATCCCGCCGCCGTGGTATGCCCTGGCGGCAGCTACTTTTGGCACGATATGGAACACGAGGGGAGAGAAGTCGGAGAGTGGCTGAGTCGCAACGGGGTCACCGCTCTTGTACTCCACTACCGTACGGCGGGCGTGCCGGCTTTCCTTTTCGGCTACCGGTGGGTGCTTCGTGGACACCGTTACCCTGACCCACAAGACGACCTGCGCCGCGCGCTACAGCTTGTGCGCGACAGCGCGGCCGTGTGGGGCATCGCGTCTGGGAAGGTGGGAGCTGTGGGCTTCTCGGCAGGAGGACATCTCGTCATGTCCGCCGCCGAGTTCTTCGCGCCCGCCGACCGCCCGGCTTTCGTTGCGTCGGTCTACCCCGTGGTGACGATGATGGAGGCGTGTACCCACCGCCGATCGCGCCGGGCCTTGCTTGGTGACTGCCGCAAGCACAGCGCACGGCTGCGCGACTCGCTCTCGCTTGAGCGGCACGTCCCGACCGACTGCCCGCCGGTCTTCCTCGTCAATTGCAAGGACGACCCCATCGTGCAATACCACAATTCCGAGTTGCTTGACTCCGCGCTCACCGCCAAAAACGTGCCTCACCAGTACATTCAATACCGCACGGGCGGCCATGGTTTTGGGGCATCCAGGGTGAAAGGCACGGCCGAGTGCCGCCAATGGAAAGCGGCTTTTCTGCTCTGGCTTCGCAGGCTTTTGCAATAAGCTGCAAGGAACAAATCACGCAAGACTGAAACTTAACTTCACTACCTATGGTTTCGCTTTTCGTCAGGCTTTACAACACGCTGTACACGCGCCGTTGGGCGGCTTTTCTCTCGTTTGCTGTCCTCACGGCGGCACTGGCGTTGCTGGTGAGCCGGTTGCACTATAAAGAGGATATCGCCGATTTCCTCCCGCTTGACGCGCAGCACAGACAGGAACTTGCCGTCTATCAGGACATCTCGGGAGCCAACCGCCTCTTCGCCGTCTTCCAGTACAACGACAGCACGCACACCGATCCGCAGGAGGCTGAGCGAGCCATTGACATCTTTGTGGAAAAGGCGCAGGAGGCTGACACCGCGCACACGCTGCGAGGCATCACGGCTGAAATTGACGCGGGGCGCATTGAGGAGACTGCTGCTTTCGTATACGCCAATATGCCTTACTTCCTCACAGCAACTGACTACGCCCGCATGGACAGTCTGTTGGCACGTTCCTCCTTTCCCGCCGAACAGATGGAGCGCGACCGCCAGCTGCTAATGCTGCCCACGGCGGGGACACTGGCGCAAACCCTCGGGCGTGACCCGTTGGGTCTCTTTACGCCCGTGCTTCAAAAGCTTCAGAAGCACGGGGGCGAACTAAACTACGAGACACAAGACGGCTATATCTTCTCGCCCGACCTGCGCCGTGCCTTCGTGATGGTGGAGTCTCCCTACGGTTCAAGCGAAACGGACAACAACGCACGGCTGCTTGCCATGCTGCAGACGGCCGCCGACTCGGCTACCGCGCAGGTGCCGTCGGTCAGCGTACACTTCTTCGGCGGGCCGGCCATCGCCGTGGGCAATGCACACCAGATAAAGAGTGATAGCGTCCTTGCCGTCACCATCGCCCTTGTACTGATACTCGCGCTGCTCTTCCTCGTCTTCCGCCGCGTATGGAACCTTCTGCTCATCGTGGTGAGCATAGGCTGGGGCTGGCTCTTCGCCGTGGGTGGACTGAGCCTCGTACACAACGACATCTCCATCATCGTCATCGGCATCTCCTCCGTGGTGTTAGGCATCGCGGTCAACTACCCGCTGCACTTCATAGCCCACCTTCAGCACACACCCGAAAAGCGCAAGGCCTTGCGGGAGATTGTGACGCCGCTGCTTGTGGGCAACGTGACCACCGTCGGTGCTTTCCTCGCCCTCGTCCCGCTGCAGTCCGTGGCGTTGCGTGACCTCGGTCTCTTCGCCTCTTTCCTTCTCGTAGGCACCATTCTCTTTGTGCTGGTTTACCTTCCCCACCTTGCAAAGGACGGCGGAGGCGGACACACCTGCCGCGCCACTTTCCTTGACCGCCTCAGCGACCTGTCGGCGGACAATAAGCCCTGGCTTGTGTGGATGGTGGTGACACTCACCGCCGCCTTCGGGTACTTCAGCCTTGACACGAAGTTTGATGCCAATATGGCGCACATCAACTATATGTCGCCACAGCAAAAAGCGGACATGGAATATTTCCAGCGCGAGATGGTGAAAAACGGGACGGGGCAGAAAGTGTACGCCGTTTCCGCCGCTGCCTCCACCGACTCCGCTCTTGACAAGAGCCGCCTCCTGCGTCCGGTCATCGACAGTATGGTGGCGGAGGGGAAAGTGCTGGGCTACACGGGATGCGCCGACTTCCTCACCTCGCATGCCGAGCAGACGCGGCGGCTCGCTCTCTGGCGCGATTTCACGCGCCGCCACGCCGACCTTCCCGCCCGCCTTTCCAACGCTGCACGCGAGGCGGGCTTCGCCGACGAGGCTTTTGCCGACTTCCGCTGCCTGTGGGAGGGCACGTACGCGCCGCAGCCCTACGACTATTTCGCGCCGCTCACCACCGAGGTATTCGCCTCCACGCTCAGCACTGCGGCGGGCAACGGCACACACAGCGTGGTGGACGCGCTCACCGTGGTGCCGGGACACGCTGACGAGGTGGAGCGCACGCTTGACGCGGCGGGGGTGCACAGCTTTGACGTGGAAAAGATGAACAGTGCCATAGCCAACAACCTCTCAGACGACTTCAACTACATTGGCTGGGCTTGCGGTTTCATTGTCTTCTTCTTCCTCTGGTTGTCGTTTGGCAGCGTGGAGCTGGCGATGCTCTCTTTCCTGCCCATGGCCGTAAGTTGGCTGTGGATACTGGGCATCATGTCACTCTGTGGCATACAGTTCAACATTGTCAACGTCATCCTCGCCACCTTCATCTTCGGACAGGGCGACGACTACACCATCTTCATGACCGAGGGGGCAAGCTACGAGTACGCCTACCGCCGCAAGATGCTGGCCTCGTACAAGCACTCCATAATCATCTCCGCGCTCATCATGTTCATTGGCATAGGCACGCTCATCGTGGCAAGCCACCCCGCGCTGCGTTCGCTGGCGCAGGTGACAATAGCGGGTATGTTCTCCGTGGTGCTGATGGCATACATATTCCCGCCGCTCATCTTCAAGGCACTTGTACGGACAAGCGGACGCGTAAGGGTGCGACCGCTCTCGCTGCGTCCGCTGCTGGTAATGGCGTATTCGGTCACGGTCTTCATGCTGCAGCTGCTCGCGGGCTACGCGTGGGGCTTCACGCTCTTCACACTCAGGAAGCCGACGGAGCAGAACCGCCGACGCTTCCGCCGCTTCGTACACTGGTGCTTCCGAATGGACATGCGCCACATACCCGGCGTAACCTACCGCGTGGATAATCCCTCAGGCGTAACGTTTGCCCGCCCCGCCGTCGTGGTGAGCAACCACCAGTCGCTGCTCGACCCAGCCACATTCCTCGCCTATGACGCAAACTTTGTCTTCGTTTCCAACCCGCGCGTGGGGAAAAACCGTCTCGTGGGGCGCATCCTCGGCTGGTGCGGACACATCACGCTACCCGCCGCCGGCGAGGGTCTCGCGCCTGCCACGGTGAAGCGGTACACAGACCTGGGCTACTGCGTGGTGATATTTGCCGAGGGGGTGCGCAACGGGCAGTCGTCAATACGCCGCTTCCACAAGGGGGCTTTCCATGTGGCAGAAGAGCTGGGACTTGACATCATTCCCGCCTTGCTGCATGGTGCCAACAACGTGCTGCCACGCAACAGCTGGCAGGTTTTCTCCGGAAGTCTAACACTGCGCATATATCCGCGCGTGCCAGCCGACTCGAAAGAGTGGGGCGAGGGTTACGTGGAGCGCACGCGTGCTTTCCACCGCCGCTACATTAACGAGTACGCCCACCTTGCCGCGCAGGTGGAGACAGCGGAATATTTCCGTCCCCTCATCACCGACCGCTACCGCTACAAGGGGGCGGAGGTTACCGCCGGCGTGGCGAAGAGGCTGCGCCGCCACAAGGGCTACGCCGCGTGGGTTGACACCGCGCCACCCGCCCCCGCAGTGCTTGTGCTTAACGAGGGCTACGGGGAATTTGCGCTGCTGTATGCCCTTGTGCACCGCCACATCAAGGTAATGGTGGCCGAGGACGCGGAGGAGACGACAGCGCTGCTGCTGCACTCCGCCGAGGGTGTCGCGCCCAACCTGCAACTCGCCACACCCGCTGCCGCACGCGAATGGCTCGCCGCACGCCCCGCCGGAGGCACGGCCGTATTCGCCTTCGCCCCGCCGGCCGAGCCGCTGCCCGCCGGCGTACCGCTCACAATAATCAGCGCGGACAACCTGAAAAACTGACAACGACACAGCATCCCATGCGAAAGACACTCGCCACACTCACATTCGCCGCCCTCGCGCTCTGCACGCAGGCACAGCGCAGAAACGCCGACGGCACCTGGACTTTCACCTACACGCCCGCCACAGAGACGGACGAGGTGGAGATTGAGGGATCGTTCGCCTCAAAGAAAGCGGACATGGAAGAGAAAGACGGCGTGTGGACATACACCACGCCGCAGCCGCTTGCCCCGGACATGTACACGTACCGCTTCATAGCCGACGACAAGGAGACCGCCGACCCGCTCAACCCGCACACTGTACGCGACATTGACGACACGTTAAGCTATTTCATAGTGGAGGGTACGCTGGGCGACCTTTATCGCGACCTTGACGTACCGCACGGAAAGGTGGAGCAGGTGTGGTATCCGTCCTCTTTCAACGCGGACATGCCACAGCGCCGCCTCTCGGTGTACCTCCCGCCGCAGTACAAGGAGGGGGACACGCAGGCTTTCCCGGTGCTGTACCTGCTGCACGGCACAGGCGGGGACGAGACTGCGTGGCTGGGCATGGGGCGGCTAGCACAAATAATGGACAATATGATTGCGCAGGGGAAAGCGAAGCCCATGATTGTGGTGACACCCAACGGCATAGCCAACCTCGATGCCGCTCCGGGCGAGAGCCCGTACATGCAGGGAGAGGCGAAACACCTTAACATGGAGTCGTGGATGGGGCGTACGGAGGCGGCTTTCCCCAACGAAGTCGCGCCCTTCATAGAAAAACGCTACCGCACGCTGCCCGACAAGGCACACCGCGCCATAGCGGGACTCTCCATGGGAGGAATGCACGCCATGGCCATCTCGGCCAACAACCCTGCACTCTTCGACTATGTGGGACTTTTCTCGCCCCAGACTTTCTCGCCGCTCACGCAAAACAATATCGGACTGCTTGAAAGGGCGGGGGAGAGGCTCGGCAAGCTGGCGGGGAAACTGCCGGAAAAACTGCGCAGCCGCCTGGAGGGACACAAGGAGGGCATGCAGGACATCGGGGTATACAAGAACCTTGACGCGAAACTGAAAGTGCAGTTTTCCAACCCGCCACGCCTGTACTACATAGCCATTGGAAGCAAGGATCCGCTCAAGCATTTCCTTGACAAGTTCCGCACACGCCTGTCAAAAGCGGGGGGAACTTACCTATACAACGAGAGCGACGGGGCGCACACGTGGGACAACTGGCGCAAATACCTCGTCGACTTCCTGCCCAAACTTTTCTGACAACTATCGCCACACTGAAAAAGATAACACCAACCACACTGTATGAAAGAAGAAATACGCCAACTGCTTGAAGAGTCGCTGCCGCTTGTCGACCTTGACACGGACTTCCTATTCCCGGAACTTGACTCGCTTGACATCGCCACCATTCTAATGCGCCTCTCCGACAAGTACTGCGTGAAACTCGACCACTCCGATGTCACGCCGCGCAACTTCAAGTCACTTGAAAGTCTGGAGGAGATGGTGAAAGCCAAACTCGCCTGACACCGCAATGGACTGCGTGGAGACCCGCATACTGACTGGCGCGAAACATCACCCGTCCCGCCCTGCCATTGTCTTTGACAGGGAGAGACTGACCTACGCGCAACTCCGCGAAGCGGTGGAGCGGAGGGCGGAGCAATTGGGACCGCTGAACGGAAAACCTGTGGTTTTCCGCGCCACGCCTTGTGCTGGCACGATAGTGTGCTATCTCGCTGTGCACCTCGCGGGGGGCGTGTGCGTACCACTCGACAAAGACGCGCCCGACTGCGCTGTCCAACGTGCAAACGCGCTCCTCGCCGCCGCCACAATTCCCCCGGGCGTGGCGGACGTACTTTTCACCACCGGCACCACGGGTACACCGAAAGGCGTGATGGTGGGGCACGGGGCACTTCTCGCCAACAGCGAAAACCTCATCGGAGCGCAAGGTTACGCGCCGGGACTCACCTTTGCGGTCAACGGTCCGCTCAACCACATCGGCAGCCTCTCAAAAATAGCACCCACGCTGATGGCAGGCGGCACAGTGAGGGTGACGGACGGGATGAAGCACATTACGGACTTCCTACGCTCGATTGGGGACGCGCCGCACAAGGCGGCGGCTTTCCTCGTGCCGGCAAGCATACGCATGCTGACGGCTTTCGCCGCAGACAGTCTCGCCACGCTAAAAGACAAGATTGATTTCCTTGAAACGGGGGCGGCACCCATGGCACAGAGCGACATGGAGCGGCTCGGCGCGCTGCTGCCTCACTCGCGCCTGTACAACACATACGCCTCCACAGAGACTGGGGTCATCGCCACTTTCGATTTCAATGCGGGGGAGTGCCTCGCGGGCTGCGTAGGTCACGCCATGCGCCACTCGGCTTTCCGCGTCAGCGCGGAGGGGATGGTGGTGTGCGCGGGCAGGACACTAATGACTGGCTACCTTGGCGACAAGTCCGCCACGGAAAGGGTGCTACGCGAGGGCGAGCTGCACACGGCAGACTGCGGCACGGTGGACGATAAAGGGCGGCTGCTGTTGCAAGGACGCAAGGATGACGTGATAAACGCGGGCGGCTACAAGGTTTCACCTGTGGAGGTGGAGAACGCCGCCCTCGCCGTGCCTTTCGTGAAAGACTGTGCCTGCGTGCCTTTCGCCCACCCCGTCACGGGCACAGCGCTGAGGCTGCTTGTGGTGGCGGACAAGGCGCAATATGACCGCCGCCAGCTGGTCTCGGCTCTGCGCGAAAGGCTTGAGCCACACAAACTACCGCAGGACATCCGTCTCACTCAGCGCATTGAGCGCACGTTTAACGGGAAAATAGACCGCAAACGCTACCTCGGATGACTCCCACACAACGAAAAAACCGCGCCACTCCCCAAAACTCGCGCCACACTCTCCGGAAAGACTTTCCTGGACATCGTAATTTCATAGGCAGCTGGGGAGAAAACCGCGGATTGTGTCCTTGAAACGCCCGCCAAAAATGTAAACATAAATGGTAAAGGCAGAAAAATGCGAAGTCCAGGATACGGGAAAGCGGAAACCGGAAAGGAAAGGCTTTTCGGATGTGTGCGGAAAAAGAAGTACCCCCGATGAGAATCGAACTCATATCACTGCTTTAGGAGAGCGGTGTTCTATCCATTGAACTACGAGGGCGCGAAACCGGCGGCGAAGTTAGCTATTTCCCGCCAAAATTACGCCTTTCGCGGCGCGAAGCCGGCGCGGAGCGTCAGGCTCGCAGCTTGGGGAAGACGCGCAGGGTGTTTTCAAGAAGCTGCCGCTCAGTCTCCTCCACGCTTGTGCCATATATTTCGGCAAGGCGGGCAATGACAAACGGCACGTAGGAAGGCTCGTTGCGCTCCCCACGATGCGGCGCGGGTGTGAGGTAGGGCGCGTCGGTCTCCACCACAAGGCGCGAGAGCGGCACACGGCTGTGCAGCACAGCGGGGAGTTTCGCTTTTTTGAATGTCAGCACGCCGCCTATGCCGAGCACGAAGCCGGGAAACTTGGTAAGCAACTCGTCAGCTGTCTCGGCAGAGCCGCTGAAGCAATGGAACACCCCGGTGAGCGTGCCGGCGAGCGGCAGTAGCGTGTCAACAAGGTCACGGTGCGCCGAGCGGCTGTGTACCATCAGGGGCAAGCCATAACGCGCCGCCCATCCCGCCTGGCGGGAGAAAGCGGCAATCTGCTCCTCACGCCGTGACGAGTCCCAGTAAAAGTCCAGCCCCACCTCGCCCACAGCCACATAAGGGTTTCCCGCCTCGGCAAGTGCTGCCTGCATACGGTCAAGCAGCGGCACGGGGTCGGCGGGCAGCTCGGTGGGGTGCAGCCCCATCATGGGGCGGCACATGTCCGGGTAACGGCGGCAAGCGTCAAGCATGGGGCGCACGCTCCCTCCGTCGATATTGGGGAGAAGCAGCGCCGACGCGCCCGCACGGCGGGCACGCTCCACCACCTCGTCACGGTCAGCGTCAAACTCCTCCGTGTATATATGTGTGTGGGTGTCTATGTACATCGCCGTCCCCTTTATTTGTTGCGTCCGAGGAGCGACTCGGCGTAACGCCAGAGCGAAAGCCATTTTGACTCGGGCAGCGACAGCCGTTCCAACTCCGCGTGAGCCTCGTTGTACAGCCGCTCTATGGCGGCAAGCGTGAGGGACGACACGCCAAGCGCGTTGTATATGTCCGTCACGGCCTTTATCTTCACCGCACCCTCCATTTCCTTGTCCGCGAGAAGCGCGAGGAGACGGTTTTTGCCCTCAGGGTCGGAATGGTTGTAAGCGTTGATAAGCAGAAAAGTCTTTTTCCCGCAGAGAATGTCGCCCCCCGTCTTCTTCCCGAAGACGGCAGGGTCGCCGTACACGTCAAGGTAGTCGTCCTGAAGCTGGAAGGCAAGCCCTATCTTCTCCGCGAAACGGTAAAGCACATCGGCATCGACCGCCGGCGCGCCGGCAAGCAAAGCACCCATCTTCAAGGCGCAGGCAAGCAACACCGACGTCTTGAGGCGTATCATCTCCATGTACTCCGCCTCCGTCACGTCCGTGCGGCTCTCAAAGTTGACATCGTACTGCTGCCCCTCGCATATCTCCCTTGCGCTCCGCGCGAAGAGCCTCAGCGCCTCGTCACTGCGCCCACACCCGCACTGCATTATCTGCTGGAAAGCCATGATGAGCATGGTGTCGCCGGAAAGCACAGCCGTGTTGGCATCCCATTTCCGGTGTACCGTCTCACGCCCGCGCCGCATGTCGGCGTTGTCCATAAGGTCGTCGTGCAGCAGCGTGTGGTTGTGGTAGGTCTCTATGCCCACTGCGGCAGGCAGGGCTTTCTCTATGTCGTCGCGGTAGAGCGCGTAGCCCGCCAGCAGCAACGTGGGACGCAGACGTTTGCCGCCGGCGGACAGCACATACGCGATGGGCTCGTAAAGCCCCTCGGGCTTCTCGGGGTAAGGCACGCTCCGCAGAGCCGCCTCAATTTTTTCAGTGACAGTCATACTTTGCTTTGTATGGGAGGGATGGCAAATGGGTTCTTCGTCCGGTTTCTCTGTCCGCCGCCTATTCTTCGGTACGCTCGCGGAAACGGGCAGTCAGCCACGCTTTCTGCTCGGCTATGGTCATCCCGCTGTTGTCAAGCAGCAGGGCGTCGCCAGCCCGCCGGAGCGGTGCGGCGGCGCGGTGGGAGTCGAGGTAGTCGCGCTCTTCCACGTTGCGCAGTATCTCGGCGTAGTCGGCCGGCTGTCCTTTCGCCCGCAGCTCGTCATAGCGGCGGCGCGCGCGCACCTCGGCGGAGGCGGTGACAAAGACCTTAAGCTCGGCGTCGGGAAAAACCACCGTACCTATGTCGCGACCGTCCATCACAATGCCGCGCCCGCGCCCCATCAGCTGCTGCTGGCGGGTCATCGCCTCTCGCACGAAAGGAAGCGCGGCCACCTGGCTGACGCGCGTGCTCACCTCCATTCCGCGTATCTCACGCTCCACGTTAGCGCCGCAAAGGCAGGTCTGCGGCAGTCCGTCCGGAGAAAGAGTGAAAGTGACTTCCACCTCCGCCATCCGTGCCCGCAGCCCGTCCCCGTCTATTTTCCCGTCAGGGCCGAAAAGTCCGTTGCGCAAAGCGAAAAGGGTGACTGCGCGGTACATCGCGCCGGTGTCAACATAGATGTAGCCCACCTCGCGGGCGAGATCCTTGGCCATTGTGCTCTTCCCGCAGGAAGAGTGTCCGTCAATGGCCACTATAATGCGTTTCATTTGTGTGTTATGTTGCAGGCAAAGCCGGACGGCGGGCGCAAGCTCCGCACATGCCGCCCGCTCACCTTATGGAGTAGGCGGCGTTCACCATAAAGGAGTTGCCCGCCTGATGGTATTTCGCGTACGACACGCCGAACTTCACGCGTTTCGTACTGACCCCCGCCCCGGCCGATATGCCCGCCCAATGGGACGAGCCAGCGGCCTTTAGCTCGTAGGCGCGGCGGAAGTTGTAGCCAAGGCTGAGGTAGACGCTCTGCGTGGGAAGTATGTCAAGCCCCACCACCACATGGTTGAGGGCTGTGCGGAAGAAGCCCACCTTGCCGTCCTTGCCCTCCGTGACGGCGTCGGGATAGAAATAATACGAACCGCTCCATCGCGTGAGGTCGGTAAGCGTCACGCTCACGCGGGCGGGGAGGTGGGCAATACCCTTCGTCATACCAAGTGACATGGTGAAAGGCAGGTGTCCGCGCGGGCGGTCGGCGTAGCTCTTCAGCTGCACGCCGAGGTTCTGCACCGCCGCAGAGAGAGAGAGGTCGTTGTCCTCATCGTAATAATTGAGACCGAGGTCAAGCGAGAGGGCGATGGCGGAGTAAGTCTCTATGTTGGAGAAGACAAACTTCGCCGCCGCGCCGCCCGTCCACCGGTCGGAAAGCAGGTAGCTGTAAGCCCCGCCCACAATGATATCCTTTGCCTTGAAGGTGCCCGTCACGTTGCCCTGCGCGTCGGTCTCGTCAAAGGAGCCGTAGTTCATGTACCGCGCGTTGGCTGCGAAGGTGTGGCGGTCGCCGGCGGCCTTCACAAACTGCGCCCCCATCCACGAGCTTCCCGCCGTGTAGGTCATAAAGTCCAGACCGACGGAAAGGTCGCTCACGTTGGCGTAAAGCGCGGGGTTGGCCCAGCCGGAGGTGGGGGTGTCCTCTATGAGGGAGATGTTCTCCCCGCCCAGTGCCGCCGTATGCGCGGAGACTGGCAGACGCAGCTCGTTGTGTACGGAGCTGTGCTGCTGCGCGATGCCGTGCAACGTGGGCAGCGACAGCAGAAAAAATAAGGCTTGGCGGGTGTGGTTCATCGGCGCGGGCGGTTTTCGGGGGTCAAAGTTAGCAAATGAAAGGCATTTCAGAAAGGGGACGCGCGGCGCAAGGGCTTACGGCAGGGCGCGGCACGCTGCGTGGAAAGGGCAAATGTGTCGCCCTCCCTTTGCGTTTTCCTGCGCCTTGCACTACCTTTGCCTTGCAAAAACGGACGGCTTCCGCCCCACGCTTCCGGGGGCTGCCCTCCGCACACATTATTGTAAACGTGCGTTCGGATTGTTTATTATCAAAGGAATGGTGCGACACGGTCTTTGAGGGACGCAACAAGGACTATGGCGCGTACGCCCTGCGCCGACAGGCGGGGGCGCGGTACAGAAAATCCCTGTGCGCCGTGCTGGGTGCCTTCGCCCTCTTCGCACTGTCTTTCCTGGCGTTTGCACTTTACACACGCTATGCGACCGAAAAGGAGATGCGGGAGGCGGCGGATGCCTTCGCGTCCCTCCACCCTCAGCGGCTGCGCGAGGACTACAAGGTGCGCTTCCTTACCACGGCGCGCACCGTGCCGCCCGTGCGCATGGCGCCGGGGGCAGTGTCGCAGGCACCTGAGATAGTGGAGGGCGTACCGCCCATACGCTCCATCGGCTTTGACGGTCCGATAAGCTACGACCCCGAGCAGGACGCCATCGTCACGCCGGTGGTTGACACCACGGGACTTTCCGACAAGTCGCTGCCCATTGCCAAAGAGAAGATTGTGCCTACCGAGGTGGTGAGGGAAATGCCCCAGTTTCCCGGCGGGCCGAAAGCTTTCATGCAGTGGCTCGACCAGCACATAGTGTACCCGCAGCAGTGCATACGTGAGGGCAAGGGGGGTGTCGTGGAGCTTAGCTTCATCGTCGGCGTGGACGGATACGCCACCGACTTTGAGGTGAAAAACGCCTTCGACCCGCGCATACACCGTTCCGCTCTCACTGCAATGAAGAGTCTGCCGCGCTGGAAGCCGGGCACAGGCGCGGACGGCACCCCCGCCCCCGTGAAAATAACGGTGCCGGTGGACTTCAAGGCGCGGTGACCACCCGCCCCGCACAACCCTCACACGCTCACGACATGCTTTCAATAGAGATAGACTCCGCCTCCGGCTTCTGCTTCGGCGTCACGACGGCCATCGGGAAAGCCGAGGACGAACTGCGCCGCTCCCCCTCGCTGTGCTGTCTCGGCGACATTGTGCACAACGGCAGCGAGTGCGAGAGGCTGCGCGGCATGGGGCTGCGCACCATAGGCCACGACGACCTCGCCACGCTTCCCGCCGGCACGAAGGTGCTGCTGCGCGCGCACGGCGAGCCGCCCGCCACCTACGCACTCGCCGAGAAAAGGGGCATCTGCCTTGTCGACGCCACCTGCCCCGTGGTGCTGCAGCTGCAGCGCCGCATAAAGGAGGTGTACTCTGAAACGCCGCGCCCGCAGATAGTGATATACGGAAAACGGGGGCACGCCGAGGTGCTTGGGCTCGTGGGGCAGACTGGCGGCGAGGCCAACGTGATAGAGTGCCTTGAAGAGGCGGCGAGACTGGACTTCTCACGCTCTATCGCCCTTTTCTCGCAGACGACGAAGCCGCTGGAGGGCTTCCGCTCAATTGTCGACTACATCACCTCGCACATCACACCGCCGGCGGAGTTCCGCTACTACGACACCATCTGCCGGCAGGTGGCAAACCGCCTCCCCAACATACGCGACTTCGCGGCACGCCACGACGTGATAGTATTTGTGTGCGGACTGAAAAGCTCAAACGGGCGCGTGTTGCACGAGGCGTGCCGCAAGGTGAACGAGCGGTCGTACCTTGTCGACACCCCGCAGGCGATACGCCGCGAGTGGTTTGAGGGCGCGGCGAGCGTGGGCATCTGCGGAGCCACCTCCACCCCGAAATGGCTGATGGAACGCTGTCGCGACCACATTCTCGCCCTTGACGTGTAGGGCACGCGTGCCGCTTGGCGGAAAACACAGTTACAAACGCTTTGCCCTTAAAGGGAAATCCCTTTAAGGGCATACTTTGTTTCTTATAAGGAATCGCCGCAGGCAGGGCGGCGGGCTTACAGCAGGCCAGCCTCCACCATGCGCACGACGCGCTCGGTGTAGCGGTCGTCGCCCTCGGGGTCGTACTTCTTGTTGAGGCTGTGCCCGAAAAGCACAGCGATGCCCTGATAGAGGTTGGCGCGGAAAGAGCCGATGAAAGCCTTGGCGATATTGTAGCCCGTCTGGTTGCACTCGCGGTTCACCAGCTTGATGAGCAGCCGCCCCTGCGAGCGCGACAGCTTTTTCACAGCGGGGCCGTACTGCTGCTTGATGCCCGCCTCCACGCTCTTTATGTGCTCGTCACGCGAGCGCTTGTCGGGCAGCGTCTCAAGGTAATCGTAGGTCTCGATGATGGTGAGCCGCGCCAGCTTGGCCCACGGCAGCACCTTCTTCACATTGTACACAAGGCGGTTGTACTGCTCGCGCTCCTTCTCGCTCTCAAAGCGCATAGGCGGGTATTTGGGGAGGGTGGGGTAGATGACGTGCGCGATGGTGTTTCCCTTATACTCCGCCGTGCCCACCTGCGTCATAATGGGGGTCTCCGTCTCCTCTACCTGCGCCGGCGGCGCGGGGGTGTCCTCCGTCTGCGCCGGCAGCGCGGCGGGGAGGAGGAATAGGGAGAGGGACAACACAAAAGACAGACGCATATTATATATAGGAGTGGGCGTTCTATAAAAGGGTGGCGCGGAAATGCATGCAGGGATGCTGTGCGCCAGCGACCGCCACGCGCGGCGTGACGCGGAAAGGAGCGTTCCTGCCCGGGTAACGCCCGCAAAAGTACCAAGAAAAACCGCCGCCCGGCGTTATTAAACATTAATTGGACTTACCATCTGCGAAAAAACCGCTTACTTTGTCGTAGCCTACCGGCGGAACACGGCGCAACGGGCGCCGCAAAGGGAAAGGGAGGGGCGGCGGGCGGCGTTTCGCGCCCCGGCTTCCTGCACTTTCCCGCAACTCAGTGACACAAAATGGGAAAGAAAGAAAAGAAGAACGGCGGCGGAAAGACGAAGAAGAAAGCCGTGGCACAACACCTTGTGAACCTTTTCAACGCGAACCCTGAAAAGGAGTACAACGTAAAAGAGATATTCGAGTCCATGCACGCGTCAAGCCACCCCGCGAAGATGGTTGTGCTTGACGCGCTGTCGGAGCTGGTGCTTGACGACTACGTCACCACGGACGGGGCGGGCAAATACCGCAACGCCGCACGCAGCAACGTGATGGAGGGTACTTTCGTGAGGAAACGCAACGGGCGCAACTCTTTCGTGCCGGACGACGGCGGGAAGAGCATCCTTGTGTGCGAGCGCAACTCGCTGCACGCCCTCGACGGCGACCGCGTGCGCGTCACCATGCTGGCGCGGCGCGAGGGACACACCCGCGAGGCGGAGGTGACGGACATACTTGAAAGGGCTAACGACACTTTCGTGGGACAGCTGCAGGTGGAGCGCGGCTACGGCTTCCTCGTCACCGAGAGCCGCTCGCTCGCCACCGACATATTCATACCCAAGGACAAGCTCAAGGGCGGCGTGACGGGCGACAAGGCCGTGGTGAAGATAACCGAATGGCCGAGCGACTCGAAGAGCCCCGTGGGCAAGGTGGTGGACATCCTCGGCAAGCAGGGGGAGAACAACGCGGAGATGCACGCCATCCTCGCGCAGTACGGCCTTCCCTACTCCTACCCCGAAAAAGTGGAGCAGGCGGCGGAGAAGTTGTCGCCGGACATCACGCCGGAGGAGATTGCCCGCCGCGAGGATTTCCGCGAGGTGACCACCTTCACCATCGACCCGCACGACGCGAAGGACTTTGACGACGCGCTCTCCATCCGCCCCGCCGGGAAAGGCGTGTGGGAAATTGGCGTGCACATCGCCGACGTGTCCCACTATGTCAAGGAGGGCGACATCATTGACAAGGAGGCCGTGAAACGCGCCACGAGCGTCTACCTCGTCGACCGCACCATACCCATGCTGCCCGAGCGGCTCTGCAACTTCATCTGCTCACTGCGGCAGGACGAGGACAAGCTGGCCTACTCCACCATCTTCCACATCAACGAGAAAGGCGACATCATCGACTGGCACCTGGCGCACACCGTCATACGCTCCAACCGCCGCTTCGTGTACGAGGAGGTGCAGCACATACTTGAGCGCAACGGCGAGGCGTCGCCCGAGGATCTCAAACTGCCGGGCGAGCACCCCGAGCCGCTGCCCGTTGGGGCGGAGCCCGAGGGTGAATACGCCGCCGAGCTCATCACGCTCAACCGCATCGCCAAGATAATGCGCGCAAAGCGCTTCAAGCACGGCTCCATCGGCTTCGACCGCGCGGAGGTGCGCTTTGAGGTGGACGAGACCGGCCACCCCGTCTCCACTTACGTGAAGGTGGCAAAGGACGCCAACAAACTGGTGGAGGAGTATATGCTGCTGGCCAACCGCAGCGTGGCGGAGATGATAGCCCGCGTGCCGAAGGGGCGCAAGCCGAAGACCTTCGTGTACCGCATACACGACGTGCCGGACCCCGAAAAGATGGAGAAGCTGAGCGCCTTCATCGCCCGCTTCGGCTATAAGATACGCACGGACGGCACGAAGACGGAGGTGTCGAAGAGCCTCAACCGCCTCCTCTCCGACGTGAAAGGCAAGAAAGAGGAGGACGTTGTGGAGATGGTGGCGCTGCGTGCCATGATGAAGGCGCGTTACAGCGTGCACAACATAGGGCACTACGGACTGATGTTCGACCACTACACCCACTTCACCTCGCCCATACGCCGCTACCCCGACACAATGGTGCATCGCCTCCTCACACGCTACGCCGAAGGCGGGCGCTCGGTCAGCGCCGAGAAGTACGAGGAGCTGTGCGAGCATGCCTCCAACATGGAGCAGCTTGCCAGCACGGCCGAGCGCGCCAGCATTAAGTACAAGCAAGTGGAGTTTATGGCGGACCGCCTCGGGCAAGAGTTTGACGGAAAGGTGAGCGGCGTGACGGAGTTCGGCCTCTACGTGGAGGTGGAGGACACGATGTGCGAGGGCATGATACCCCTGCGCATGCTGCTTGACGACTACTACGAGTTTGACGAGCGCAATTTCTGCCTCACGGGCCGCCGCAACCACAAGCGCTACGGACTGGGCGACAAGGTGCGCATACGCGTGGAGCGTGCCAACCTCGAACGCCGCCAGCTGGACTTCGCCCTCATTGAGGACGACTCCCAGCCCGCCGGCGCGAAGAAACAGGACACCGGCGCCGGCTTCCCCGCAAACGGGGGGAAGAAGCGCAAGCCCCGCAAGGGGAAGCGCGGGCGCGGCGCGGTGAGAAACGGCAAATGACGGCACAGGGCGGGGCGGCTTGGCTGCGAGGCGTAACCTCGCGAAAGCCGCCCCGCTTCCGTCCCCGCCGCTCCCAGGCCATTCCCCCGCCGCCACAGGCACAAAAAGAGAGCCTGTACGCTGCAAAACGCAACGCACAGGCCGGTGTGTGCATTAGACCGGGTGCCGACGCAACCCATCGCCCCGAATTTCATTAGAGGAGTGCCGTTGCGGCACAAGGGGCAGACTAAGGCAAGTAAGAAATACAATGACGGGAGTAACGCTATACTCCCCCTTAGCCTTTAATCTAATGCGGTAAGAATACAGCGGCAAACGTAACGCAAAATATCCGTATGGCAAAATATTACGCGCGGCTATTTTGCCAGCCGCGCCCCCACGCACAAAGCCCACGAAGATGACACCTTCAGCCAAAACCGACCGCCTGCGCCGCACGCTGCGCTGGCTGCGCCGTTTCCGCAAGCGGCGCGGCTACGGCATACACTCACCCTACGCCTTCGCCTTTGTGACGGGGGTGGTGTACGAGCGGGACGAATACTACGCCTACAAAGGGCTGGAGCGGCACTTCCGGCGGCACGCGCCCGGCGGGCTGAGGCTCAAGGACGTGCGCCTGCTTTTCCGGTTGGCCAATTTCCAAGGCGCGGCGGCTTGCCTTGTGCTTGGCGCGGCCGCTTCCTCCATGGAAGCGGCGGCCTTGCGTGCGGCCGACAGCCGCACACGGCTCACTTTCCTCACGTCCGCAACGGCGCAAAGCGGACTGGAGGCAGGCGGCGCACACGACATGGTGTACGCAGCGGCGGATTGGGCGGCGGCGGCTGACAGTCTGTACACCGCACTTGCCGACGGCGGAATGCTTGTGCTGCGCGGCATACACGCGGGGAAGGAAAGCTGCGCCGCGTGGGAGCGGCTGTCGGCACTTCCGCGCAGCACCCTCTGCTTCGACCTGCACGACTTCGGCGTCATTCTCCACCGCCCCAAGCTGCAGCGGCAGTGCTACACCGTCAACTATTTCTGACACACACCATTGCGCCGCTGCACACGAGCGGTTTAGCCTCCCGTTTACTTAGCGTTTCGCACACGGTGTCGCGCCGTGTCAGGAGTATGTCCATTTTATTTATCTGTATGTTGCGGTCTTTGCAAGGAAAGTGTATCTTTGCGACCTTGAAAACAAGGAATGCTGCGAACGGAAACGTCACACATAAACCCTAAATAACTAAGACTATGTATTGGACTTTGGAATTGGCATCGAAGCTGGAGGACGCGCCCTGGCCCGCCACGAAAGAGGAGCTTATCGACTACGCCATGCGCTCGGGCTCCCCTATGGAAGTGGTGGAGAACCTGCAGGAGCTGGAGGACGAAGGCGAGGTGTACGAAAACATAGAGGACATTTGGCCCGACTATCCCACGAAAGAGGATTTCCTCTTCAACGAGGACGAGTATTGACACCCCCAACGGCAGTTTTCACGGGAAAACGCAGTTGACAAAAAGGCAGGAAACCGGGCAAAAAACTGACAAGTTGTAAAAACCGCTCCCTCAAGAGCCATTTGCATCCGGCGAAAAAATGTCGTATATTTGTACTACAAGATAGGGACATCCCGCGAGGAATGTCCCTTTATTTT
>CAVGTC010000016.1:0-26691 GCA_963632255.1 Lachnospiraceae bacterium | reverse complement strand
TTTGTCGTTTATTTTCTGACGGGCAAGGCTGCAAATAATTGGTATTCCGATAGTTACGAAAGAGGCTACATTATACTTCCATAAAGTTTTTGTGTCGTAGGTGCAGAGAAATTTTGACAATATGTGATTTCCCGGCGTGCGGCGCATTCGCTTCCGGACGTGGCGCGGTCTTCGTGAAAAGGGAGACCGGTGACGTGTTTTCGCGGAGTACGGACAGCTCGTCCTGTTCCGCGCCGCAAGCGGATGGAGGGTCGGACGCGAAAACAAAAATGCTCCGCCCGTGGGGGCGAAGCATTTCCTTTTTGTCTGCCGTCCGGCAGGGGAAGACGCAAAGCCGGGGTGTGGCTTAGGCGTTCTTCTTGTCGGCGGTAAACTTCTCCTTGATGCGGGCCTTTTTGCCCGTGAGCTTGCGGATGTAGTAAAGCTTGGCGCGGCGCACCTTGCCAATCTTGTTTACCTCGATGCTCTCAATGTTGGGCGACTCAAGCGGGAAGATACGCTCTACGCCCACCGTTCCGGACATCTTGCGCACGGTGAAGCGCTTTTTCTCCATGTGTCCGTTGATTTTGATAACAACGCCGCGGTACAGCTGTACACGTTCCTTGTTACCCTCGACGATTTTGTATGCAACGGTGATGGTGTCGCCCGCCTTGAACTTGGGGAACGCCTTGCCGGTCGCAAACGCTTCTTCAGCAATCTTAATCAGATCTGCCATTTTGGTAATGGAATATTAATTGTATTGTTGTCGTCCCGGCCCAGCTTACCCGGGTAACTCTGACATCCCGACAGAGGCTGGGTGGAAAGCGCGGCAAAGGTAGCACTTTCCCATGTCATGGCAAACCCCGTAGGGCTTAAACTGTTCTGCACGGGGGTAAAAGGGGCGGAAAATGCGGGGGAGGGGGCTTTGTATGGCGTTGCGGGGCGGGACATCGCAGGGGTTTACGCCCGTTTCAGACGGTGTGTTTTCCATCTTGTTGCCAGTCGTGCGGCTTTCCGTTTGCCACGGCTCACACGGCTTTCCCCTTCATCCCGGCGGAATAGGCGGCGATGAAGGCGAAGCACACAAGCGGCACGGCAAACGCCGCGCCCATGGTAAGCCGGTCGGCTATCAGCCCCATCAGTAGCGGAGCCACAGCACCGCCCACAATGCTCATGACAAGGTAGGACGAGGCGCGCTTGGTGTGCGGCCCCACACCTTGTATGGCAAGCGCGAAGATGGTGGGGAACATGATGCTCTCGCAGAGATAGCAGACGAAGAATGCCACCACGCCCGCCTTTCCCGCGCCGGTGAGCAGCACGCACATGCTGAGGGCGGCGCACATGGCGCACACAAGCAGCACGAGACTCGACTCCACGCGAGCCATGACGCGGCTGCCTAGCATGCGACCAAGCATGAAAAGTCCCATGCCGCCAAAGGCGAGCAGGTAGCCTGCAGCCTCGTTGGACACGGCGGCATTTTCGGTGACGTAGTTGACAAAGAAGCTGTTGATGCCCGTCTGTGCCGCCACGTAAAGGAAGAGTGCCACAAGGCCGAAGCGGAAGTTGCGGTGGCTCCAAAGCGGACGTGCCGCCGTGGCGGACTCCTCGTCGGGGGCGTTGCCGCCATCATCGTCCACCTCGGGAAGCCGCACGCGCGAGAAGACCGCCGCCACGCAAAGCACGGCAATGCCAATGACGGCATAGGGCGTGGAGATGTCCCCGCCGCCCTCCGCGCCGAAGAGGAAGTATGTGCCGGCAAGCGGACCGCATATCCACCCGAGTCCATTGAACGACTGGGCGAGATTGATGCGGCGGGCGGCACCGTGTTCCGTTCCTAGCTTGGTGACATAAGGGTTGGCCGCCGTCTCGAGGCAGGTCAGTCCGCAGCCTATGACGAAAAGCGAAAAAAGGAAGAACGGGAAGGAGAGCAGGCGACCGCCGGGGATGAAGAGCAGCGCGCCCGTGCCGTACAGCAGCAGTCCCGTCAGCACGCCGGCGCGGTAGCCGAAGCGGGTGATGATGGAGCCGGCGGGCAGTGCCATGAGGAAGTAGCCGCCGTACACCACCGCTTGCACGAGGGCGGAACCCGACTTTGACAAGCCCATTGTGTCCTGAAAGTGCTTGTTCAGCACGTCAAGTATGCTGTGCGCGAAGCCCCAGAGGAAGAAGAGCGAGGTGACGAGCACGAAAGGCCAGAGGTAGCTTGTGCCGTCCGCGCCTTGCGTGAGTTTGTTTTTAGACATTAAGGGGAGTTGTTGCTGTTAGGTAATGTTGTGTCGGAAATGCGCGGCGGGGACGGCGTGTGCCGCCCGTCCCCGTGTGCGCTTTGTGTGTGGTGCCGCGTTGCCGTTGCGCCGCAACTGTGCCTCCGTGGTGTCGCGGAGGCTGTGTGCCGGAGTCTGGCGCGTGACGTGCGGGAGACCTCACATCTTCTTTCGGTACATCTGCTCGTAGTACTTCTGGTAGTCCTCTCCGCTCACGTCCTCTATCCAGTCGTGGTGCTCGAGGTTCCAGCGTATGGTCTTTACGATGCCCGTCTCAAAGGTGGTTTCGGGATACCAGCCGAGGTCCGCCTTTATCCTGGACGGGTCGATACCGTAGCGCAGGTCGTGGCCGAGGCGGTCTTTCACGTAGGTGACAAGGTGCTCCTCGTCAATCCACGATATGTCCGTCTGCCCGTCCGCCCCCGTTTCGTGCCGCTTGAGCAGGGAGCGGAAGTGCGGCTCGGTTTCCATGATGTCGTGTATTGTCTTGATGATGAGGCGCACAATCTGTATGTTCTGCCGCTCGTTGTGTCCGCCCACGTTGTATACGCTGCCGTCCTTTCCCTCCTTGATGACAAGGTGGATGGCCTTGCAGTGGTCTTCTACATAGAGCCAGTCGCGTATGTTGAGACCTTTCCCGTAGACGGGTATCTTCTTGCCTTCAAGTATGTTGTTTATGACAAGGGGAATGAGCTTCTCCGGAAACTGGTAGGGACCGTAGTTGTTGGAGCAGCGCGTGATGCTCACCGGCATGTGGAAGGTGTCGCGGTAGGCGCACACTATATGGTCCGCCGATGTCTTCGAGGCGCTGTACGGGCTGTGCGGGCAGAGCGGGGTGTCCTCCGTGAAGAAGCCGTCCTTGCCGAGCGAGCCGTACACTTCGTCCGTCGACACCTGGTGGAAGCGCACGCCGGCACGCCATGTGGGGTAGCCTTGCGCGTCGTGTCCCGTCACCCACGCCGCCCGGGCAGCGTCGAGCAGGTTCTGTGTGCCGAGTATGTTGGTCTGGAGGAAGAGCTGCGGATTCTCTATACTGCGGTCGACGTGGCTCTCTGCCGCGAAGTTCACCACAACATCAAAGCCGTATTCCGCGAAAAGCGCGTCGGCCAGCTTGCGGTCGCAGATGTCGCCTTTTACAAAGAAGCAGCGCTTGTCGTCAATATCGCCCGCGATGGTGCCGAGGTAGCCTGCGTAGGTGAGCAGATCCAGTACCACGGCGCGTGCGTCCTCTTCCGTGCGGAGGAGGTATTTCAGGTAGTTGGCGCCGATGAAGCCGGCAGCCCCTGTTATGAGATATGTCTTCATTTTTTCCTTTGTTTCTTCAGAGTGTGTTCCCGCCTCTTTGCGCGGCAGTCCCGCCGCGCGTCAGGGCAGGGCGGGCGTGCAGTAGTGCGTGGCGATGTCGTTGGTCAGTGCGGTGAAGTCGGCAACGGAAAGCTGTTCAGGACGCAGTGAGAAGACATCGCGTGCGAGAAAATCGGTGTGGGAGGGTGCTTTCCCGCCCGCCTTGCCGTCAAGCTCGGAGAGCAGCGGCTTGATGGAGCTGCGCATCATTTTGCGCCTTTGGTTGAACGTGGTCTTCACCACCTTGCGTAGCAGCGTCTCGTCGCAGCCGGGCTGCTGCACCTTGTTGCGGGTGAGCCGCACCACCGCGCTGCGCACCTTGGGAGGCGGGTTGAATACGCCCGGCTCGACGGTGAAGAGGTATTCCACGTCATAGTACAGCTGCACAAAGACGCTCAGTATGCCGTACGCCTTGCTGCCGGCGGGCGAGGCAAGCCTTTCTGCCACCTCTTTCTGTATCATCCCCGTGCAGCAGGGTATCAGGTCGCGGTACTCTAGCATCTTGAAGAATATCTGGCTGCTGATGTTGTACGGGTAGTTGCCAGTCAGCACAAACGGTCGTCCGCCGAACACCTCGCGCAGGTTCATTTTCAGGAAGTCGCCCGCGATGATGTCGCCGTGCAGCTGCGGGAGGTTCTCCTCCAGCCACACCACGCTCTCCGTGTCAAGCTCCACCACCTTCACCTGCCTCCCTTTGCGCAGGAGGTATTGCGTCATCACGCCCATGCCGGGACCCACTTCCAGTATCGGGATGTCCGGGGTGCTGTCGACGGTGTCAGCGATAGCCTGCGCCGTGGCAAGGTCTTCAAGGAAATGCTGCCCCAGATTTTTTTTAGGGCGTACCCGCTTCATAAGAGGAATATTTCTACTTTTGTCAGTTGTAAGCAAACAGAGTTACGCTGTCAATAACCTTGGGGCAAAGGTAAGAAAAACCGAAATATGAAGCATTCGCTTAAATCCATTCTGCACATATCGCTGCCCTTTGCCCTTGGTTTTTGCTTGCTTTGGTGGATGTACCGGGGCACGGACTGGGCGAGTTTCCTGCGCGTGTGCCTCGACGGCACTGACTGGGGGTGGATGGCGGTGTCGCTCGCTTTCGGTGTCCTGCCCCAGCTTGCGCGTGCCTGGCGGTGGCGCATCTCGCTTGAGCCTCTCGCCGAGCGTCCGCGCCGCTCCACCTGCGTCGATGCCATCTTCCTTTCCTATGCCACGAGCCTTGTCGTCCCGCGTCTGGGCGAGGTGACACGTTGCGGGACGCTGAAAAAGTGCGACGGCGTGTCATTTGCCCACTCCATAGGCACCGTCGTCACTGAGCGGCTGGTGGACTCCGTGCTGATGCTGCTGCTTGCGGGCGTGGCGCTTCTTTCACAGCTGCCCATGTTTGTCAAGTTCCTGCGCGGGACGGGCACGAGTGTCGGGGAGATACTTGGGCGTTTCACGGGTACGGGGTATGTCGTCACTGCGGTGTGCGTAGTGCTGGCGGTGGCGGCGGGCTTCGTCTTCCTGCGCAAGGTTACGTTTCTGCAAAAGGGACGCACGCTGCTCGGCGAAGTGTGGGAGGGCGTCCTCTCCCTGCGCCGGATACGGCGGCGGTGGCTCTACTTGTTTTACAGCCTGCTTATCTGGGCGGGATATTTCCTGCATTTCTACATAGCGTTTTTCTGCTTCGACTACACGGCGGGCATAGGCCCGGGCGCGGCGTTCCTCATTTTCTGCGTGGGTACTTTCGCCGTGCTTGTGCCTACCCCCAATGGTGCGGGTCCCTGGCATTTCGCCGTGAAGACGATGCTCGTGCTCTACGGGGTGGGGGAGTCTCGAGCCATCGCGTTCGCCCTCGTGGTGCACACGGTGCAGACCGCCCTTGTGGTGGTGCTCGGGGCTTTCGGTTGGGCGCGCATTGCGCTGCGGCGGAAGCTGCCCAGAGGGAAATGAAAACAACGACACGAAACTACACAATAATATATATAAGGTATGAGCGAGATAGCAAGCCTCCAGCCGGAGGCAATCTGGAAAAACTTTGACCTGCTCACGCAGGTTCCCCGCCCGTCCGGGCATCTTGAGAAAGTGCAGGCGTTTCTCCTTGGCTGGGCTAAGGAGAAAGGTGTGGAGGCTTTCAAGGACGAAGCCGGCAACATCATCATGCGTAAGCCCGCCTCCCCAGGTATGGAAGACCGCAAGTGTGTCACCCTGCAGGGGCATATGGACATGGTGCCGCAGTCGGCGAAAGGCTCGACCCACAATTTCGAGACTGACCCCATCAGCACTTACATAGACGGCGAGTGGGTGAAAGCCAAAGGCACCACGCTCGGCGCGGACGACGGCATGGCTGTGGCCACCATCATGGCGGTGATGGAGGACGACACCTTGAAGCACGGCCCTGTGGAGGGGTTCATTACGGCTGACGAGGAAACCACTATGTACGGTGTCAACCACATGAAAGCCGATGTGCTGGAAGGTGACATTCTCCTTAACCTTGACGACGAGACGGAGGGCGAGATGATAATAGGCTCTGCGGGCGGTGTCAATATGACCGCCACGCTCGAGTACAAGCCCGTGGAGAGCGAGAGCGGCGACACGGCCGTGAAAGTGACGCTGCACGGTTTGCTCGGCGGACACTCGGGACTGGAGATAAACGAGGGGCGTTGCAACGCCAACAAGGCCATGGCACGTATTGTGCAGGACGCCATCGTCAACTTTGACGCCTGCCTCGCAAGCTGGCACGGCGGCAACATGCGCAACGCAATCCCCAGCTCTGCGGAGGTTGTGCTAACCCTGCCCAAGGACAACGTGGGCGAGTTTGCCGAAGTGGTTGACGAGTGGCGGCAGACCCTCACGGACGAGTACACGCCGATAGAGACGGGGCTTAAGCTGGAAATGGAGGAGACCGCCCTCCCGGCTTTCGTCGTGCCGGAGGAAATACAGGACAACCTTGCCGACGCTGTCAGCGCGTGCCACAATGGCGTGTTCCGCTACATCCCCGAAGCAAAGGACATCGTGGAGACCTCTTCCAACCTTGCTATCGTCAACATTGAGGGCGGCAAGGCGGAGTTCCTCATCCTCATCCGCTCCTCGCGCGACAGCATGCGCCAGAGCTGCGCCGACACGCTGGAGAGCGCGTTTGCCATGGCGGGCATGAAGGTGGAGCTCAGCGGCGAGTACCCCGCTTGGCAGCCCAACACGAAGAGCGAGATTGTGGAGCTTATGCGCGGCATCTACCGTGAGCTGTTCGACGCCGAAAACCGTGTGCAGGTGATACACGCCGGACTGGAGTGCGGCATAATAGGCACGCTGCGCCCCAATATGGATTTGGTGAGCTTCGGTCCCACGCTGCGCTCGCCGCACACGCCCAACGAGCGTTGCTACATACCCAGCGTGGCGAAATACTGGACATTCGTCAAAACGATACTTGAGCGCGTGCCGAAAAAGTAGGCGCGTCGCTTCACGGCGGCTTGGAGCTGGCTCTCCGCAGGAAAAGTCTGCCTTTCGCCACAAGGCGGACTTTGCCTGCGGGGGGCTTCGCTTTTCCGCGGGGGCGCGTTTCGGCGAGGCTGAATGCGAGAAACCTTTCACCGTGTCCCGCGTTTGCGTCCGTGTGTTATTATAGCAGTAAGCAATGGAAGTGAAATTTCTGGACCTGCGCGCTGTCACCGCCCTCCACTTGCGGGAGTACCTTGACGCGGTGCACCGTGTGGCGGAGAGCGGGTGGTATCTGCAAGGGGAAAACATCGCCGCTTTCGAGGCCGCCTATGCCGCCTATACCGGCACGCGCCACTGTGTGACGGTGGCAAACGGGCTGGATGCGCTGCGCCTCATACTGCGAGGCTACTTGGAGCTGGGCGTGATGGCGGCGGGCGACGAAGTAATAGTGCCGTCAAACACCTACATTGCCACCATCCTTGCCATTTCCGAAAACGGACTGACCCCCGTCCTCGTGGAGCCCACACCGCAGGGGCTTGAGCTTGACGAGGACAAGGTCGAGGCCGCCGTCTCGCCCCGCACGCGGGCGGTGATGACGGTACACCTGTACGGCCGTCTGGCCTACTCCGACAAGCTCGGCTCGATATGCCGCCGGCACGGACTGCTGCTGCTTGAGGACTGCGCCCAAAGCCACGGCTGCGCCTACAATGGCGTGCGTACGGGTGCGTTGGGTGCGGCGGCGGCGCACAGCTTCTATCCCGGGAAAAATCTCGGAGCTTTCGGCGACGCGGGGGCGGTCACCACAGACGACGCGCGGCTGGCGAAAGCCATACGCGCTCTGGCCAACTATGGCAGCCAGCGCAAGTACGTCTTCAAGTACAAGGGTGTCAACAGCCGCATGTCGGAGATGGACGCCGCCGTGCTTTGTGTGAAGCTGGGACACCTCGACGACGACAACCGCCGCCGGGCGCGGATAGCCGCCCGCTACTATGCGGGGATAGACAACCCGCTGGTAGAGCTGCCCACCCGTCTGCCCGACGAAAACAACGTGTACCACCTCTTTCCCGTGCTGTCCCCCAAAAGGGACGCGCTGCAGCGACACCTTGCCGCCGCAGGGGTGCAGACGCTGATACACTACCCCATACCGCCGCACAAGCAGGAGTGCTACCGCGAGTGGAACTCGCGCAGCTACCCCGTAAGCGAGGGCATACATGCCCGTGAGCTGAGTCTGCCGATGAGTCCGGCACTTAGCGACGCCGAGGCGGACTATGTGATAGAGAAAGTAAACTCGTTCAGGATATAACAGAGAAAGAATGACACTGCCGGAAGACCCTATGATGCTTTTCAGCCTCGTCAACACCAAGCTGCGCGACGACTATTCCTCGCTTGCGGAGCTTTGCGGGGCGTTGGGAGTGGACGAGTCGCAGCTTTGCGCGCGCCTTGCCGCCGCCGGATTTGAGTACAACGCCGCGCAAAACAAGTTTTGGTGATGAAGCACATCCTACGTGCCTACCCGCTCAGCCTGCTCTGCGCCGCCGCCATTTGCTACCTTTGCATGAAGCGCATCTCGCTGTCGGGCTTCAGACTGTTTCTTTTCCCTCACTACGACAAGGCAGTGCATTTCCTGATGTACTTCGTCCTTTGCTTGCTGGTGTGGGGCGAACGGCTGCGCTCGCGGGGCGCGGAGGACGGCCGCGGCCGCTGGCTGTGGACGGTTGCCGTGCCGGTGGCGCTAGGCGGTGCGATAGAGTTGGCGCAGGAGTATCTCACCACCTACCGCAGTGGCGACTGGACCGACCTCGCCGCCGACGCGCTTGGCGTGGCATTCGCCGTGCCGGCGGGTTTGCTGCTGATGCCGCGCATACTCAGAAAGGAAAGGTAAACAGACACAAAGCATGCAGTACATACGCATTTCCGACAACGACTTCTGCTTTGCCCGCTACGACAGCGCGGCGGGCGCGTCGTCGTTCACATTCAATACCTACCGCCTGCAGCCGCAGATGTCCGTCACGGCAAATTTCCGTGAGGCGCTCTCGCAAGTGTTTTTCGCGGCGGGCTCGCGCGTCAGCACCGAAATACTGGTAGCGGGGACAAGCGTGCTGGTGCCTTTGTCCGAGTTTCAGGAGGAGGATTGCGAAACCATATACGGCTACTGCCTCCCGTGCGAGGAGAAGTGCCGTGTGTTTTACGACACCGTGCCGTCCGCCAACGTGGTGCTGCTTTTTTCCCTTCCCGACGCGCTGTGCCGCACGCTGGAAGACACGCTCGGCTCCCTGCGCTACACCTCCTCGGCTGTGGCCGTGTCGCGGCGTTTCGCCGCAAAGGGCAAAAATGCGGCGGGCGGCAGACGCGTCTTTGTGTATGTCTACGGTGACACGGCTGAGGTTTCGGTGTACGAGGAGGCACGCATCGTGGTGATGAACAGCTTCCGCGTGTCCGCCCTCTCGGATGTGGTGTACTACACGCTCAGTCTCGCCGGGCAGCAGTCCGTCGACCTCTCCGTGGTGCCCGTCTATGTCGTCGCCGCGCCCGAGGTGCGTGCGGCCGTGGCTGACGAGCTGCGGCGGTATGCAGCCGATGTCTGCGTAGTCAATCCTGCGGCCGAGTTCAACCGCCACCCGGCGGCCACCACCGAGGGCGTGCCGTACGACCTGCTTTGCCGCCTGCTGGCACGCTGAACGCATCCCGGGGGGCAGGTCGCATATTTATATAGGCGGTGAGTCAATTCTCCTGCCAATACTTCCTCCTCCGATTAGAAAGGAAACGCAATGAGAATAATAACGGGAAAATACAAAGGGCGGCATTTCAGCGTGCCGCGCACTTTCAAAGCACGCCCCACCACCGACTTCGCCAAGGAAAACCTCTTCAACGTGCTGCGCGGGTACATTGACTTTGAGGGTGTGCATGCCCTCGACCTCTTCGGCGGCACGGGCAGCATTGCCCTCGAGCTGTTGTCACGGGGCTGCGGGCGTGTGGTCACCGTGGAAAAGGACCGGCAGCATTACGCTTTCATTTCCGCCTGTCTCCGTACGCTGGGTGACGATGCCGCCGTCGCACTGTGCGGCGATGTGTTGCGCTTCGTGCCGCGCTGCACGGAGACTTTCGGCTTTGTCTTCGCCGACCCTCCCTACGCCCTGCCGCAGCTGCCCGGTCTGCCCGACCTTGTGCTCGGCTCCTCCGTACTTGCGGAGGGCGGACTCTTTGTGCTTGAGCACGGAAAGGACAACGACTTCTCCGCCCATCCCCTCTTCCTCGCACGCCGCTCCTACGGAAGTGTCAATTTCAGCCTCTTCCGCAAATAGCCCCGCCGCCCCCGTTTTACGGGGGATACCGGGGAAAGGGTGAAAAAAAGCGGAACGTCTGTCCTCCCCTTGCTATGGGAGGGCGGGCGTTCCGCCTTTTTTGTGTATGCATACCGCTGGGCGCGGTGTGCGTTGCCTTATTTGTTGGGGAAGTGTATCACCAGTTCCACCACAGCCTTGTCGCGCTCCGAGGCTTTCGCCAGCGAGATGTCTTTGTAAAAGTACTTCTCGTAGTTGAGCCTGATGTCCGCATTCATCTTCTTGGCCAGGCTGAGCGTCACGCCGCCCGTCACACGCTGGCGCTTGGCGTCTGTCAGCTTGAAGTTGCCGCTGTCGTCCGTCGTGCCGTCGCTGTGGTTGCCCATCATGTCGTAGCGGCAAAGCAGACTCACTTTTTTGAAGACCTTGCGTAGGGGGATGTCATAGTTTACGAAAGCGTCCACGGCGTCCACGTCACTGAAGCGGTGGTGCGTGTAGTGTTTGTGAATGTACTCCGCCTCAAGCGTCCAGTGCGCGAGGCTGAATGTCGCGCCGCCGTCGTACATGTACACCGCGCTGCCCGAGGGCGAAATCTTCTGCACGGAGGCCTGGAGGTTGAGACAGGACACCGGGCGGTACTGCAGCTTCGCGGAGAAGTTGAAGTTCTTCGTCCAGTAGTTCTTCTGGTTGGTCAGTCCCGAGCCGTTGAAGACGCCGGCTTCCACCGTCAGGGGCGCGCCGGGGATGTCATAGCCCGCGTAAAGCCCCACGTCGCGCACGTCGCCCACCTGCTTGGCTGTGAAGGAGCGGTTGGCGAAGTACTGCTTGTGCGGCGAGCGGTGCGCGTCGATGCTGAAAGGCACGCGCATCTGTCCGAGGCGCACCTTGAGGCCTTTCGTGGGAAGCACGCCCGCGTAGGCGTCAAGCATCTTGATGTTGCCCTCGTCGGAGAGGTCAATCTCTGCCTTGTACTCCACCATCGGCACCACAAGTCCGTCGAGCGCCACGCGTGCCGTGCGCACCTCGAAGCGGTTTTCGTTTTCGTTGGGCTGCCACTCCCACTTGCCGCGTATCGTACCGCTCACTTCCGGCATCCAGGGCGCGCTGCCAATTTTCAGTCCGCCTTCCCCCTCTTCCTGCGCAGCCGCCGTGAGGGGGCAGAGCAGTGCGAAAGCCAGTGCCGCGCAAGCTTTCGCGCCGGGGCGTGCCGTCATCTTCTTTCCCGTTTTCATCATCTTCTTATGCTTTGGCTTGCAGCTCGGTGTATGACAGTATGCACTTGAGGAAGTAGCGCAGCTCGACGCTAAGCTGCTCGGTTTCCTGCGCCACGTGCATCAGCAGGGTGGTGGCGGTGAGGTTGGCGTCCTTGGTCTGCGTCTCCACGCTCGCCTTGTCGCGCAGCTGGCAGAATTCTCCCTCCACGGCGCGGCAGTTCTCAGTCAGTTGTTTTATCTCCCCGTAGCGTCCGTTGCGCAACGCATCGGCGGCGGCGGTGGCCAGCGAGGCGAAATGGCTCCGCGTCTGGCGGTAACTTGCGGCGAAGTCCGTGTCCACGGGTAGGAAGTTGTTGTCTACGTGCTCACGGATAGGCTCTCCGATGCGTATCAGTCCGTAAAGCATCTGTCTCAGCGCGTTGTGCGTGAGGTGGAAGCTCGTGCTGAGGCGCACGCCCATGGCGGGTTCGGCGCGGCGCAGGCAGATTGTCTCGCGTCGGCGCAGGTTTTTCAGTTCGCGCTTGCCTTTCTCCATGTCGCGCAATGTGCGGCGTATGGGGCGAAGGTTCTCGTCGAAAAGCCCCTCCGTCACGTTTTCCAGGGCTGTGGCGTATTTCTCCAGAATCTCCGCCGTGCTCACGTTGATGTGGCGGTTGAGCATCGGCAGGATGGCTTCCTTGTCGTTGCAGTCAAGCATTTGGCGGAAGAGCAGGTCACCCTCGGGCATCTCCTCGCTCTGCTGCTTGTTGAAGCGGTGCTGGCTGTGCACAATGCAGTAAATGCCCAGCACCACAATCACCACCACTGCCACCACGCCTCCGAAGTTCATGGCCATCGCCACGAAGAAGCATGCGGTGAAGGCCACGCCGGCGGTGATAAACCAGCCGCCGATGACGGTCAGCACGCCTGTGATGCGGAAGACTGCGCTCTCGCGGCTCCACGCGCGGTCGGCGAGAGACGAACCCATTGCCACCATGAAGGTCACAAACGTAGTGGAGAGCGGCAGCTTGAGCGAGGTGCCGAGGGCGATGAGCAGCGAGGCCACCATCAGGTTGACCGAGGCGCGCACCATGTCATACGCCGCGCCGTTGTCGGCGGCGTCAGCCGGTGTCTGGAAGCGGCTGTCGATATAGCTCTGCACCGGCTGCGGCATATACTTCGCGGTGAACGCGGCCACCGACGCGCCCCAGCGCACAAGGCTGCGTGCCACGCGCGAGGAGCCGAACATCTCGTCGCCCTCGCTTTTGCGTGAGAGTCCCACCTCGGTCTCCACCACCTTGCGGGCTTTCTTGGAGGTGGCGAGGCTGAACACCATGATGGCGCCCGCGCCGGCGAGGAAGATGATAGGTGTCTTTGCCGACTCAAGGAGCGAGGACATCATGAAGCTGTCCGCGCCCGCGCCCGCCGCGTTGGCCGTGAAGTCCTGGTACGACGAGAAGCCGGCGAGGGGCACACCGATAAAGTTGACGAGGTCGTTGCCCGCGAAAGCCGTGGCGAGGGCGAACGTGCCGAAAAGCACCACGATGCGGAAAACGTTCACCTTGAGCAGGTGCAGCGTCTGCATCACCACTGTGGCCAGCACAAAGCAGCCAAGCAGTATGGGCAGTATGTGTGTGTTGAGCGCGGTCTTCACGTCTGCGCTCATAAAGGAGAGGTCCTTGAGACCCTTGAAAAGCATGAAGTAGAGAATGGCCGTCGTGGCGAGTCCGCCGAAAATGCCTATTTTGAAGCGCAGCTTCGACTTGATGGAGAAGGAAAAGACGAGGCGCGTGAGCCACTGCACCACCGAACCAGTGACGAAGGCGATGGGCACACTAAGGAAAATGCCCATAATCACCTCAAGCGCCTTGGAGGTGTTGAGGTAGTCGGCCATTCCCAGCGTGCTTCCGCCCGTCGCCATCTTTATCACCACGAAGGCGAACGATGCGCCAAGCAGCTCAAACACCATGGACACGGTGGTGGAGGTGGGCATCCCGAAGGAGTTGAAAATATCCAGCAGCACGATGTCCGTCACCATCACGGCGAGGAAGATGTACATCACGTCATGGAAGCTGAAATAGTTAGGCGTGAAAATGCCGTGCCGCGCTATGTCCATCATTCCGTTGCTCAGCACGCAGCCTAAAAAGACGCCAACGGAGGCGATGACTACCAGTGTGCGGAACTTCGCCGCTTTTGACCCGATGGCGGAGTTGAGGAAGTTCACCGCGTCGTTGCTCACGCCCACCCATAGGTCAAAGGCCGCAAGCACGAAGAGGAACACTACCATCGCCAAGTACATCCATTCCATAGATTCTCTACGATTTGTGTGAAGTTGGTGTGATTAATCTTTGATTTTCCGGGACAAAAGTAGAGCGGCGGGGTTTACGCCTTGTTACAGTGTTGTTAAGAAAGTGTTGCGGTCGCGGCGGTGGGGCTTGCCGCCCGTAGGGCGGGTGGCGCTCGGGGCGGAAAGTGGCGGTGCGGTGCAGTCTTCTTTGGAAACCGGAGTGTAAGCAAAAACGCCGTTTTGCTTACACTTTGTAAAACGGGACGGTTTTAACATATTTGCAATCCGCCAGAAAATGTTGTATCTTTGTACTACAAGATAGGGACATCCCGCGAGGAATGTCCCTTTATTTTTGCCTATATTGATTTTCAGGCACTTACGTACCAAAACGCCTGCACTTGGCCCACAAAGTACCGTGGTATCCCGTCACTGAAGTGCGGCTTGGCCTTCAAGGTGCCACGGCATCGGCGCTACAGGTCGGCGGCGTGTCGCGACGGAGCCCATTTCCACCGCCGGCGAGGTGCTTGAAGTGTTAAAAATGCTCCCACCTGCATTTTGTCACTTTGCTCGGTTTGTTGTTGAAAAGGTGACAAAATGATTTTTCGCGGTATTCCCCCAAAAAGGTGTTTCCGCCCGCATCCACTTCCGCCCGCCAGCTTACGCAAAAAAAGTCCGGCTCCGAGAAAAGCGGAGCCGGACTTACCTTTGGGGCACTTGATGTTATTGCGTCACGTTTATCCGCACGCTTTTCGCTGTGCCCTGAAACTCGGGCGCGTAGACACAGCGCACGGTGGAGACACCGCTTGTGTAGCTGCCGGTGCGGTCGGCGAAAAACTCCTCGGTGAGCGTGTGGCTGCCCTTGCGCACTTTCTCAATGAAAAACTGCGTGCGGTTGTCACGCACCGAGCGGTAGGTCGCCAGACCGTTGTCCCAGCCGTAGCCGGAGAGGGCGCGGACGGGCGCGAGGCACGCGGGGCGTGCCGTTTCCACCTCCACAAAGTCGTAGTCGCGGTCGGCGGTGACTGTCAGCACCTGCCGTACCCTGTCACCCGTGCGCGGCGTTCCGGCGGAAGGAAGCTCCGCCCACGTGCCGTCGGGCTGCAGCAGCTCGAAGCGGCGTGTCAGCGTGAGTCCCTTGCCTCCGCCGTCCACCGTGGCGGCGGGCACTGTGGCGGCGGCGTACACGCAGCCCCATGACAGCCCGTCGTCCGTCTTGCGCACTTTCAGTGCGGCGGGACGCGTGATGGGCGGCAGGCCGGTCCCCGTGTCGTCAATGGCGTACTGAAGCTTGAAGTAGCCGGCGGTCTCCGCCGTCCGGCTCTGGCTCTTCGCGTTGAGTCCCGTGATGCGCCCCTTGTCGTCGTAGAGTGTGTAGTAAAGCGGCGAGGTACCGGCGGCGAGGCGCAGCGCGTTGTCGGGCGCGGCGGCGGGGGAGAGCAGCGTGTATACGGCATCGGCCGTGGCACGCGAGGTTTCCCACATTTGTGTGCGCTTGGCCTGCAGCAGCCAGCGGCGCATCCCGGCGGCGGCCGTGCTGTCACCGCCCGCCGTCTGCAGTGCCTCGATGGCGGCGCACTGCGTGGGGATGCGGTACGCGTGCCACGACCATTCGGCACGCGGGGTGTCAAACCACCGTCCGCCCTCTGCCGTACTCACGGTGTGCTCAAGCAGACTTTGCAGGCGCAGGCGCGCCTCGGCGGTCTCCCCGGCGCGGGCCAGCACCACGGTCGTGAGTGCCTTGCCGTACATGGTGAGCTGTTTCGTCAGCAGTTTCGCACGCTCGGTAAGAAACTCCGTGTCGGCATCCGGCTTTCCGCCCGTCAGCGTGCGCAGGTAAAGGTAGCGCAGTTGTGTCTCTCCGGGCGCGAGCTTCGTTTTTGTTTTCTTCTCCGTCTCTTTCATCCTTGCCACCTCTTCCGCCGTGCGAGCCTTGAGGTAGGCAAGGGCGCGGGAGAGCGCGGTGTGGGCGCAACGGTCGCCGGTGAGTGCCTCTATGCGCGCAAGCAGTGTCGCCACGTCGGTGGTGATGGCCTCGTTGCCCGGCATACCCTTGTGCCAGCTCCACGCGCCGTCAGTGCCTTGCAGCGCCTGCAGGCGGGCGAGTGCGGTGTGCTTGTGCGCCGCCGCCGCGCTTTCGTCAAAGAGTGTGCGCAGGGCGGCGGAGCGTGCGGCCTCACTCTCGGCGGCACGCAGCCACGGCGTGTCCTCCGTCAGTCCCCCGGCGTGCAGCAGCGCGAGGGCGTCGGTCTCTCCAGGTGCGGCGGCGAGCGTCGCGCGTATGGCCGGGTTGTCGCGTCCCGTCTTCTCGCCCACGCAAAGCGCGTAAAGCCTTTCCGCCCAGTCCGTTGCGCTGAGGCAGCCGTCCGCTGTGCCGGCAAGCGCGGGCAGGCACGCCACGGCATACCACAGCGGGTTGGAGGTGAGCTCCACCGTCAGTGTGCGGTGCGTGGCGTCCTTTCCTGGGAAGAGCGTGTCAAGGCGCAGGGAGAGCGTGCCGCGCCTGTCCATCGAGAAAGGCAGCGTGCGCGTCACTTCGGTGAGCGCGGAAAGCACGGGCAGGTAGTGTTCCTCCCCGTCGCTGAAGCCCCCGCCCGTGGCGGTGGCGCGGCACACCAGTACGGGGCACTGCGTGTCGGCCGTGTACGGGAAGTTTGCCGCGACACTCTTCCCGCCCTCCACGCTCACCTTTTGGCGGGCGGTGTGTACGCTTTTCCCCGTGAGCGCGTCGGTGAGTGAAAGCTCCACCGTGGCCGCCACTGTGCGCTCGGTGAGGTTTTGCAGCGTGACGGGTATCACCGTGCGGTCACCCTGTCGCAGGAAGCGCGGCGGGGCGGTCACCGCCATGAAGTCCTTGCGGGCGATGGCGGTGGTGTCGGCGAAGGCGTACTCCATTGCGGCGGTGTGCGCGAGTGCGTTGAAGCGCCAGCGCGTGGCACTTTCGGGCAGCGTGAACGAGATGACCGCCTCGCCGTCCGCCCCGGTGCGCAGCGCGCTTTCAAAGTATGCCGTCTCACAGAAGTTGGAGCGCGGCGCGGCGGTGCCGTCCGCGTTGTTGCCGGCTGCGCCTTTGGTGTCCGCTCTGTCCGTGGCGGTTTGTGGCGCGGCGTTCGCCTCCGTATCGCTTTCCGCGTCCAAAATGTTATTGTTCCCGAGCGTAGCCCTGTCGGCGCTCACGCTGAACATTGCCGTCTTTGCCAGCCGGGTGCGAGGGGAGAGACTGCCCACCCGTCCCGATGCGAGGTAGAGGCGGTCACCGCCGTAGTAGTTGTTGAAGAGGTCGCCGCGCCATTGCGTGAAACGCAGGGAGGGCGCGTCCAGCCACTTGGCAGGGGCGCTGCCGCTGAGGCTTACGGTGTGCGGCGGGAGGGCGGCACGCCAGTAGGCGGCGGGCAGTGTGCGGGCGAAGCCTATGCCGCCGAGCGTCCATACGCCGCCGCCCGCGCCGAGCGCGTCAAGCGACGCGTCGTAGAGGCGTGCCGTGAGCGAGGCGTGCGCGGGACTGCCGTCGGGGTGGGTGACGCGCAGCCGCCACTCCTCCCGCTGTCCCGGCGTGAGACGCGAGCGGAAAGTGCTCCACGAAAGCACAAGCCGCTTGTCGGGCGCGGGGCGGCGGACACTGGCCTCGCAGTGGTAGAACTTGTCATCGCGGAGGAAGCAGAAGTGCGCCGTCGCGCCGTCGCCGTACTCGGTGCGGTAGGCGAGGCGGAAAGCCGCGAGCGAGTCGGACAGACTGATGCGGCGGCTTTCCACCACGCTGTCGTTGGCCACAAGGTCGTAGAATAGTAGCACACCGCTTTCGGGGCTGCCCGCCAGCACGAGGGCGGAGTCGCCCGCCGCGCCGGTGCGGACATAATGGAAAAACGTTTCCGCCTTGTCTGCCGGGCGGGTGTCGCTCTCGCTGAAAAGCACGAAACGGGCGGTGTCCGCCGCCGCGCCGGGGGCGGAGAGCGCGAGGGCGTATCGGCCGGACGGCAGACTTGCGGCTTCGGGCAGCGGGAAGGCGTCCCCTGCGCCGCACGTGCCGCCGCCCACGCGCCGGTTGCCGCTCAGCAGGGCGTAGGTGACGGTGTCGGCGGTAGCCTCCCCTGCGGCGTTTGCCACATAGGCGTGGAGGGCGGGCATACGCTCGCGGCAGATGCGGGCGGGGATGTCGTGTTCTATCCACGCGCTGCGGTTTGCGGCACGCAGCGTGAGGCTGCCCTGCGCGGTTTCGCCGTTTTCAGCCGTCACGGTGTAGCTCACGGCGTAGACGAAGGCGGCAAACCGTGCCCCCGTGCGCTCGTCTGCGGTGGCGGTGAGCGCGACGGGGAGGGTGAAACGCCCCTCGTCGTCGGTGACGCATTCGCCCCGTGCGGGCAGTGCCGCCGCGCCGCCGGCGGTGTGACTGCGGAAGAGGGGGCGGGATGAGCGGGTGACCGTCCACTTCACTTTCGCTCCGCTCACCGCCACACCGCTGAAGGTGCGTGCCTCACCCGTCACGCGCAGGGTGTCGCCCAGCGTGTAGGACGTGCGTACGGGAAGGGTGGTGGCGGTGAAGGTGGGACGTTTGTACTCCTCCACGGAGATGCGTGCGTAGGCGTGGTTGCCGCGGGCGTCGGCACGGAGCAGAAATCCCCCGGTGAGTCCGCCGGCGGGTATCTGCAGCTCGCCGCCGAAAGCGCCGAGGTCGTCAGAGCGCACGGCGACGCTGTCGGCGGCTTTCCCGTTGGCGTCGTGCAGATAGACGGTGGCTTCGTATCCCTCCTGCGTCTTGTAGTCGTCGCCGTGGCGCGTGAAGACCACGCCGCCAAACTTCACCCGCTGCCCGGGGCGGTAGATGGCGCGGTCGGTGAAGAGCTGCACGGAGGTGTAGGCGGGTGTCAGCGGGGAGGCCGGGCGGTAGGTCTGTCCGCCAAGGGCGAAGGCAGGGCACGCCTTGTCCGCCGCCGTGCTGACGGTGTAGCGGAAGGCGCTGCGCCCCGCGCGGTAGCCCCCGTCGGCGGGTATGGTCACCGTGCCGTCGACTCCGGTGGCGTAGACTGCGCTCTGCCGCCACTTTCCGTCGCTGTCCGCGCTGAGGCGCGTGACGACGGCGCCGGGGACGGGGTGTCCGCTGCGGCGGTCGGCCACAACAACCCGCCGCCCCTCGCGCGTGCCGCTGAGAACGAGCGGCTGGAGGGCGGTGACGCGCAGTGTGCGGTGGTCGAGCAGCTGTCCGTCGCCCCATAGCTCGAGGGCGTACACGCCCGGCGCGGCGGGTACGGTGAGTGTGGCGGTGGCGCTCTGCCACCGGTAGGCGGGAAGCGGGCGGGTCTCTATGGTGAGTGTGGGTGTCTTGCTGCGTTTCCGCTTGGCGGATTTCTCCCAGTCGTCACTGTTGTTTTCCTCCTCCGTCACGCTGTTCCACAACTTGAAGACGCGCAAGTCGATGCGCTGTATATTGCGGCTGCGGATGGTTACGCTGTGGCTCGCGCCGGGGTAGGGCTGCGCCCCGTCGTCGGCGGAAAGGCTCGCGGCGGGCTGTTGCTTGGATGTGACGAAATTGCGCAGGATGTTGGCACGCGGCTGTTTGGCGTAAAGCGAAATGCCTTTGAGGGCGAGGGAGACGAGGACGCTGTCGGTGGCGGAGTTTCCCTTGTCGTCCCTTGCGTCGGCGGCGTTACCGTCAAGTTGCGTGAGCAGGATGTAGGTCTCCACGTTGAGCGGCAGGTCCTCGTATCGTCGCGCGATGTCCGTCAGTAGGCGGTAGTCGGCGCGGGTGGTGAGAGCGCGGGGGGCACCGGTCGTGCCTCCGTCGGAGCTTCCGTTTGTTTCCCGTTCTTCACCCCGGTCACCGCCGCCGCGCAGCACGGCGGCGGCGGTTTCGCAAAGCAGGGCGGCTTCCCGCCGTCCGCACTCCTTATATATATAGGTGTATTCCGCCAGCCGCCGCAGTGTCTCCTCCTTGTCCGGGCACAGACCGTCGCGGTAGGCGGCGAAGAGAATGTGCAGCAGGTCGTCGCCGTAGTGGCGGCTCGCCCCGCCGGCGGTGAAGAGCGGCAGATAGTCCTTGTAGCTTGTCGCGGCCAGCGTGCGCGGCTCGGCGAGTGAGGCCTCGAAGTGGCGGCGTGCGAGTGATGTCTCCGCCGTGTCGGGGCGCAGGCGGGAGTGGCGTGCGAGGTAGGTCTGCGCCAGGGACGAGTGCCACAGCGCGCGCACGGCGGGGCGTGTCTCGGCGGCGAGTGCCGTCTCCATGCGGCGCAGCTGCGCGGTGGCGGTGTCGGGGCACACCTCGCCGCCGTATTGCAGCTGCATGAGCGTGGCACGCAGCAGCTGCGCGTCATTGCCCTCGGCGAGTGCTTTGTTTTTTATCTTCTCCACCCATTGCAGGGCGGTGCGCGGCAGGTCTTTGTCCGAGGCGGACTGCGCCTCTTTCCACAGTTTGGGGTAGTCCTGCGCGGAAAGTGGCTGCGCGGCTGGCAGCGCGAGAAGCAGGAAAAGCAGGGTAAGTAGTGTGCGCATAGGGAGTGTGTAGGGAAGGTTCTTGCTGTGTGGGTTGTTTGTTGTGTTTCCCCTAATGGTGGGTTCTATAAATTGACAAAACGTAACCCATAGCTTAACGTTATTCTTTACGGCGGGAATTTATAGAACCCACCTAAAAAGCAAACCGCCCGGCGGCTGCATTATTGCACAAAACGCGCCTTTTTAGCCGGAAAAGGCACATCGCCGCCGCCTTTTCACGTCTTGTTGCCTGAAAACCTGTATATTCGCCCAGTTTTTCAGGTTTCTTTCAAGCAACAGGTACAGTTATGGAGACAGACAGACTGGGCCGCCAGTTGCGGCTGTTGATGCTTCTCACCCAAAAGCGCCGGATGACTTTGGACGAAGTGGGGGAGAAGCTTGGCATGAGCCGTCGCAGCCTGTACAGGCACATTGACACATTCCGCACCCTGGGCTTCGTGGTGGCGAAGGAGGGGCAGCAGTACCACATCTCGCCGCGCTCGCCTTTCTTCCGTGAGCTGGTGGAGGGGATGGAATTCAGCGAGGACGAGGCACTCACGCTGAGCCAGGTGCTCAACTCCGTGTACACCAGCTCGCCGCAGGTGAGGCATCTGCGCGAGAAACTCGCCTCGCTGTACGACCCTAAGGTGCTGGCCCGCCACGGTGTCGACAGCCGGGTGGCGCGCAATATTAGTCTGCTATTCCAGGCCATACGTGAGGAGCGCGTGGCGGTGCTGAAAGACTACCGCTCGCCCGCCACGGGCACAGTCTCCGACCGCGTGGTGGAGCCGTACCTCTTCTTGAGCGAGAACAGCGAGGTGCGCTGCTATGAGATTACCACGGGGATGAACAAGACTTTCAAGGTGGGACGCGCGGGGTCGGTGCGCCTGTTGGACATCTTTTGGGACAACAAGGAGCGGCACGCGCCTTTCTTCGCCGACCTTTTCCACTTCAGCGGCGACCGCCGCTTCAAGGTGTCGCTGGTTTTGGGCGCGCTGGCCACGAGTGTGTTGCTTGAGGAGTTTCCCGATGCCGAGAGCCAGCTCACCCTGCTTGACGACGGGCGCCACCGCCTTGACACGGAAGTGTGCAGCTTCAAGGGCGTGGGGCGCTTTGTCATGGGGCTGTCCGACGACATAGAGGTGGCGGGCTCGCCCGAGTTCAGGGAATATCTAAGGGAAAGGGTAAGGAATTTAACAAAAGATTTTTTGTAGTGTCATAGTTTGTCACAACGCGTGGCGTACTTTGCAGGCAGAAACAGTGAGCGGCGCGGCCGCGGGATGCTGATCTGCCGGCGTGGCGGGGAGGCTCCCCGCACTGCCGGCCGGTCAGCATCCTTTTTTTGTTATGGAGAAGAACGGACTTTCAATGGATAGCTCCCGCCGGGGCGGCATTTCGCTTCAAGCGGCTTTTGAGTGTGTGACGCTGTGGCTGGCGCAGACGCGCGTGGCCGTGCGGCTGTCGCGGCTTTACACCTCCCTTCTGGAGGAGCGGGTGACCCCGCGCCAGGCGGTGTATTACTTCTACGCGCAGCTTTCCGCCATCGGCGTGCTGTCCCCCGTCGGTGTGGGGTTGGGGTGGCGGCTGCTTTTCCTGCTGCTTTTTCTGCTTGCCGCGGGAAAAGCCCGGGGGTGAGAGTCCCGTCCCCGCCGCCGCGCCGGCTGGCGGGGGAGCAACGATAACCTTGAATGACACTGTTGCCTTTGTTATGAGAGGGGGCCGCCCGTGAGGGCGGCCTTTTTTGTGCGGTGTGCTGGCTGCGCGTAGGCATATGGTGACGACACTTGGGCGCACGGCGGCTGCATGTGGGTGTATGATGGCTGCAATGTCCCTGCCCGTTGGCTCATTCCTCCCGCCCAAACGGTTGCGGTGCGCTTCCCGCGTATGATAACGCAGGAAACGCACCGCGAGAGTGGTTTCGGATTTACTTCGGCTGTGTGCCTCGCGCCGCTGTATGCGTCAGCGCGAGAATTTTGCGGAGCGCAGCAGGACGGACATACTGCCGGTGCGCGGGGCGGACTTCTTTGCGGGGGTGAAGACTGCCTTTCCGGAGGTCGTTTTGAGGGAGTTTGCCGTGGTGGAGCTTCCGCTTGTCACGGCCGCCTTGCAGACGGTGGACTCCACCGCGCCGCCCTCGCTCACGTAGGCCGCCACGGCGAAGTAGGTGGCGCCGGCTGTGGCACCCGTGAGGTTTGCCGTGGTGACACCTTTCGATGCGATAGCATCAATGGCGGCGGAAAGCTCCTCGCCGCCCGCGTAGTAGTCGTAAAGCTGGCTGCTTGTGTTTTTGTTGATAGTCTGCTCTGCCTGCGCGGTTGTCAGGTTGGACGAGAGGAATCCGCTCACATAGGGGCGTGTGGCATCGTCTGGAGTGAAGGTGACGGTGAGGTTGCCGTCGGCGTCAGTGCCCGTGGTGATGGCGATGCTGCCCTCCTTCTTCTCGACAGCCGCCGTGCGGAACGTGGTTTTGTAGAACGGCGTGGTAAGCGCGCCCGTACCGTCCATGCCGTAGCACCAGACAACGTACTCCGTGTCGGGCGTGATGCCGGTGATGATGTCCGATGTCTCGCCCGTGTAGAGGTAGTAGGAGAGAATTTCCTCAAGTGTCATGCCGTAGCCTGTGGCGAGTTCCTTGAAATAGGTGACATCGTCGGCTACCACATCGTCCTCGCTTTGGTAGAGGGCGTAGTCGGAGGCGGCGAGCTGCATCACGTTGTACGTGCCGACATCCTCGCCCGGCTTGGTGGCGAAGACGGCATAGAGCTGCCCCACCTTGTCAATGGTGAGGTTGAGCGGATTTTCCTCGGCGGCTTCTTTCCCGAAGGTGACGCTGTCAACCTCGGACACCGCGAAGTGGCGCACCGCGCCGTCGGCGGTGTGGATTATCATCTGCTCGGTCTGCGCCGAGGCGGCGGCGGCGAGCAACATGCCGCCGGCAAGTAGGGCGTGGCGTAGAGTGTTTCCCATAGTGCTTTGTCTTGTTTAGTGGTTTGTGCCTTTTCCGTCTGCCCGTCCCGGGACGGGAGTGTCGCGTTTTTTCCCCGTGTCTGGCGGCTTCTCTTCTGCCGTCCGCTGCAAATGTATGTATTTCGGATGGTTACACATGCCCGCGCGGCGGGAAAATAGCCCCAATCCGGCAATCCGCCTCTCGTTTGCAAAATAATTAGCTTAACTTTGCCCGTATGAAAGAGGACGGCGGCACGGCGGCGCGTGTTTCGGTTGTGATGTGTACCTGCAACGGCGAGCGGTACTTGCGTGAGCAGATGGACTCCATACTGGCGCAGGACCTGCCCCCGTGCGAGATAGTGGTGCAGGACGACCGCTCCGACGACGGCACGTGGGAGACGCTGAAAGCCTATCGTGACGCCCGCCCCGGGCTGTTCAAGCTTTACCGGAACGCCGAGCGGCTGGGGTTCAACCGCAACTTCCACACGGCCATACTGCGGGCGACGGGCGACTTCATCGCTCTTGCCGACCAGGACGACATCTGGTTTCCCTCCAAGCTGCGGCGGCAGGTGGAGGCGATAGGCGGGGCGGACGTGTGCTTCACCGACTACTACACTGACCCCGAGTACCGCCTCCCGCTCAGCATGAGGGTGAGTCCGCGCACCGACATCGAGCACCTGCTCTTCTATGACTGCACGCCGGGGCACACCATGCTGCTGCGGCAGGGTTTCGCGCAGGGGATAGAGCGGTGGAACTACGACATATACTACGACTGGTGGCTCAGCTTCCACGCGCTGATGGGGCGCGGACTGGTGAAGGTGGACGAGCCACTCGACTGGCACCGCCACCACGCCGCCTCGGCCACCACGCACATATACCGCAAGGGCTTTTGGGAGGCGGTGGAGCACCCCACGTGGCAGCCCTACACCCTCGGGTGGCTGCACCGACTTCACCTGCAGCGCAAGCGCAACTGGCGCTTCTTCTACGGATACCTTGCCGAAAACCTCGACCCCGCACGCCATCCCGCCGCAAGCCGGATGGCCGCGCTGATGAACCGTCGCGGGCCGCTCGCTGCGCTTCGTCTTTGTCTGCTGTGCGGGAAATATTACGACCGGGTGTACCCCGGACGGCCGGCGGGATGGAAAGGGCGCGTGAGAGGCTTCTTCTACCCGTTCATCTCAGCGTACGGCAACGACCTCTTCAAGCTGGAAAAATAACAACATCACAACTGATGCGCAACATAGCGATAGTGCTTGCGGGCGGCGTGGGAAGCCGCCTTGGCATGAGCACGCCGAAACAGTTTTTCAAGGTGGCCGGAAAGACGGTCATCGAACATACCATTGACACCTTTGAGCGCAACGCGCACATTGACGAGATAGCCGTCGTGTCCAACCCCGCCTACGTGTCCGACGTTGAGGACATCGTTCTGCGCAACGGATGGGCTAAGGTGAAGAAGATACTTAAGGGCGGGCGCGAGCGCTACGACTCAAGTCTTTCCGCCATATGCGCCTACGAGGGCGGGGAGGAGGTGAACCTCGTTTTCCACGACGCGGTGCGGCCGCTTGTGTCCCAGCGCGTGATTGACGACGTGTGCGCCGCGCTGCTCGAGCACGAGGCGATAGACGTCACCGTGCCGGCGGTGGACACCATCATCGAGGCCGAGGGAGACCGCATCAGCGCCATCCCCGACCGCTCGCGCCTGCAGCGTGGGCAGACGCCGCAGGCTTTCCGCCTTTCCGTGATACGCGAGGCCTACCGCCGCGCGTTGAGCGACCCCGCCTTCAAGGTGACGGACGACTGCGGCGTGGTGGTGAAGTACATGCCGGAGACGGCCGTCCACCTCGTGCGCGGCGAGGAGAGCAACATGAAGCTGACGTACAAGGAGGACACCTTCCTGCTTGACAAGCTCTTCCAGCTGCGTGGCAGCACGCTAACCGCCGGCGGCGGCATACCCGGCGGCGCGACGGCTTTCGCGGGCAAGGTGGCGGTGGTTTTCGGCGGCTCGTACGGTATAGGAAAGGACACGGCGGACATACTGCGCGGGTGCGGCGCGAGGGTGCACAGCTTCTCGCGCGGACTCACCGGAACCGACGTGGGCAGCCGCCGTGACGTGGCGGCCGCGCTGAAGCGCGTGGCTGACGCCGAGGGGCGGATAGACTATGTGGTGAACACGGCGGGCGTGCTGAACAAGGAGCCGCTCTGCACGATGGACTACACGCTCATCGAGGCGGCTGTGCGCACCAACTACATGGGGACCGTCAACGTGGCGCTGGAGGCGTATGCCTACCTGCGTGAGACGAAGGGACAGCTTGTCTTCTTCACCTCGAGCAGCTACACGCGCGGCCGCGCCTTTTACAGCGTGTACTCCAGCACCAAGGCTGCCATCGTCAACTTTGTGCAGGCCGTGGCACAGGAGTGGGAACCGGCGGGCATACGCGTCAACTGCATCAACCCCGAGCGCACGAAGACACCGATGCGGGTGCGCAACTTCGGCGTTGAGCCCGTCGAGACGCTGCTGCGCAGCGAGGCTGTGGCGCAGGCCACCGTGCGCTGCCTGCTTTCCGACTACACGGGGCAGGTGATAGACGTGAAACGCGGCACGCAGCCGCAGTGAATGGCAAGATGAGCGACAACCTGAAACAATACCTCGACCGCCACCGCCGCGCCGTGCAGCTGCGGCAGCTGGAGATACTGGGCGAGATTGACACCATATGCCGGCGCGAGGGCATAGACTACTGGATGGACGGCGGCACACTGCTCGGCGCGGTGCGGCACGGGGGCTTCATACCCTGGGACGACGACATAGACATCGCCATGCGCAAGGCCGATCTCCCGCGTTTCGTCCGCGCCGCGCGGGAAACGCTGCCGCCCTCGCTGGAGATGCAGACACCCGACACCGACCCCGCCGTGCGTATGCCCATCTTCAAGGTGCGGGACCGTAACTCTTTCCTTGTCGAGGCGGGGGACGACTTCGCCCGCCCCTACGCCAAGGGACTGTACGTCGACATCTTCCCCATGGTGGACTACCCCTCCTTCTCCCGCCGCTTCGTGAAGCGCGTGGCGTTGGGCTACTGCCGCGCCAACGCCGTGCTGCAGAGCCAGCACTACTACTCGCTGCGCTCGTTTGCCGAGTTTTTCTATTTCGGGGCGAAACGCGCCGTCTGCCGCACGCTGTGGACGGTGGGCGGATGGTTTTGCAAGCGGGGCGAGTACACGTCCAACACGCTCGACAACAACGGCTACGGCATAATGCACCGCACCGACAGCATCTTCCCCACGCGCCGCATGGCTTTCGAGGGGAGGGAGTTCAACGCGCCGGCCGACCCCGACGCTTACCTTTCCGACCTCTACCGCGACTACATGCAGCTGCCCCCGCCCGCGAAGCGCGTCGGGCACGCCGTCTTCTACGCCGAAAACCTCGCGGGGATGTGACCGCCGCGCCCTCCCCGTTTCCCGCCTCCGCCGCCCCCCGCCACAGCATTCCCCATCCCCCTAACACCCCTTCCTCCCGTGGACATATC